>NZ_JBSSMA010000017.1:0-57493 GCF_053891095.1 Soonwooa purpurea
TCCCTTCGGAAAAATTCGATAGTTCGGGTGGTGAGTTTTTTCGTATATCAATTTGATATTCCTCTTCGGCAAGGTTAATCATCATATCGAAAATAATGGCTTTTTTATCATTCACATAAGCCTGTTTCTCAAGGAAAGCCTTCTGCTTTTGCAAAAGTTTTACTTGGGCTTCAAGCTCCATAATCTTTTGTTCTGGTGACTTTGGCATATTCGAAGGCATTTGGTTCTCCCAGTCAAAGGTACCAAATTTTCTGAGCCAACTCACAACTGTGCTTCGAGCTTGAATGCCATATTTTCGGCAAGCACCAGTGGTAGAGAGTTCTCCAGACTCGATTTCTTTTACAACGTTCAACTTAAATGACATGCTGTAATCGCGTTGGGTGCGTTTTACATAATTGTTTCTTTCTTCAATAATAACGATTATTTTTTTTGTATCGCTATTTCAGGACGGGACAATTCTAAAAAATAAAAACTCCCTCAAAAATTCGAGGGAGTTTTTTTATATATAATCAGCATCTTCAAGATTAGGCACTTTCTTTCGAAATTTATTCCATATTTTCCGGCCATAAATGATGACTAAAATAACCAAACCGATCGCGAAAATAAATGCTAAAACAGGTAAGGCCAAAGCAAATATCGACATCATACTAGCACCTGCGGTTTCTGTCGTTGCAACTAGGTGATTTCCTACACCACCCGTTGTTGCGGTCGAAGCGACACGCGTGCCAGCAAACCCAGAAGCTATCGTGGCCGCCGTTCCCCCACCTGCTATCAAAGCCAAAGCCCATTCTGAAATACCTCCAATTTCCATGAACTGCGAAGCAAACAATACCGAACCTGCAACAGTCGCCAACGGTATGGAAATACTATCCAAAACATTATCAATATAAGGAATGTAATAAGCCAATATTTCAACTATTGTGGCTACGCCAGTCGTGATAAGCGCAGGCAAAGAAGCCAACCATTCAAAATTATCGTTGGCGGGAATCCAATGAAAATAAGATGCTAAACTTACAGCAAACATCGGTAGAAAAACCCGGAACCCCGTTGCTGCAGCCAAACCAACGCCCACAAAAGCACTGATGATATAAGGGAAAATGTCGGACATAGTTTTATTTTTTTAGATTCTAGATCTACAAAAACTATGCAAAGTTTTTCAAAATTACTTTTTGGAATTGAGTAAAGTATTTAACTCTTGTTCAAGCGATTGGTATTTATCTGGCATATTTCTTGACACCCAAAACAACATAATAGAAGCTTTCTCTCCGAACAATTCTACAAACAGACTTTTGTTATGGCGGTAATATTCTCGCAATAATCTTTTTAGTCTATTGCGGTCAACTGCGCTTTTAAAAAACTTTTTTGAAACAGAAACACCAACTTTAGTGTTAGAAAAATCGGCGTTAGATTTTAACACAATTAACCTTACACTTCCAGAAGATATCCATTTACCTTTTTTAAAAAGTGAATCGATTTCGGATTTCGATTTTAATTTCTCCGATTTTGGATATTGGAAGTTTGTCATATATTATTTTCGTCCTGTTAAACTGTTGATTACTTCTGCGGCTGCATAGAGTCCAAACAACGCTGGAATATAACTTATGGTGCCATAAAAAGATTTTTTAAAATTGCTTCCGTCTGTTAGTTTCAGGCTGTTTTCATCCTGAATTTCTGTCGAGAAAACACATCGAAAACCTTTGGTAACACCTTCTTTTTTTAAGCGTTTTCTAACTTGCTTGGCGAGAAGACAATTATTGGTTTTGCTGATATCGCGCACCATGACTTTGCTGGGATCCACCTTACCTCCAGCACCCATCGCAGAGACTAATTTAATTTTATTTCGGCGACAGGTTTTTATTAAACTCAATTTAGGTGTCAGCGAGTCGATGCAATCCAATACATAATCAAATTTCTCCGAAACAACAAGCTCTTCCATTCGTTCTGGACTAAGAAACTCGTTGATACGAACTAAATCCAGTTTTGGGTTAATATCCATAAGTCGGTCGCCTACAACATCTATCTTGTGCTTACCTACTGTCGAATGCAGAGCTGGCAATTGCCGGTTAACATTTGTAATATCAACAGTATCGCCGTCTGCAATATGCAAATGTCCAACACCCGCTCTGGCTAAAAACTCCGCTGCAAAAGACCCTACGCCTCCTAATCCTACAATCAATATTTTTGCATTATTCAGAAGATGGAGACCTTCCTCTTTCAATAAAAGTTCTGTCCGTTCTAGCCAAATTTCACTCATTTTTAAAAATAAAATTTAAATTCTTCTGTATTAGATTTTGTAATTCTGAAATCTCAATATTTTTCAGCAAAGCGGCTTGATGAAAAATTTCAGAAATATCGATATCCGAAATATCCGTTTCAAGAAAAAAACGATCCGCGGGACAATCTCTAAAAACAGATTGCAAAGATAGGTTTTCCAACAAAGATTTTCCAAAACTTAGATAAAAACCATGAGTTAATAATGATTTAGCGATATTTTCTTTTTTATTAAACCCATGGACAATCATTGGTACTTCTGCATATTTTGAAAACCGCAACAATTCGGCATGTTTTCGAACACAATGGATAATGACGGGTTTTTTAATATCATTTGCAATCTGTATCTGAGTTTTAAAAACCTTTTGTTGCAACTCCTCATCAATCTTTACCAAAGCATCTAGCCCACATTCGCCAATCGCAAGACAATTTTTATCTTTTGCTTTTTCTTTTATCCAGTCCAACAATTTGGGATAATCTTTGTCAATGTCTTTGGGATGAAGTCCTACGGAAAAACATTTGGAATCGTCATTAGAAAACAAATCCAAATTATAAATCCCGAAGCGCCCCGAATGGTGGTGATGAAAATCAAAAAAATCCATAATTCAAAGATAATTTAATGAATTGAAACCGAACTTGTTCCAATCAAAAAAAATAACTTATTTTTACAATCAATATGGTTAAGAAGAAATTCACGGATAAGCAGAAAAAAATCTTGGATGTCGCAGAAGAACTTATCGCGATAAAAGGTTTCGACGCCACTTCTGTGCGTGACATATGCAGCAAGGCAAACATCAATGTGGCGATGATTTCGTATTACTTTGGGTCCAAAGAAAAAATGATGTCTTTCTTATATCAATACCGCGTGCAACGATCCAAAGAAAATTTCTCAGAATTTGCCGAAACCATCAAAGATGGCAAAGCGGAAATGCAAATGAAGGAGATTATTAATTATATTGTCGGATTATTTTTCAAATACAATTATTTCCACGGTTTCGTAACACAAGAGATTCGTGTCAACGATTTAATAAAAGACGACTTATTAGACTTTTATAACATTTGTGTCACTCGATTTGAAGACATTATAAAAAAAGGCATTGTGACAGGAGTTTTCCATAATGCACCAAAATCCGAGGACATTCTTACAAACATTATCGGCTCCACACTTTTTGTGATTCGTAATAAAAATTTTTATGAGTTATATTTACCTAGCACCACAGAAAAAAACTATTTAATTGAAGCAGAAAAAAAAGTAAAATCCAATCTTTTGCAAACAACTTTTGCACTTCTAGGCTATGAGTTGTATGCATAATTATTTTTAATCTAAAAAATTCTGTAAATAAAGATAATTTCTGAGCGTCAAACGTTAATATTATCATAATAATAAATCCTGTTATCAAAAAAGTTTTATTTTTGCAAATCGTAACGTTGAACTTGTCAACATTACATCATCCTTATGAAGAAATTAATTATTGTTGCGCTAGCATCGAGCCTTATATTATCATGTAATCGCGAAATGGATCGTGCGCTAAAAAGTGCCGACAAAGATTACATCTTGAAAACTGCAAATGAAAAATTTGCAAAGAAAAAATGGAGCGATGCTATTGCTTTATACGAGAGGGTTTCTAACCTTGTCGCTGGTACAGACGAATTCCCGAATGTAGGATTCAACACCGCATTTGCTAATTATTACGACAAAAATTACAAATTGGCTGGACATCAGTTCAAAAACTTTGCCGTATCTTTCCCACAAGACCCACGTCGTGAAGAAGCCGCTTACATGTCCGCAATATGCTACTATCAGGGCTCGTACGACTACAACTTGGACCAAACCAATACGCAATCAGCAATTAATGAACTTCAGGAATTCTTGAATAATTATCCAGATTCTGAACGTTCTAAAAACATCCAAACCATGTTGGACGAATTAGGCTATAAGTTAGAGTTCAAAGCTTATGAAAATGCACGTCAGTATTTCAAAATGGGAGAATATCTTGCTGCAGACGTTGCATTTGACAATGTTTTGGAAGATTTTCCAGCAACAAAACTTAGAGCAAAAATTTTAGATTTTAAAATGAAGTCTAAATATGAACTGGCCTTGTTTTCAATGCCAGAAAAAAAGAAAGATCGTTTAGACAATGCAATTGCCTATACCAAAACAATTGAAAAAGAACTTCCCAATACCGATTATGCTAAAACAGCTTTAGCTTTTAGACCAAAATTGGAGGAAGAAAAAGTAAAATTCGAAAAATTGGTTGCAGATGCTGAAAAAAGACAAGCAGAATTCGCGGCCAAACAAAAAGCTGAAGAAGAAAAAAATGCAGCTAAAGACCAACTGAAAAAAGAAGAAAAAGAACAAGATGCTACCCAAAGAAGCATCGAAAAAGCGAGAAAAGACAGCGCTACAGTTAGTGATCCTAACTCGACTTTCAGAATAAGAAGATAATTCGTATATTTGCAAATCTAAATAATTTCGCACAATGAGTGTAAAAGATACTAATGCGCAGGTTAATACCATTACCTACGACAGAAACAAAATCGAAAACAAAGTAGGCAGCATCTACGAAGCCATCGTTATTATGGGCAAAAGAGCGGAGCAAATAAATGCTGAAATCCGCACGGAGCTTCACAATAAATTGGATGAATTTGCAGTGCACAACTCTACTTTGGAAGAAGTTTTTGAAAATAGAGAACAAATCGAAATCTCTAAACATTACGAAAAACTTCCGAAACCTACATCTATCGCTATTCAAGAATGGCTAGATGATGAAATCTACTTCAGAGAAACTGGAGAGAAAAACTAAAAGAATACATCTTTAGATAAACAAAAACCACAGAATATTCTGTGGTTTTGCTATTTTATTTTTTGATATTTTTGTTAAGTTAAAAATCACGGTTATGACTCTTTCTGGAAAGAAAATTTTACTCGGAATTACTGGTGGCATCGCAGCCTACAAAATGAATTATCTTGTAAGAGAACTCCTAAAAAAAGGAGCAGAGGTACAAGTTGTTTTAAGCCAAGCCGCAACAGATTTTGTAAGCCCTTTGACACTTTCCACACTTTCCCAAAAGCCAGCATTGGTCGATTTTTACAACCAAGATAAAACATGGAATAATCATGTTGATTTAGCACTTTGGGCAGATCTTCTTTTAATTGCGCCTTGTACAGCCAACACAATGGCGAAGATGACAACTGGCCTTTGCGACAATCTTCTCATGGCGATTTATATGTCCGCAAAATGCCCTGTAATGATAGCACCTGCTATGGATTTGGATATGTATCAACATCCTTCTACGCTTAAAAATATGGCAACATTAGAAAGTTTTAATCATACAATTATTCCTGCTGAATTTGGTGAATTGGCGAGCGGTCTAGTTGGACAAGGCCGTTTGGCAGAAAACGATACAATTTTAAAACATATTCAATCTATTATTGAAAAAGAATCTGAAGATCAAAAATTAAAAGGAAAGATTGTCCTTATCACCGCTGGTCCAACTTACGAAAACATTGATCCAGTCCGTTTCATCGGAAACCACTCATCAGGGAAAATGGGTTATGCCCTGGCCGAAGAAGTGGCTTCCCGTGGTGCAAAAGTGATTTTAGTTTCGGGACCATCCCAACTAAAACCACAACACGACAATATAGAACTGCATCGTGTAACGTCGGCTCAACAGATGTACGACGAAGTTTTCAAATATTACGAAAAAGTCGATATTGCCATTGCCAGCGCTGCCGTTGCAGACTATGCGCCAAAAACTATTGCTAAAGAAAAAATCAAAAAAAGCGACTCGGAATTTAGTATTGAATTGGTCAAAAATAAAGATATTCTTTTGCAAATGGGAAAAGAAAAACACCATCAGTTTTTGGTTGGTTTTGCTTTAGAAACTCAGAATGAAGAGGAAAATGCTTTAGCAAAACTGGAGAAAAAAAATCTGGATATGATTGTCCTTAACTCATTAAGAGATGAAGGTGCAGGTTTCCAAAACGACACCAACAAAGTCAAAATTTTTACAAAAGATGAAAAAAAGGTATTCGATCTCAAATCTAAAGAAGATGTTGCGGTCGATATTCTCAACTTGGTGGAAGAAAAATTAAAACTTTAAGCTTTTTACATAAGAAAGCCTTGTTTTCAGCGTTTTTTATTCAATCTAAAAGTGTATTTTTGCGTTTCAAAGTTTAATTATCAGAATGAAAAAGTTATTCAGCATATTTATTTTATTAATATTTTCAAGTTACGGACAATCTCAGGAGTTATTAGCCAACGTGCAAATCAACTATCAACAAATAGGAGGAAGTAACGTACAGACCTATAAAACATTAGAAAAATCTTTAAAAGATTTCATCAACAATACCTCTTGGACTGGAAAAAGACTTCAAAATTTTGAAAAAATAAAATCAAATTTTGCAATTGTAATTTCGGAAAGAGCAGGAAGTACTTTTAAAGGAAGTATCGTTGTACAAGCGACACGCCCTATTTTTAACTCACAATACGACTCACCGCTTATTAACTTTAATGATACCAATTTCGGGTTTGAATATAACGAAAACGAAAACCTGGTGTTCAATGAAAGACAGTTTTCTGGGAAAAATTTAATTGACGTAGTAAGTTTTTATGTGTATGTAATTTTGGGTTATGATAGTGATAGTTTTAAAGTAAAAGGCGGTCAGCCATGGTTTGATAAAGCTTTGAAAATCTCCCAAAACTCGATGAATAACAACTATGCAGGTTGGTCGCAAGTTGAAGGTCTTAGATCTCGTGGCGCATTGATTGATGCCATCCAAAACGAGAACAACTCTACTTTGAGAAATGCATTCTATACCTATCACAGAATTGGTCTTGATAATTTGGCTAAAACCGACCAAACGCCCGCTAAGAAGAATATTGCTGATGCGTTGCTGACGTTGAAAGTTTATGAAAACAACTTCCAAATGAATCCTGCTTTCAACCTTTTTATCGATACCAAGAAAAACGAAATATTCAGCATTTTTGACAGCAACAACAACGGCTCTGTCAATATGAATGATCTAAAACAATTGATGTCGATGTTCGCACCAAATGAAATTGACACAAAATGGAATAAGTGGAAATAAGCGTTTACAGACGAAAATTATTTTATGCTTTCAAGAATTATAATTCAGAATTTTGCGCTGATTGACCATCTTGACATCCAGCTTCACAAAGCAATGGAAGTCATAACAGGAGAAACTGGTGCGGGAAAATCTATTATACTGGGTGCTTTGCGCCTTATTATGGGCGAACGCGCCGATCTAAAATCCATTAGCAACACCGACAAAAAATGTCTTGTAGAAGCACATTTCAGCATTAAGGAAGATTTTAAAAGCTTTTTTGATGAACAAGATTTGGACTTCGATGTTGACACCATTATTCGTCGTGAGATTTTGGCAAGTGGAAAATCACGCGCTTTTGTCAACGACGTTCCTGTAACGTTGGATATTTTGAAAGACTTATCTTCGAAACTTATTGACATCCATTCTCAGTTCGAAACGTCGCAATTATTTACCGAAGATTATCAGTTTCAAATATTAGATTCGGTATCAAAGAATCAAAAAGAGCTAGAAATTTATCAATCAAATTTCAGTCAATATCAAGCATTAAAACGTCAACTTCAAACGCTGAAACAGCAATTTGCTGAGGCACACAAAGAGGCAGATTATAAAAATTTCTTACTCAATGAGCTGAATGAATTGCAGTTGGATCAAATTGATTTTAAACAACTTCAAGATGAATTAAGCCTGCAAGAAAATGCAGAATTTATATCGGAAAATTTAGGTCAAATCATCCAGAAGTTCTATCAGGAAGAACTTGGTGTACTTTCACATTTTTTGGAAGCGAAACAAAAACTTCAAAAAATAAGCGATGTTTCACCAAAGTTTGAAGAACTACAAAAACGTTTTGACGAATCTTATTTTGAAATTAAAGATATTCTTCAAGACTTAGAATCAGAGCTTGAAAAAGTTGAAATAGATCCTGCAGCTTTGTCAGAAATGCTACAACAAACCAATCTGATAAACGCTTTATTTCTAAAACATCAGGTTACAGAGGTCGAAGCTTTGGTAGGAGTCCGAAACCAATTGGAAAAAGAGCAATCGGGTTTTCAGCATTTGGAGGAAGAAATCGCAGAAATAGAATCCAAGATTTTAAAACTCGAAAAAACTTTAGAAAAAGAAGCTAAAGAACTTTCGAAACTGCGGGAAAAAGGCACCCCGAATTTGGTTGGACAAATCGAAACTTTATTAAAACAATTAGGTCTGGAAAAGGCGAAAATCGGCATCGAATTAACTGAATCTTCCCAATATAATGTTTTCGGAAAGGAACATATCCAAATCCTTTTCCAAGCCAACTCTGGTTTTCCTATGAAGCCTATCCATACGGCCATTTCTGGTGGAGAACGTTCTCGCGTGATGTTAGCCATTAAGAAAGTCCTGGCAGAACATAGCAATTTACCAACTTTAATTCTTGATGAAATTGATACGGGTGTTTCTGGACGTATTGCGGAAGAAATTGGAAAAGTAATGTACGATATGGGTAAAAATATGCAACTAATTGTCATAACACACCTTGCACAAGTAGCAGCAAAAGCCGACCACCATTATAAAGTCACCAAAATGGATGTTGACGGATTGACGCGTTCTAACATCATACCACTTAGCGATGACGAACGTCTGCATGAAATTGCACAACTACTTTCTGGAAGTACTGTAACGCAAGCAGCTATTTCCCAAGCCAAAGAATTAATGAATATCTAAATTTATTCACAATAAAAGCTTCCAAAATTTGGAAGCTTTTTTATGTTACTATAGCTTTTATTCTTAACAATATTCGTTATAAGCAGCTTGCAAGTTAGCAGCAATTGCTCCTGCTGGATTACCTTCGATATGGTGACGCTCTAACATGTGTACCAGTTCTCCGTCTTTAAACAATGCGATGCATGGTGACGATGGTGGAAATGGTGCTAACAATTTTCTAGCTTCTGCAACAGCTTCTGTATCGAAACCTGCAAAAGCAGTTACCAAATGATCGGGCTTTTTGTCACCTGTTAAAGAATAAACTGCTCCTGGTCTTGCTGCTCCTGCTGCACAACCACAAACAGAATTAATCATTAATAATGTTGTCCCCGACTGCTTAAGCGCTTGGTCAACTTGTTCTGGTGTTGTTAAATCTTCAAAACCTTTATCGGTAAGCTCTGCCTTCATTGGCATTACTAAATCTGCTGGATACATAATATTTATATTTTAGTTTAACAAAGATATTGATTAATATCGAATTTTAATATTGACTTAGGTTATCAAAATAATGCCAAAAATCTATTGCGACAAAATGGCGTAAAAAACCCAATTCTAAGATTTAGAATTGGGTTCCATTAATCAAATCGATATGCAAAATTTGGATATCCTTATTTTAATTGTTGGTTGATAATTCTGTTAATTACCAATAAACCAACAAGGCTTTTTAGGAAAGTAATTTTTTAGCCATAGTCGAGATGCTTTTCCCATCTGACTTTCCGGCTAGCTCTTTGGATGCAACACCCATTACTTTTCCTAAGTCTTTGGCACCTTCGGCACCTGTTGTAGCGATAATACGCTTGATTTCAGTTTCCAATTCTTCTTCGGAAAGCTGTTCTGGTAAAAACTTCTCAATCACTTTGGATTGTTGTGCTTCTACTTCTGCTAGGTCCATACGATTTTGCGCTGAAAATTGATCATAAGAATCTTTTCTTTGTTTGATCATTCTTTGCAAAATTGCAATTTCTTGTTCTTGGGAAACATCTGCACCTTTGTGCTCTGTTTTTAGCAAAAGAATCTGTGCTTTCACTGCGCGTAAAGAATCCAGAGCAACTCTGTCTTTCTCTTTCATCGCAGTTTTCATCGCGTCTGTTATTTTTTGTTCTAAACTCATTGTTATGAAATTAGTCAACGTCTTTATTCAAAAATTTGTTTTCACGAAGCTGTACTCTCCCATTGTTATCGCTCAAAAAATTGTTGATACTGTTATCGGAGGCATTGTTGCCATCGATATCAATATTTTTTCTTTTGAATGCCGGAATGCTCTCAAACTCTTCAGCATAGTCAAATTTTTGGTAACGAGAATTAAACTCTTTCAGTTTGTTTCTTCTCTCCAAAATTTTATTCGATTCTGCTGTTTTGTTGATGAAAGTGAATTCATCTTCCTGCTCTTCCACAACTGGTTTTTCGGCAGCTTTTGGTTCTTCAAAATTGTAGAGCATTTCTGGTTGAGGAACTTCTATTTTGAGCTCTTCCTCAATTGCTACTATCTCTTGTACAACTTCAACTTTTTCAACTTTATTAATGATTGGCTCCGCTTCTTCTTCTTGATGTACAAACATCTCTTCATTCTGAATCGGCTCATTAATTACAAAATTAATTTCAACTGGTTTTTCTTCGCTATTAACTTGGATACTGTGTTGATTATTAATTTTATTTTCGATCTCAAAAGTAAAAGCTTCCGCTTCTAAATCCTCGATAGGACTAAACTCTTCCTCCTCGTCATAGTTGAAAAGGTTAAAATCCTGAGGTGCTTCTGATTGCTCCCAATTTTGGTTGAAGCTTTCGGATTCTTCTTTTTCGAAAAACTTAACTTCCTGAGGAACTTCTTCTACAGCAGTTCCGGCGAAAGTATTAGTTGGAAAATTGGGAGTTGAAAAATCCTCATCATCTTCTAGGCGGAATACGTTGCGTCCTGTGCTAACGCCATCTTCTGCATCTTTTTCAGCTCTTGTTTTGAAAGGCGAATCTGTGCGTTTTGGCAAAGAAGATTCTCGATCTTCAAGAAGGTTATATTTGATGGTTTCTGTTGTGCCAGAGTGTTTGATGTTTTCATTAGAAAAACCTGTTGCGATAACCAATACGCTGATGCTCTCGCCCAATTCTTCATCCGACCCAACCCCGAAGATAATCTCTGCTGTGTTGCCGGCTTCTCTCTGGATATAATCGTTGATAAGTCCGATTTCGTCCATTGTTGCTTCTTCGTTTCCAGAACGAATCAATAGTAAAACGTCTTTGGCCCCAGTGATTTTGTTGTCATTTAATAACGGAGAATCCAAAGCTTTTTTAACCGCTTCTTCTGCTCTATTTTCGCCTTGTGCCGCGCCTGTTGACATCAATGCAGTTCCTGAATTCTGAAGGACAGATTTCGCATCACGGAAGTCGATATTGATATCGAAATAACCTGTAATAACTTCTGCCATACCTTTTGCAGCGTTGGTCAAAACTTCATCGGCTTTTAAAAATCCTGTTTTGAATCCTAAGTTCCCGAACTGTTGTCTTAATTTATCATTATTAATAACAATCAACGAGTCAACGTTATTTCTAAGTTTTTCTAAACCTTGTTCTGCCTGATCAAGTCTTCTTCTACCTTCAAAACTAAAAGGCACCGTCACAATACCTACGGTAAGAATTCCCATTTCTTTTGCAACTTTTGCAATAACTGGCGCCGCACCTGTACCAGTACCGCCACCCATACCCGCTGTAATAAAGACCATTTTGGTATTTTGTCCCATTGCAGCTTTGATGTCGTCGATACTTTCGATAGCTGCTTTTTCGCCAACTTCTGGATCCGCTCCAGCACCCAATCCTTCGGTTGTAGAAGTCCCTAACTGTACTTTGTTAGCCACTGGGTTATTATCGAGAGTTTGCGAATCTGTATTGCAAATAACGAAGTCTACGCCCAAAATACCTTTCTCGTACATGTGCTTCAGAGCGTTGTTACCTCCGCCTCCAACACCAATAACTTTGATGATCGAGGAGTTGCCTTTTGGCAGGTCAAATGAAAATCCTTGGTTGTTATTTATATTTTCCATTGTTATAATTTTTATAATGTTCCGCTTGATTATTTAAAAATAAAATTAAGCTCCTAATTTATTCTACTTCTTCAAAGAATTTTTTAACTTTTTCTAAAATCGATTGCCCGAAAGTTTGTTTTCCTTCGTTAGATTTTTGCTTAGGTTTTTCGATTTTTTCTACAGCTGGCAGTTCCATATTTTGGATTGGTACTTCGACTGTTGTCTCGTCAACCTTGACTGTTGCAACCACTTCTTCCACCTCTTCATTCGATGATTTTTTATCACGAATTTTAAGACTTTCCATCAACAATCCTATTGAGGTTGCATATTCTGGACCTTTTAGTTGTTGATTTTTATCATTGCTAACATACTCGTTAGAAAAACCAATTCTGGAATCAAAACCTGTGATATAATTTGCTAATTGTCTCAGGTGTTTTAGGTTGGACCCGCCACCTGTTAAGACAATACCGGCAATCAATTTCTTTTTCTGTTCGAATGCACCGTAAGCTTTTAGTTCGGTATTAACCATTTCTAAAATTTCTTCAACGCGAGCATTAACAATCTGCGCCAAAACTTTCAGTGAAATTTCTTTATCTGGACGCCCATGCAAACCAGGAATGGTTACATAGGTGCTATCTTTTTCTAATTCTGGAACGGCAGAACCGAATTTAACCTTTAATTGCTCTGCATGTTTTTCGATGATAGAACATCCTTCTTTGATATCGTCTGTAATAATACCACCTCCGTAAGGGATAACACAAGTGTGGCGGATAATATTATCTTTAAAAATCGCGATGTCTGTAGTACCACCACCGATGTCAACAATCGCAACACCCGCTTCTTTTTCTTCTTTGGTAAGAACAGCTTCCGAAGATGCCAAAGGTTCTAAAGTTAATGCCTCCATCTCTAGACCAGCTTCGCGAACACATCTTACAATATTACGAATAGAGCCCATCTGGCCGACTACCACATGGAAGTTAGCTTCTAAACGTTTGCCATGCATACCGATTGGCTCTTGGATTTCTCCTTCAGAATCGACTTTGTATTCTTGTGGAAGAACATGAATGATTTCTTCACCTGGAAGCATAACCAACTTACGAACTTGATCCTTAAGTGCTTCGATATCATCGTCTGTAATGTACTTATCCGGATGTTCTCGCATGATATAATCCGAATGTTGTAAAGAACGGATATGTTTTCCAGCAATGCCAACTGTAACTTTCCTAATAGAAACACCAGAGCTGGTCTCCGCCTTTTGTATCGCGGCTTTGATAGAGCCTATCGTCTGTGCAATGTTGTTAACAATCCCTTTGTGAACGCCGAGACTTTTTGCTTTTCCTACGCCGAGGATCTCAATCTTTCCTCGGTCGTTGCGTCTGCCAACAATGGCGACAATCTTAGTTGTCCCAATGTCCAGACCTACTGAATACTCGTGATTTTCCATTTTTTATGCTCGATTTGATTTTTTTATTCTACTATTACTTTTGCTTTTTTCTTAGGTTCTTCTTTTTTAGGAGAAGCTTTTTGTTGTGTTTTTTGTTTTTCTTCTTTTTTAGGTTCTTTTTTTGGCTTTGCAACTGTTGCCTTTGGTTTGGCTTCAGGCTTCGCGACTTCTTCTTTTTTTTCTAATCTTGCCAAAGGTTTTTCCAAAGCTTTTTCTTGTGCTTTAAGAACACTATCATTTTCTTTAAAATAAGGATTGAGTGTTGCTACAATCTGATTATTGTATTTCACAGAAATTCTTTTGTATTTTTCTGGGTTCTGATACACCAAATATTTTTCAACAAAAGTTTTGAAGCCCTTTACTTTAAAATCGATATTGTTAAGATCGCCAATCTCAACTTTATAATGACCTTCGCTGGTCAAAAGACTGTAATCGCCATCGTATTTTGAAATTCCTATAAAATATTTTTTACTAAAATCATCTTTGTTGATCTTTTCTACAAGATTGCTCAACGCGGCGTATTCTTCATTTTTCACGTTCCCTGAAACCAACAAACACGGATAGGAATAATTTCTTGAAATAGGAAACTCTACACCTTTAGCATCTACGTAAAAATCTCGTCCTTCTTTCTGCAATCTAAACACAGGAACCCTTTGTTTAACATCAACATTCAAAGTACCATTAAGATCCAAATAAACATTGGCGCTATCTACAAAATCGTTTTTGTTAAGTTTTTCCTCAAGTTTTGGGATGTCCAATGTTCCTATTTTATTTTCTGGATTGTATTTTTTGATTAAATCCGAAACTTCATTTTCTGAAATAAAATATACAGAAGTCGCCTCGTTATTCAGCTTAATTTTAGACTCAGACACAGATTTTTCACTGAAACGTTTCAAAGAGAAACTCAGCAGAAAAACCAGTATTCCTACGGTTACTAAAATTTTTAATATTCTGTATTTATTCTTCATTCTATTTAGCTTAATGCATGTAAAAAATTACACTTTTACATTATTAATCCATTCCATAATTGGATCGTACAAAGTGTCGATATTTCCAGCACCCACGGTCAATAAAATATCGAAATCTCTTTCTTTAATTTTGTCAAAACTTTCAGCAAGGCTCACCACTTCTTTGTTATATGTATCTACTTTTTCTGCCAACCAAGAAGACGTCACACCGGGATAATTCTCCTGAAGTTCGCGTGCTGGATAAATCTCTAACAGCAAAAGATCGTCACCATTCGCCAAACTTTTCGCAAAATCATCAGCAAAATCTCTTGTTCTGCTGAACAAATGCGGTTGGAAAGCAATCAATAATTTTTTGTTGGGGTAAAAGGTTTTAATAGAACCAATTACGGCATTCAGCTCCGTTGGATGGTGCGCGTAGTCGTCGATATAGATTTTTCCGTTGTCAAAAATATGTTTGGTATAACGTCTTTTGATGCCTTTAAAATCGGCTATTGCGTTTTTCAAAACATCGAAAGAAACGCCCATTTTGCTCAAAATCGCTAGCGACACTGTCGCGTTTTCAACATTGTGAATACCTGGAATTTCCCAAACAAAATCTGCAATCGTTTCTGTCGGCGTATGGAAATCAAAATAAATTTTGTCTTGATCCATTCGCAAATTATCCGAATAGTAATCGGCCTCTTCATTGACTGCATAGGTTACATGCGGACGACCAATATCCAATCCTTTTCTCGCAAAAATCTGTTGGTCTTCTGGCACCAAAGCGGCAAACTCGCGGAAGCCTTCTTCGATATGATTACGATCTCCGTAAATATCCAAATGGTCAGCATCCATGGACGTTACCACCGCCCAATCTGGGGAAAGGTTGAGGAAGCTTCTATCATATTCATCCGCTTCTACAACAGACAATTCATTACCGTTATACAGAAAATTGGATTTAAAGTTTTCTGAAATTCCACCTAGAAAAGCAGAAAAGGGCAAATCGGCTTCTTTACACAAATGCGAAATTAGAGTTGATGTCGTGGTCTTACCATGTGTCCCTGCAACGGCGATACATTGAGTATCTTCGGTTACCAGACCTAAAACTTTTGCACGTTTATGAATCGTGAATCCGTTTTCTTTGAAATAATCTAAAATTCCCAAAGTTTTAATTGCGGGCGTGTAAATCACCAATGTATCTTGACTAGACAATTGTTTAATTCTGTCATCGATGTTATCTTCAAAACTAATGTCAATACCTTCTGTCATTAGTTGTGTCGTCAATTTGGTATTGGTTTTATCGTAACCCAAAACCTCTCTGCCAGAAGCATGGAAATATCTCGCCAAAGCGCTCATCCCAATACCTCCGATACCGATGAAATAAAAATGTTTGAATGTATTTAGATAATTCATTTTATATTTTGTCCGAAGACTATTTATTTATCGTTTTTAAAATTTCGTCTACAATCTCGACTGTTGCATTTGGTTTTGCAAAACTTTTGATATTGTTTGACATGTCTGTTCTTAGTTGCTCGTCTTTGCAAACAGCCATCAGTGTTGACCAAAACAGATTTTTCATTTCGGAGTCTTTCACCATTTTGGCTGCATTTTGTTGCACCAAATTAAGGGCGTTTTTGGTTTGATGATCTTCTGCCGCAAATGGGAAAGGCACCAATAATACGGGTTTCCCGGCTACCGACAATTCTGAAATCGCAATAGCGCCCGCTCTCGACACAATAACATCCGCTGCCGAATACGCCAATGGCATATCGTAAACAAATTCTTTCAACTGAATTTGATTTTTTAAATCTGAGATTTGAGAATCTTTATTTAAAGTTTCAAAATCCAATTTTCCTGTTTGCCAGATAAGCTGCAAATTTTCTTTTGCAAAATTTTCAAGATTATCTTTCCAGCCATTATTTAAAGTTCTTGATCCTAAAGATCCTCCAACCGATAAAATACAAAGTTGATCTGGGTTGAGACCCATTTGTTCTTTTGCAATTTTAGAATCTATTAAATTTGAAACTATCGTTTGCCTGATGGGGTTTCCAGAAAAAATAACTTTCGTTTTCGGAAAATCTTTTTCCATGTTTGGATAAGCTGTAAAAACCGCTTTTGCCTTTTTGCTCAGTAACTTATTGGTCACACCAGGATAGGCATTTTGCTCCTGTATAAAAGTCGGAACGCCTTGTCTAGCCGCCGCCCACAAGGCAGGACCACTTGCAAAACCGCCGGTACCAATTGCAAGATCAGGTTTAAAATCTCTAATAATTTTTTTCGCTTTGTTAAGACTTGATATTAACTTGAACGGTAATTTTAAATTGGCTAACAAATTACCTCTGTCTATTCCAGCGATGTTTAATCCTATAATATCAAAACCTGCCTGAGGCACTTTCTCCATCTCCATTTTGTTTTCTGCTCCTATGAACAAAAACTGAGCATCAGGATATCGTTTTTGGATTTCCTGTGCTATGGCAATTGCTGGGAAGATGTGTCCTCCAGTGCCCCCGCCGCTTAATAATACTCTAGGCGATGTCATTAATTTCTTCTATTGTTTGTTTTTTTCCTAATCCTTCCTCATCATATACCTGAATTCTTGAGCTGATGCTAAGAATAATTCCTAACTGAATGTATGTTACCAACATCGACGTACCTCCGTAACTGATGAGTGGCAAAGGCTGTCCTGTAACCGGAATTAGATTAACTGCAACGGCAATATTAACAGCTAATTGCACAAAAATCATAAGCCCAATTGCGAGGACGAGTAAGGACCCAAAGAATGCTGGCATTTTACTAGCAATCATCACAATCCTAATTATCATAATCATGTACAGGCTGATGAGCACCAAAGCGCCGAGCCAGCCATATTCTTCTACTATAATGGCAAAAATAAAATCCGATACCGACTGTGGAAGTGTCTGCTTCAGCGCACTTTTTCCTGGGCCGATACCATAAAAACCTCCATGTACAATGGCCGCTTTAGCCTGCATGACTTGGTAGTTTTTAGCTTTTACCGCTTCGTCTTCAACGTCGGCATCTTTTTTAGCATTGGTAAATGTTTCTACGCGACTCATCCAAGTATGTACACGGTTGTTATTAATCATACTTGTATTAAGCGCAACCAATAGGAACATTACAACTAAAATGACCGAAGTTGAAATAAATCCTGCAATGTATTTCCAATGTAATTGTCCAAAAACTAATACACCAATGGACACCATCAAAATCATCAAACCTGTAGAGCCATTGTCTTTTGCAACCAAGAGAAACACCAACAAAATAGGTCCGAAAATATAAATTACATTTTCTATAGGCAGCCTTTCTCTTGATATTTTCTTTGTTAAATAACGGCACAAGTAGATGATTAACATTAAATAAGCAAAAGACGACGGCTGGAACGAAATCGGAGTTCCAGGGATTTTTAACCAACGCGAAGCACTAGCACCGTCAATCGTCTGCCCCGTAAACATCGTAATGCATAACAAAATAACTGTTACACCTAGCAATATGGAACTTAGCTTTCCAATATACTCATATTTGATAGCGCCAATACCTCGCATAATTCCGAGACCTATGACTAAGAAAATCATGTGTTTCAAAATATGGCTCGTCGTGGTACCGTTGTTAGCAATATACTCCAAGTTGGAACTTGCCGAATATACAGGAAATATCGACAGAAAGGATATCAAAATGATAACCATCCAAAGAACTTTATCGCCCTTCAGTAGCTCGAATTTATTATCTGTCGTTTGGTTTTCCATCTTCTGTTATCTGCTTCTTTTTATTTCTCTAATTTTAAAACTTCTTGTTTAAACTGATTGCCACGATCTTCATAACCGTTGAACAAATCAAAACTTGCACAACAAGGCGACAAAAGTACCGTATCGCCTTCCTCGGCCAGCTGTGAACAAACCTTTACCGCATCCTCCATACTTGAAGTCTCGTAGATCTGCTCTTTATCATTTTTAAAGAAATCGATAATTTTTTGATTATCAACACCAAGGCAAACTATCGCTTTCACTTTCTTTTTCACGAGTTCTTCAATCTCGGTGTAATCGTTGCCTTTGTCTTTTCCACCCACAATCCAAATCGTTGGTTGCTTCATACTTTCTAGAGCGAAGTAGGTGGCGTTGACATTGGTTGCTTTGCTGTCATTGATGTATCGTACACCTTGGATATCCGCAACATTTTCCAGACGATGCTCCACAGCTTGGAAAGTCATCAGCGAATTGCGAATACTTTCATTACTGATATTCAATAATTTACTCGCAATACTTGCTGCCAGACTGTTGGCAACATTATGTTTTCCTAAAAGTGAAAGCTCATCGATTTTCATTTCGAAATGCTCATTAGTATTCACAGAAATATCATTATCCGTAGCATAAGCACCATAATCTAAACTTTCGGTCATAGAGAAGGGTACTTTTTTCACTTTAAGATCCAGTTTGTCCAGAATCCTTTGGCTCATTTCGTCATCTTTATTGTAGATGAAAAAATTTTGTTCATTTTGATTTTCTGTAATTCTAAACTTTGCTAAAGCATATTCTTCGTAATTGTAATTGTATTGATCCAAATGATCTTTTGACAAATTCAACAACAATGAAATATAAGGTCTGAAAGTTTGTATGTCATCTAGCTGAAAGCTGCTAACTTCCAAAACATAATAATCGAAATTATCTTCTGCAACTTGCTTTGCAAAGCTTTTGCCGATATTTCCACCCAAACCAACATTGAAACCGTCTTCTTTAAGAATATAATAAATCAACGACGTGGTGGTCGTTTTACCATTGCTTCCTGTGATAGCTATAATTTTGGCATCTGTAAACTCGGAAGCGAATTCTATCTCGGAAGATAGTCTGATGTTTTTATTTTTAATTTTAAGAACGATGTCGGCTTTCTTAGGAATTCCAGGACTTTTTATAACCCAATCTGCTGACAAAATACGGTCTTCAGAATGTTGTCTTTCCTCAAAATCGACACCTAGATCTTGCAATTCTTTTTTGTAGTTGTCACGGATTTCTCCCATATCGGATACGAAAACCTCGAAGCCTTTTTTCTTTGCTAAATAAGCGGCACCCACGCCACTTTCTCCACCACCTAGAATAACTACTTTCATCTGTTATATCATTATGAGATTTTGAAATTTAAAAACTTCTTAATCTTTGTATTTTAACTTATCTAATTTTTAATGTTATCAAACAAATAATCGCCAATAACATTCCCAAAATAATGGCACGGTTTACGATTTTGCTTTCATGATAACCTTTCTTCTGATAATGATGGTGCAAAGGCGACATCAAAAAGAGCCGGTTATTTTGTGCATATTCTAATCCGTATTTTCGTTTTCTATATTTAAAAACAATCACCTGCAACATTACAGAAAGGTTTTCCACCAAGAAAACGCCACACAATACAGGAATTAATAATTCTTTTCTTAAAATAATTGCTAAAACGGCAATCACCCCACCTAACATCAAACTTCCGGTATCCCCCATAAAAACTTGCGCTGGATAAGTATTGTACCAGAAAAATCCGATAACTGCTCCAACCAAAGCGAGGGCAAAAATGGTTGTCTCTCCCATATTGGGTAAAAACATAATATTGAGGTAATCCGCAAAAATAATGTTACCCGACAGATATGCAAAAAACGCGAGTGTCAGCAATATGACGACGCTGGTTCCGGCGGCGAGCCCATCGATACCATCAGTAATGTTAGCTCCGTTGGATACAGCCGTTACAATAAAAATAACAATGGGGATAAAAACAACCCAAGACCATTCGTGTGCTTCATCTGGACTCATCCAGAATAAAAGTCCACTATAATCAAACTCATTATTTTTCGTGAAAGGCACTGTCGAAACAGGGATTCTTTCTTCTGGCATAAAATTCTTTTCGACATTGTTACGGTTGACAACTTTGGCATCAGAATATTTTCTTTTGACCTCGATGTCTGGATGGAAATACATCGTCACCCCTACAATAAGTCCCAAGCCAACCTGTCCAATAACTTTGAATCTGCCTTTCAGGCCGTCTTTATTTTTTTTAATTTTCTTTAAATAATCATCCAAAAAGCCAATAGCGCCCATCCAAAACACAGAAATGATTAACAAAACAATATAGACATTGGTGATTTTTGTAAACAAAAGAACCGGAATAATGGTCGCCACAATAATGATGATACCTCCCATTGTTGGCGTTCCTTCTTTTTGTTTTTGCCCAGCCAAACCGAGATCTCTCACCAATTCTCCCATCTGTTTTTGACGAAGATAATTGATGATTTTCTTACCGTAAGCTAAGGCAATAATCAATGAAAACAACACCGCCATTGCAGCTCGAAACGAAATGTATCGAAAAAGATTCATCCCTGGAACATGAATTCCGTGGCTAATAAGATATTCGTTTAGGTAGTATAACATTTTCTTTTATAATCTTTGGTTATAAAGGTTTATTTCCCCATTAAGTTTAACAATTCTCTAATGACTTCCTTATCATCAAAATGATGTTTGACACCGTTAATCTCCTGATAAGTTTCGTGTCCTTTTCCTGCAACCAAGACAATGTCTTTAGGTTCAGCAAATTTTATCGCCATTTTAATAGCTTCTTTACGATCCGGAATCGAAATATATTTATTAAAATTTTGCGGTTCCACGCCGGTTTCTATTTCTTTAATAATTGCGGTAGGGTCTTCTGTTCTTGGATTATCCGAGGTGATAATTGCCACAGTTGCTTTCTGAGAAGCTATTTTTCCCATTTGCGGGCGTTTGCCATGATCTCTGTCGCCACCACAACCGAACACACAAATCAATCTTTCATTTTTTGTGCGTATCTCGTTGATGCTGTCCAGAATATTTTCTAAAGCATCTGGCGTATGTGCATAATCTACGACGAAAAAAATTCCACTGTCTGATTTAAGAGTTTCGAAACGCCCATTAACACGGTGAAGTTTTGAAATCGCTTGTAAAATTTCGTTTTCTTTCATGCCCAATTCCATGGCGATGCCATAAGCCAACAACAAATTATAAACATTGAACTTCCCTGTTAAAGTCGTCCAAAATTCTTTACCATTAAAATTCAGCAACATCCCGTTGAAGTCAACTTCCAAAAGCTTTCCATGGAAATCCGACATCGTCTTCATCGCAAATGACTTTCTGCTCGCTTTGGTATTTTGCAACATGACATTGCCATTCTTATCATCCGCGTTGGTTATTGCGACAGCGGAAGCTTCTAACTCATCAAAGAAACGTTTCTTCGCTGCTAAATAATTATCAAATGTTTTATGGTAATCCAAATGATCTCTTGTGATATTCGTAAAACCTGCAACTTTGAAGTGTAATCCTTCGATGCGATCTTGTACAATTCCGTGAGAACTCACTTCCATGAAGGCATATTCGCAGCCTTCTTCGACTGCTTTTGCCAACATTTCGTTAAGACGAATGACATCTGGTGTGGTATGTGTGCTTGGGATAACCTCATCGGCAATACGATATTCCACCGTAGAAATAAGCGCAGACTGGTATCCTAAATTTTTAAAAATATCAAATAACAAAGTCGTTACAGTGGTTTTTCCATTGGTTCCTGTAACACCTACTAAGTTTAGCTTTTGGGATGGGTTATCATAGAAATTAGAAGCTAAATGTCCTAATGCTTTTGATGAGTTTTCCACCAAAATATAAGTCACATCGTTTTGTGAAATTTCTGGTAAGGTTTCGCAAACAATAGCTTTTGCGCCTTTTTCAATTGCTGAATTGATAAATGAATGTCCATCTGCAAGCACACCTTTTATCGCAACATACAGCGAATTTTCGACAACTTTTCTACTATCGAAAGCAAGCATAGAAATCTCTTTATCCAAAGAGCCTTTGGTTTTTAAAACTGGAATGTTTGCTAATAATTTCTCTAAATTCATTTTCACCAATTATTTCTGTAAAGTCAGATATATTTTTTGATTTTTTCCAATCGTAGCTCCTGCAGAAGGAAATTGCTCCATGATTTTCCCAACCCCTTTGAAGTCCACGCGATAACCTAAATTCTCTAACTGCGGAATAGTGCTTTTGCCAATCATCCCAACAACATTTGGCATCACGCGATTTTCAACTTTTAACTTACGGTTGGGTTCAATCATTTTATCCAATTTTACTGGATGTTCTACTAGCATTTCCTTTTCAATGTTCAAAGGTGTTTTAAGGAAAGTTTTTCCAGCAATCTCTTTAAACACTGGCGCCGAAACCGATCCACCATAAAATCCTTTTGAAGTATCTGGCTGATTAATCATTACGATACAAGTATATTTCGGATTATCTGAAGGATAAAATCCAGCAAATGACGCTTGGTATTTTCTTGGACCAGGTTTCCAATATTCGAATCTGGCCGTTCCTGTTTTGCCAGCAATTTTAAGATTTGGTGTATAAATACTTTTCGCGGTACCTTTTTCTACGGCTTTTGTCAAAGCATCTGTCATCATTTTGATAGCTTTGTCCGATGCCATTTTGTTCACCAACACTTCTGGTTTTGCATTGTACAAAACCTTTCCATCTTTCATGACTTTATCAATAAAAAGTGGTTTTACCATTTTCCCATGATTAGCAACGCCATTGTAAAAAGTCGTCAATTGTAACAAACTAAAACTAGAAGAATAGCCATATGCTAAAGAAGCCAAAGTCGCTTTGTTCCAGCGTTTACTTTTTGGTGTTTGGATAGAAGGTTTGGCAATACCCGGCAACTCAATGTCCATTTTATCAAACATTTTCCAACGTCTCCAGTGGTCTAGGAAAACCTCGGGTTTGTCTGCATAATGTTGTGTAATAATCTTAGCAGCACCCACATTGCTCGATTTCGCCAAAACATCACTCACGTCGTAAGTGCCGCCGCCATGGCCATCTGTAATTAATTGTCCTGCATAATTCCAGTTGCCATTTCCGATATTAACTTTCGTATTTTCATCTACAAAACCATCGTCCATTGCCGCCAAAATTGACATTGTTTTGATAATAGATCCTGGCTCTTGCGCATCTTTAACAGCAAAATTGTAAGCATCAACATAAATACCTGGGTCGGTTCTTCGAAGGTTAACCATCGCGCGAACCTTTCCGGTTTCTGTTTCCATAACGACAACACAACCATGATCCGCATCAAAATTAATCAACTGATTTTCTAAAGCTGTGTGCGCAATATCTTGAATTCTTAAATCTAAAGTCGTGTATACGTCTTCGCCATCAACAGGCTCCTGAACTTTCCAATAATCAATTGGCTTCCACTGAGATGAGTTAATTTTTTGTTCAAGACGCTTCCCATCTGTCCCTGTCAAATATTTGCTAAAAGCGCCTTCTAATCCTGATTTTCCGTTTTCGTTATCTGCTCCGATGGTTCCCGCCCCAATTTGGGTCGTTGCGAGTTCCCTTTTATAATTTCTATCAACAATAAAACCACCTCTGTTTTTTCCTCTATCAAAAATTGGGAATTTTCGGATTCTATCATATTCATCAAAATCAAGGCCTTTTACTAATGCATAATATTGATTTTTCTTTTTCTTTTGTTCATCAAATTTTGCGCGAAAATAGCTTCTCGGCTTGTCAAACATTAAACTTAAAGAATCGGTTAAATCGCTGATATTATTTTGATAAATTGTATCGCGCATCGTTTTGAAATCCAAATAAATATCATAACGCATCACCGTAGTTGCCAAAATAGAACCATCCGAAGCATAAAGATTTCCGCGCGCTGCTTTCAGGGTTGCCTCGCGGTAATTTTTGTTGATGTAATTGTTCTGAAATTCCTCAACATTGGTATTTTGCAAAATCAAAATCCTTCCCAAAAATATAGTAAAGAGACCAAAAGCTACCAATGCAAAAAGGTAGCCCCATCTCAGTGCTTTGGAACGCTCTTTTTCGAAATCAGTGCTTTGTTTTGACATCCGTACTATCTAGTTTTATAAGGAGTTTCATAGGGTGACTTTCCAAAGTCATCAACGAGTCGCCAAGCATCTCTTTCCCCAACTCCGATTCTAATTTTATCTTTATCAATCGACTTTGCGCGTAGGCATTTCTCGATTTATATTCTTCGGTTTCTTCTTTTAATTCGTTAACGCGTTCGATTTTTTTACCTACCAAGTGGTTGCTGTATATCATCACCATTAATAATCCGAACACCATCAAAAAATATCTGTAATGTACCTTAACTTCGTCGCGATTAAGAAAATTCCCCTTGATAATATCTATCAGAGTTAGTTTTTTCTTAGGTCGATTAAGGATTTTTTTTGCCAATTTGTGTTTTTATTTATTCGATTATATTTTGCTTCCTATTCTCATTTTTGCGCTTCTAGCACGAGAGTTTTCTTCAATCTCAGCATCATCTGGAACAATAGCTTTTGTCTTTACGAGCTCAAAAGATTTTTTGTAATTACCGTAGATGTCGCGCTCTGGTTCTCCTTCGAACATTCCGTTTTTCAAAAAGCGTTTTACCAAACGATCTTCTAAAGAATGGTAAGAAATCACCACCAATCTTCCTCCAGGTTTTAGAATTCGATAAGATTGCACCAACATTTCTTTTAATACGTCTAGCTCTTGATTAACCTCAATTCTTACCGCTTGGAATAACTGCGCAAAAAACTTGTTGCTCTTATGTGGTGGCATATAACTAAAGACATCTTTAAGATCTTGCGTTGTTTCAATAACTTTATTTTTACGTTTATGAACAATTTCGCGCGCCAATTTTCGAGCTTCGCGCAATTCTCCGTAGTAATAAAAAATATCTGCTAAAGCTTCTTCTTCATAATCATTAATAACTCTTTTTGCATCCAAGCCTTGCATAACATTCATCCGCATATCCAAAGGTGCATTACTTCTGATGGAAAAACCTCTTTCGGCCTCATCAAACTGATGCGATGAAACACCCAAATCTGCCAAAATACCATCCACTTGAGTAATACCATATATTAATAAGGAATTCTCTAAGAATCTGAAATTTTGATTAATCAAAGTGAATCGAGGATCATCAATCGCATTTTTTAAGGCATCCGTATCTTGGTCGAAAGAAAACAAACGAGCTTCTGACGAGAATCTTAACAAAATCTCACGCGAATGCCCGCCACCCCCAAATGTGCAATCCACATAGATTCCATCTGGATTTGTGACCAATGCGTCAACACTATCTTTTAATAATACAGGATTATGATACATCTTCGTTATTAATATTTCCCATTACTTCCTCTGCTAAATTTGCAAAATCAAGCGTTGCCGCATTAATAATTGCCTCGTAATCGATTTTATCCCAAATCTCAAACATTTCTCCTGCGCTTGTTATCACAATATCTTTTTTAAGATTTGCGAACACCATCAGATCTTTCGAAATTTGCAATCGCGAATTTGAATCCAGTTCCACAGCCTTAACACCTGCGGTGAAAACCCTTATGAACTCGACATTCTTTTTCACAAAACGATTCAATGAATTGATTTTTGTCATCACCTTATCCCAAGACTTTTTAGGATAAACCTCAAGACAATTATTAAACACCGAACGTTTAACAACAAGCGTCTGGTCATCAAAGACTTCCATCTGCTTTGCTAGAGAAGATGGTAATTTGATGCGACCTTTATCGTCAATTTTACATTCGTATGTGCCTATGAAATCATTCATTTGGGACAAATTTATATAATTTTTTTCCACTTTTTACCACTTTCTACCACAATTTTACTTAATGTTCATAACTTTTGATGCTTAAAAACCAATATTTAAAAGTTTGATTTTAAACACTTTATCAAAATCACATTCCTAAACCATGATAAACCCAAGCATTTTCATAAATCCAATGAAAAATCGACAACAAAACGATAAGAAACAAAATTTTAGTTAAACTTTTTTAATATTTTTGAAATAAGACACGATAAAAAGGAAATTTTATCTTTTATTTGTATTTTTGCAAGGCTTATTTGCGAAGCACCTCTATGATATTCAAAAAGAAAAATAAAAAATTCAATTACATCGAAGCTGGTAGCGGTCATCCAATGATTCTTTTACACGGATTAATGGGTGGTCTTAGCAATTTTGAAGACACGGTAAACTTTTTCGCAGAAAGAGATTATCAAGTTTTTGTACCTGAATTACCGATATACGATTTGCCGATTCTTAATACGAATCTTACAACAATCGCAAAATACGTCATCAAATTTATTGAAGACCAAAAAATAACAACACCTGTCACTATTGTTGGGAATTCCATGGGTGGTCATGTTGGCCTTATCCTAACTTTGGCGCGTCCAGATTTGGTTAAAAACCTAGTTCTTACAGGAAGTTCGGGTCTTTACGAAAGAACTTTTGGAGATAGTTTTCCAAGAAAAAGCGATAAAGATTATATTAGAAAAAAAACCGAAGAGGTTTTCTACAATCCAAAGATTGCAACAGAAGAATTGGTAGATGAAGTTTTTGACGTGGTTAACGACCGCATGAAAGGCATAAAAACGGTTATGCTAGCCAGAAGCGCCATCAAACATAATATGTTAAACGATCTTCCAAAAATCACATGTCCCACTTGTCTTATTTGGGGAAAACAAGACAATGTAACGCCTCCCGATGTAGCTGAGGACATGCACAAATTCATCCCAAATTCAGAGTTATTTTGGATTGATGAATGTGGACACGCCGCGATGATGGAAAAACCTAAAGACTTCAATGAAATATTGTATTCTTGGTTACAAAAAGTAATGTAAATAAAAAATAACAAACCATTAAGAACTCAAAAATCTTAATGGTTTTTAATTAATACAATCATGCTCATAAAAACAGCTGAATTCGTAAAAAGTAGTGGCAAATGGCAGGAATGTCCAGAGCCAACATTAGCAGAATATGCTTTCATTGGCCGATCGAATGTTGGAAAATCTTCGTTGATCAACGCCATGATGAATCATAAAGACCTTGCCAAAACCTCACAAACGCCTGGAAAAACACAACTCATCAATCACTTTTTGGTGAATGAAGAATGGTTCTTAACCGACCTTCCAGGTTATGGTTATGCGCGTGTTTCCAAATCAACGCGTAAAGATTTTGAAAAATTAATCACCAACTATATTCTTAACAGAAAAAATCTTGTCAACCTCTTCGTTTTAGTGGATGTACGTCACACACCTCAAAAAATTGACATCGAATTTATGCAATGGTGTGGTGAAAGCGGCATACCATTCTCTATTGTATTTACAAAAGCTGACAAGATGAAACCTGGTGGTGCACAAAGAAATATCGAAGCCTACGAGCAAGAGCTTTTTAAATCTTGGGAAGAACTTCCGCAGATGTTTTTGACGTCTGCAGAAAAAAAACAAGGCGGTGACCAAATATTAGATTACATCGAACAAACCAACCTATATTTAATTAAAAATAAAATTAAGTTTTAGAAAATGATTCTTTGGAAAATTAAAGCATTTGAGGATATTACAAGAGATGAGCTTTATGCAATCCTAAAAGTTAGACAAGAGGTTTTCATTGTGGAACAAGAAACCTATTATCTTGACACCGATGATACCGACCAAAAAGCCTTGCACGTTTGGGCAGAGCTGGACAACAAGGTAGTTGCCTATTGTCGCGTTTTCAACAAAGCTATTAAATACGATGAAACAAGCATTGGCCGTGTCTTGACACATCCTGACTATCGTGGGCTAAAACTTGGACGAACTTTGATAACCTACGCAATACAATGTATAGAAACCCGTTTCAAAACCTCAAGTGTAAGAATCTCTGCACAAGATTATCTACTTAAATTTTATGGTGATTTTGGTTTTATAGCAACAGACAAAAAATATCTCGAAGACAATCTTCCACATACTGAAATGTACAGAAAATAAAAAGAGGCCTTATTCTACTGAACAAAACCTCTCGCAAAAAATGTAAAGTGTGTGTGTATTTTAAATGTGTTTTTGGCTAGAAAAAGATATTCATCATTTCCTTATCGCAAAACTACATTGCTTTTAATTATAAAAAATACGGTAAACCGTAAAATGCTAATTTATTTTTTAAATTATTCCTAAATCTTTACAAAAAGCAACCAATTGTGCATTATTAGGAAGATCCAAGGAACCTTTAAGAAGACTAATCCTTTTTTCGACACTGCTAAGTCCAAAAGGTTTTATCTTTTTTTCTTCGAGAAAAGCTGGAATCTCTTTTACCTTCACGCCTTTTGCCAATAAGTCAATCAGATAAATATCATAAGTGCTAAACTCAAAAGTATTGAGCTTTCTCACCGAATGCCTTACATTTTCCGAGAAGAATTTTTCATTCTTCTGAATCGCTTGCAAAGCATGTTTCAGATTTTTAGAATCCGATCTGGCTTTTCTTACAAAAGCATCAATATCATATTGTTTAACAAGTCGATCAACAACACCCGATTTATCATTTGCAGAAAACACCAAAACTTTAAGATTTTCTTGCAGTTTTTTGGAAGCATCAATCAAAGCTTCACCATCTTTCAGTGTTTGGATATAATGATCTTCTTCAAAATTAAGGTCGGTGACAAGAAGTTCATACGCCGCATTATCATCAATAGCCTTTCGAATTTTTGAATAGGCATCGTCACAATAGTACACAAAATCAACATGTTGCACACCAAATTCTTCCAATATTTTTTGTAAAGAAAAATTAGTCGATTCAAAATCTTCAGCGATTAAAACACGATTTAACATGAACAATATTTATGATTGATGAGGGATTTCCAAATTAACTTTAAGACCTTCATTTTTTGAACTTTCAAAATTAATTTTTCCGTGCATTACCGCAATACGGTTTACCGTATTTTTGAGACCATTTTTGGGTTGGTTGTCTTGCAAACCGACGCCATTGTCTTTATACCGAATATTGACATACTTGGTTTCATTATCAAATTTTAAAACCACGCGACTCGCATTACTGTGTTTTCGCATATTGACCAAAAGCTCCTGTATTACAATGAAAATATGAGTTTGTGCTTCTTTTGAAAAACACTCCCAAAGCTCCTCCGAATTTCCAACAATAAAAATCTGAATATTTTCATTATCAAAAGAACTTATCATTTCTGATAATTTGTCATGAAAACTTTTGTCCTCAAGGATTTTTTCATCATACGAGATATTTCGTGATTTTTCGTACATTTCTTCCAACTTGTAAAGAATGCTGTTTTTGTCGAGATCTTCCTTATTTTCGATCTCCTTCATCACACGATAAAGCCCGTTGGCTACAACATCATGGACTTTTTTGTAGGTTGTTAATTTATTCGTTTTGATGAGATTCTCTGCTTCTAATTTTAGTTTTAAGCGTTTTCTTTTTAATCTAAAATACGTAATTCCTAATATTGAAATACTGATAAATATAAATCCTCCCGTCAAATATTGCTGTTTGCGAATTCGGTATTCTTTTTTAATATTTTCTAGCTTAAGTTGTTCGTTTTCGAGTTTGCTTTTCTCACTTTCATAGCGGATTAGCGCAAATTGATTTTTAGAAAGCGTCGTTGCTAAGTGCAAGCTATCATCAATTCTATGAAATTCTTCAAAGTAAGCTTTTGCTGTTGATGGACTTCCTACTTTTATCATTTTTTGCAAAGCCTCCATCCGGTCTTGTGGCGCATCCAGAATTTTCGACTTTTTATGCATTAATTGTGCAAAATAATAAGCAGAGTCTTTATTTTTGTCCAAATAATAATCGGACAAATAGGAATATCCAGCGTCCAAAGCCCAATCGTTATTAGTACTTTCCGATATTTTTAGTGCCTTATCAAAAAGTCCTCGAGGGTTAAAACGGGCGTCTAAATAGGATTGGGTTCTCGCAAAATTCATTAAAATCCGGGCATAGATATCATCATCTTTGGGCACTTCTTTAAGTAGATTACTGTAAATATCGAGTGCTTCCTGATATTTTTTTTGATTAAAATAAGTGTTCGCCAAGTTGCTTTCTAGCATAAGTTTTTCGTCCTCATCATCCGAAAACAACAAGGCTTTATTATAGAATTTTATGGCGTTGTTATAATCTTTTAAACTGTTGGACACGACTCCAAGATTGTTGTAATTGCTCGCCAGAAAACGGTGTTGCGCGGTGTCCGATTCTTTAAAATAAGGAAGCGCCGACAAGCTCGTTTCCAAACTTCCGTAATTATCACTTTCTTCTTCTTGGATGATGGCCATGTTAACAAGGCTTTTCACAACACCGACACTGTCATTTTCTCTCATCGCTAAATCTTTCGCTTCGTTGAGATAGTAGTATGTGCTATCTTTTTTTCCTTGATCCAGAACTTCCCAAGCTTTTATATAAAAATGGTTATCTTCCCTACGGCTTATCGTTTCTGGATTAGATTTTTCACAAGAATTAATGATTAAAAGAACAAGTGTAAAAAAAATAAATTTGGATTTCAATAGGTTATTAGTTTTAATAAATAAAATTACAAATTCTTTTTAGGATAATTCTTTATTTTTGTAATGATAAATGTCTGCAGTTTTTATGTCCATTGAAACATTAAAATCTTACTTGCCAGAAAACAGCTTAGCTTTTTTAAAGTCTTGGTTTTCGGACTATTATATCCATATCAAAATAACCCGTAACCGCAACTCGAAGCTTGGCGATTATCGCAAAATGCCCGATAATTCGCATACGATAAGTATTAATTCTACTTTAGAACCTTATTTATTTTTCTTTGTATTAACACACGAGTTGGCACATCTTATCGCCTTCGAAACCTACGGAAGACGAATTTCCGCCCACGGCACAGAATGGAAAACCACATTTTCTAGAATGCTAATTGAAAGTTTGGCCATTTATCCTGAAGATTTACAATTAATCTTAAAAAAGTTTTCTAAAAGTCCAAAAGCCAATTTTATGTCAAGCTCGGATCTGGTTAGATATTTTAACGTTGACAACCTCGAAGAAAATGAGTTTTTTGTAGAATCATTGGATATTGGTGATAAGTTTCATTACCGCGATGAGGCCTATAAAATCGAAGAGAAAAGAAAAAAACTATATCTTTGCGTCAATTACAAAAATGGTAAAAAATATTTGTTCAAACCATTAGCAAAAGTTCAAAAATTCTAAATCATGAACAATCATTATTGTGTCATTATGGCTGGCGGCATCGGAAGTCGATTTTGGCCGATGAGCACTCAAAAATTTCCGAAACAATTTCAAGATATCCTTGGTACAGGCAGAACGATGGTACAACAGACATACGATCGTATCAGCCAAATTATTCCAAACGAAAACATATTTGTCATTACCAATGCGGAATATACAGATCTTGTTTTTCAGCAGCTTCCCGAAATCCCTAAAGAGAATATTGTAGGAGAACCCGTTATGAAAAATACTGCGGCCTGCAATATTTATATGGCAAAAAAAATCGAGGCGGTTAATCCAAAAGCCAAAATGGTCGTTCTCCCAGCCGATCATCTTATCTTGAACGAAACGACTTTCTTAAAGAAGTTAGAATATGCTTTTAGTGTTATTGAAGATAAAGATTATCTTGTAACATTAGGCATCACCCCAACCAGGCCCGATACAGGCTATGGTTATATTCAGTTTATTAAAAAGGATAAAGAAGAAATTGCCAAAGTTAAAACTTTCACAGAAAAACCAGATTTAGAAATTGCAAAAACATTTCTAGAATCGGGAGATTTTCTTTGGAATGCGGGGATTTTCATATGGAGCACCAAAAGCATTATTTCATCTTTTGAAAAATACCTGCCAGAAATGACTCATCTTTTTGATAGTTGCGATTATAACGCTACTAACGAACAAGATTGTATCGCGCTTATCTATCCAAAAATCAACAAAGTATCCATAGACAACGGCATATTAGAAAAAGCGGACAACGTCTATGTTATCCCATCCAATCTTGGTTGGAGCGACCTTGGTACTTGGACATCGGTCTATGCCAATGCACAAAAAAATGATGAAAACAATGCCATTAATTCCAAAAATGTCTTAACCTATAACACAAAAGGAAATGTAATTCGTGTTAAAAATCAAAACAAAGCCGTGGTGATTGATGGTCTTAAAAATTACATTGTTGTTGACACTGATAAAGCCCTATTAATTTGTCCTAGAGACCACGATCAATTAATTAAAGATTATGTCCTTGACCTAAAAAATTTAAAGAAAGGCGAACGCTTCATGTAAAAATACAACGAAACAAATAATCAAATGCTTTAGAAATTCTAAAGCATTTTTTTTATGAATTTAAGTTTGAATTAAATAAATTATTAACTTTAATAAAAACAAATGCACATGTTGACTAAAATTTATGGAAGTACCATTCATGGCGTTTCTGCAATTACAATTACTATAGAAGTTAATGTTGATCAAGGTGTCGGCTATCACCTTGTAGGACTTCCCGATAATGCGATTAAAGAAAGTAGTTATCGGATTTCTGCAGCACTCAAAAATATTGGCTACAAACTTCCCGGAAAAAAAATCACCATCAACATGGCGCCCGCCGACCTCCGCAAAGAAGGTTCTGCCTATGATCTCAGCATTGCAATTGGTATTTTAGCAGCTTCCGGAATGATAAATTCGGAGAATGTCAGCAGGTACATCATTATGGGTGAGCTCTCACTGGATGGAGGATTACAACCGCTGCGTGGCGTTTTGCCCATTGCCATCAAAGCTCGGGAAGAAGGCTTCAAAGGAATTATTCTTCCAAAGCAAAATACGATGGAAGCTGCAATTGTTGACAACCTAGAGGTTTTGGGTGTCGAAAATATAAAAGACGTCATCGACTTTTTTAATAATGAGAAAAACATCGAACCTACAATTGTCGATACCCGTCAAAAATTTTTTGATAAAATAATAGATTTTCCTTTTGATTTTTCTGAAGTTAAAGGTCAAGAAATGGCAAAGCGGGCGATGGAAGTTTCTGCTGCGGGCGGCCATAACATCATCCTAATTGGCCCACCAGGAAGCGGAAAGACCATGTTAGCCAAACGCGTTCCGAGTATCCTTCCGCCTTTGACTCTACGAGAAGCCTTAGAAACGACCAAAATTCATTCTGTTGCCGGAAAAATGGGCGCTGAAACGTCATTAATGACCATTCGCCCTTTTCGCTCGCCCCACCATACAATTTCGGATGTTGCTTTGGTCGGCGGCGGAACAAATCCACAACCTGGCGAAATCTCTTTAGCACATAATGGTGTTTTGTTTTTGGACGAAATGCCAGAGTTTAAACGTAGTGTTTTGGAAGTCATGCGCCAACCTTTGGAAGATCGTGAAGTCACCATTTCCAGAGCACGTTTTACTGTAAATTATCCTGCAAGCTTTATGTTGGTTGCAAGCATGAACCCTAGCCCATCTGGCTATTTTCCCGACGACCCGAACAACACCTCATCTGTTGCCGAAATGCAACGTTATATGAACAAACTCTCGGGACCTTTGCTGGATAGAATTGACATCCATGTAGAAATACCGAAAGTGGAATTTGAGCAATTGACAGACAAACGAAAAGGTGAAACAAGTTCCGAAATAAGATCAAGGGTTATCAAAGCACGAGAAAGACAGGCTTTAAGATTTGAAAACGAAAACATCAACTACAATGCGCAAATGTCTCCAAAACTGATTGAAAAACATTGTCAGCTGGATGATATGTCCCAAACTCTCATCAAACTTGCAATGGCAAAACTGAGTCTTTCTGCACGAGCCTATGACAGAATTTTAAAAGTTTCCAGAACAATTGCTGATCTTGACGCTTCAAAAGATATCCAAAGTCAGCATATCTCGGAAGCGATACAGTACCGAAGTCTGGATCGCGAGTTTTGGAATGTTTAGCTTTCCAAAATCTTTTTTAGTTCAGAAATTCTGTTGATAATAGGTAATGCAAAAATTCCACTTTTATGGAGATATCGTTCGTAAAAACATTTAGCCTTCTCAGCAAAGTCTAATTGTTTTGTTTGATTAAAATGAAACTGAAAAACATTTCCCAACATTTCGTAATAATCGACATGATCTTTACTTTCTCGTTCTTCAACCAAAGCGTCAATCTCCGAAATCGATTTTGAAGAGAGTTCTTTAAAATCAAATTTAAAAATATCTCTCATCAAAGAATCAAAATCTAGATCTTTTTGCATCAAACTTTCTTCGGGTTTTCCCAATAAAATTTTCTCTAAAGCTTGTGTCAACTGACGAATTAATCTTAGTGTAAAATCTTTATCCTGAATCATATTTAACCAAAAAATAAATAAGCTAAAGTAACCGCGGTAATTATCCCAACCAAATCTGCCAATAACATGGCGCCAACTGTATAACGCGTGTTTTTCACCGCTACAGAACCAAAATAAACAGCTATCACGTAAAATGTGGTATCGGAACTGCCTTGTAAAATCGCTGATAACCGGCCCGCAAAACTGTCTGGTCCAAAGGTCGCCATCGTATCAACCATCATACCGCGGGCTCCAGAACCTGACAATGGTTTTATCAAAGCTGTTGGCAAACCATCGACAAATCTTGTGTCCATATGTGCGGATTGTGCAAGCCATTTCATTCCATCAATAATAACTTCAAAAACCCCACTGGTTCTTAATAACGAAATCGCTATGAGCATTCCCACCAAATATGGAATAATCTTAACGCAGGTTGTAAAACCTTCTTTGGCACCGTCGATAAAGGCATCGAAAATATTAATCTTTTTATAAATGGCTCCTAAAACTATCCCAAAAAATATCAATAAAATAAGTCCGTTGCTTAGAACTTTAGAGAAAACATCCAATTCGTCTTTACTTAGTTTTACTAAATAAATCACCAACAAAGCAACTAAAGCAGAAATTCCGCCAACATAAGCCAATACGATTGGTTGGAAAAGATTAATTTTTTGCTTAATGGAAACAATAATCATCGCAGCCATCGTCGCGACAAATGTCGCTATCATACACGGTAGGAAAATATCTGTTGGCGTTTCTGAACCCATCGACGACCGAATCGCAATTATGGAAACAGGAATCAAAGTCAAACCACTTGCGTGCAAACACAAAAACATAATCTGCGCATTGCTTGCGCGGTCTTTATCTGGATTCAAAGTCTGTAAGCTTTCCATGGCTTTTAGTCCGAATGGTGTTGCGGCATTATCCAAACCCAGAAGATTCGCACTAAAGTTAAGCATCATGTGTCCAAAAGAAGGGTGGTTTTTAGGAATTTCTGGAAAGAGTTTTGAAAAGAAAGGCTGAATCAAACGACTCAAAAGACTAATGCCCCCAGCTTTTTCAGCAATACTCATAAAGCCCATGAATAAAGCCATAATCCCAATAAGTTTTAAACAGATATTGACGGCCGTCTCGCTGGTTCCAATGACGCCATCTGTTGATTGTATGCGATAAACGCTGACATTATTCAGCGAATCTTTTTTGTATTGAATGTGAGATTCTTCAAAATTAGGCGATTTCTGAAGATTTGCCTGAATTTCTGGAGAAAAACTTGCCAAAGGTTGTTGAGAGATTTTGATGGTGTCACCACCTTTTCCCACAACCATATCGTTGAAAATTTCTTTATAATTATCGGACGAAATGTATTTGATTCCTGCAACCACTATCGCAATAATGATAAAGGCAGACCAGATGCGGCTAAGTACCATGCATGTATAATTTTAGTAAAAATAAAAGTTTTAATTAAAATTGAGACAGAAATTTAATATTTAAAATCACTCTTTTAAAAACACCAATCTATCGTCTAATTTTTGATCGAGGTTTTCTAGTACGATGGCTTCTTTAGTTTTTTTCTGTAATTCTTCAATAAAAAAGGAAGTTTCAAAAAACTGGCGGTGTGTTCCCGGTAACAAACTCATAAAATACTGCATACCAACTTCATTATTATGTCTATCCATCATGGTTTCTAGCGCTTCGTTAGGGAAAAGATCTTCGTGCAGATTGGTTAATTTTTCACAGTATTTTTTTGATTTTTCTGGAGAAGAAACTTTGCAGAAATACATCATAATGATACATACCCAAAACGAATGTCTGAAAGCATTACCGCGACCATTGGATGAACTCGTATTAGGATAAAGTTTTTTTGCTATGCTAAAAGCCCGAAAACTCGCATAGAAATAAAGAATCGAAAAAATAGGATGTCCCATACCGATGCCCAAAACAACGCCGATCTTTTTAAAGGATAAAGACCTAAGCGCATTAAAAAAAATGACTATAAATTTCCTCATACAAAAAACTCCCACTTTCGTGAGAGTTAGCTTTTATCCGTGCATCAACAAGTTTATCGTTTTTGCGAGCACTTCTTTTACTTCTGTTCTTTTAACAATGAAATCTACAAAACCTTTCTCTTGAAGGAATTCTGCAGTTTGGAAACCTTCTGGCAAATCGCGGCCAATAGTTTCACGAATAACACGCGGCCCAGCAAAACCAATCAATGCGCCTGGCTCTGCAATGATGATATCTGCGGTCATCGCGAAAGACGCCGTTACACCCCCGAAAGTTGGATCCGTTAAATAAGCAATATAAGGTAAGCCAGCATCGGACAGTTGTGCTAATTTAGCTTGTACTTTTGCCATCTGCATTAATGAGTAAGCTGCTTCTTGCATACGTGCACCACCCGATTGACAGATTATCATAAAAGGTAATTTGTGCTTCATCGCATAGTCGATACCTCTTCTGATTTTTTCGCCCATTACCGATCCCAAAGATCCACCAATAAAGGCAAAATCCATACAAGAAACAACCATCTCAACCCCATTAACTTTTCCTGTAGCATTGCGCACAGAATCATTAAGTTTTGTTTTGGACTTAACTTCTTTCAGACGGTCTGTATAAGCTTTTGTATCTTTAAATTTCAGAATATCAATACTTTCTACATTGGCATCTAATTCTTCAAATTTTTGATCATCAAACAAAATCTCAAAATATTCTCTACTTCCGATTCTTACATGGAAACCATCTTCTGGCGAGACGTAGTTGTTTGCTCTCAGCTCTTCTGCTTCAATAATTTTCCCAGTTGGTGTCTTGTGCCAAAGTCCTTTTGGAAGGTCTTTTTTGTCCTCTGTAGAGGTTGTAATATTTTGCTTTTTTCGTTTAAACCAATCAAATGCCATAATCTATTATAAATATGATATAAAAGACAATTGATGAACGCGGCAACTTAAAAGAAGTCGTCATTCATCAATTATCATTTATGAATTATTAAAGTGTATTAACGTTGTTAAGATCTTCAAATGCTTGTACCAAACGTGTAGAGAATGTATCTTCACCTTTTCTTACCCAAACTCTTGGGTCATAGAATTTTTTGTTAGGTGCGTCTGCCCCGTCTGGATTACCAATTTGCGTTTTTAAATAATCAATTTTTCCTGTCATATAATCTCTCACACCTTCTGTATAGGCGAACTGAAGGTCTGTGTCGATATTCATTTTGATAACTCCGTAGCTGATAGCTTCTCTAATTTCTTCCAATGTTGAGCCTGACCCACCATGGAATACGAAATTAATAGGCTTAGCTCCTGTACCAAATTTTTCTTGTACAAATTTCTGTGAGTTATCTAGAATTTTTGGTGTAAGAACCACATTTCCTGGTTTGTAAACACCATGTACATTACCAAATGCCGCAGCAATAGTAAAGTTGTCAGAAATTGCTTTTAGTTTTTCATAAGTCAAAGCAACATCTTCTGGTTGTGTATATAGTAAAGAGTTGTCAACACTAGAATTGTCAACACCGTCTTCCTCACCTCCTGTTACACCAATCTCAACCTCAAGTGTCATACCTATTTTTGCCATTCTTTCAAAATATTGAGCAGAAGTAGCTAGGTTTTCATCTAATGATTCTTCTGAAAGATCTAACATGTGAGAAGAATATAGAGACTTCCCTGTTTCTTTATAGAAAGCTTCGTTAGCATCCATCAACCCATCGATCCAAGGCAATAGCTTCTTTGCACAGTGGTCCGTATGCAAAATAACTGTTGCACCATAAGCTTCTGCCAATGTGTGGATGTGTTTTGCACCTGCAATAGCGCCTAAAATTGCCGATTTTTGACCATCGTTAGAAAGTCCTTTTCCTGCATTGAAAGCCGCGCCGCCATTAGAAAACTGAATGATAACTGGCGCATTTAGCTTCGCCGCAGTTTCCATCGTTGCATTTACGTTGCTTGAGCCAATAACATTAACTGCTGGCAATGCAAACTGATTCTCTTTTGCGTAATCAAAAATTTCTGTTACCAAAGACCCTGTGGCTACTCCAGCCGGAAACTTTCTACTCATAATTATGTTTTTTATTAGATTTATATAATTGGCGATAAAGTTACAAAATATTCACAAATCTGAAACGATGATTTTTATGGGCAATCCGCTGTCGTCGCCCTTGCAATTCCTTCGGCTACGACGCGTCGGGCTGTCCGCTGTATCTTTTTCTAATCGAGGCTTCGGCTCCGCTCAGCCATCTTCTAGAAAAAGGATGTCGCTTCCATCCCTATTGCGGAAGTCTAGTTTCTTTTATCAATTCCCCAAAGTAGCTTTTGACGGATCGTTTCGTAAAAGCTAAAATTATTCGGAATAATCAGATTAAGATAAAAATCGCCTTTTTCAAGATAGATTTCATTCCCAATATCCATATAATAAAGCCGAGAATCCAAAGACAGCGTAAACTGTGTTGATCTGCTTTCAACATTTAGCTTAATCTGTGCATCATCATTAACAATCAAGGGGCGAACGTTAAGATTATGTGGCGCAATTGGCGTGATAACAAAATTATCATTGGTTGGCGAAATAATCGGTCCGCCACAACTCAAAGAATAAGCTGTTGAGCCCGTTGGCGTGGATATAATCAAACCATCACCCCAAAAGACATTTAGAAAATCATCGTTGATATACGAATCTATCGTAATCATGGATGTTGTTTCTTGTCTTGATAAAGTGACATCATTCAAAGCGTACGGAAAATCAATCGAGTTTGGCTTCGTCGTGCTTACTTTTATGATACTTCTTTTACTGACGGTGTATTCTCCATTGAGGATAGAATCTATTTCTTTAAAAATTTCATCTTTTTTAAAATTCGCCAAAAACCCCAAACGTCCCATATTGATGCCCACAATCGGAATTTCTAGCTCTTGGATAAAAGCCATCGCACTCAAAATTGTACCGTCCCCTCCAAAGCTAAAAAAGTAATCTACATTTTTGTTTTTGAGATCTGCTTTGTCTTTGAAAGTCTCATAGCTGCTAGAGAATTTCATGTTTTTAGCCATGGCTTCGTGCAGCACAATCGGAATTTTTCTCAGCTCTAATTCTGAAATAAATTTGTTGAGATACAAAAAACTGTCGAAGTCTTTTTTCTGAGAATATATTGCTGCAACCATAGATTAAAATTCCAAATATTTCTGGAAAAACCCAAACCGATCTTTCAGAAGTTCTTCTTTTTGATCGTTGTAAAATTTATTAATAACATGATAACCAAAACGCTCGAAAGTCTCATCAATAGAGCTCAGATTGTTTTGGCTAATTTTTAAAGTCAGTTCGATGTGGTCTTCTTTAACAGCGGTGATGAAACAACCATAAAGTTTTGAATTGTTACTCTCAATAATCTTCGCAACTTCCACCATCGAGTAATGCAAACTGTTGGTCTGTACTGTTAATATCGCGCCATTTTCTGAGAAAATAGGATATTTTGAAAATTCGTTGAAAATATCATCACAAGAGATATATCCTAGAAATTTTTCGCCGGTATTAATAACCGGAACAACATTCGAATTATAAGTATGAAACAATTTTATCGAATCCCAAATATTGCTGTCTTCCGAAATGGCAAACTTTTCAAAATGTATGGCTAGACTTCCCAATTGTCCTTCTGGACTGTCTTCCAAAAAAGATTGACTAAGTGCACCTAGGTAAATGCCTTTCTTTTTTATAAAAACATGCGAATATCCAAATTCTTTCGCAAGCCCACATGCTTCCTCAATAGAATCGGAAAGATGAAACGCTGGAAAATCTTTGGACAAATAGTCTTTTATATACATACTGCTAAGTTAAAAAAAGCGATTGAATTTGGATTTAATATTATAAAAATAATTTTTTTGATAAAATATTTGGTTATTTAAAAACAAAAAGCTTACCTTTGTCGCCTTTCATTTTTACTTTTTATTAGATTTATTTCGAACTGCACTGGCAATTGCTAATGCAGTTTTTTTGTTTTTATAGACCTAGCGCCTTAGCAAACTCCCACATTACAATACCTCCACAAACGCTTACGTTAAGAGAATGCTTGGTCCCCAATTGTGGAATTTCTAGTAACACATCACAATCGGACACGATTTCATCGCTAATGCCATCGACTTCGTTACCCAATACCAAAGCATATTTTTTATCAGCATCGATGGTGAAATCGGTCAACAAAAGGCTATCTGTAGTTTGCTCTATCCCACAAACAATGTAATTATCTTGCTGAAGCTGTTTTACCACAGAACTCACTTCTTCAACATATTCCCAAGCCACACTTTCTGTCGCACCCAAAGCCGCTTTGTGAATTTCGCGGTGTGGTGGCTGCGGTGTAATCCCACACAAAATAATTTTTTCTATCAAAAAAGCATCTGCTGTACGGAAAGCTGCTCCTACATTGTGCATACTTCTCACGTTGTCCAATACGACAACCAAAGGTATTTTGGGAGTTTCTTTGAAGGTTTCCACATCAATTCTTCCTAACTCTTCAAGTTTTAATTTTCTCGTCATCTATTTTAATATTGAATCTTTATCGGAGTCATAAAACACGTCCTAAACGGATGTATCAAACTATTCGAAAGATTAGATTTGCAAAGATAAAGATTCTATAATTTCCTTTTTTAAAAACAATTTTCGCATTAAGCGGAACGAAATTTTTAAAGCCTATTCGAAATTTGTACTTTTGAAGTCCAAAATTCAGTTATGGCGAAGGCAAAGAAAGAAACTCCATTAATGGGACAATACAACTCGATAAAAGCTAAATATCCTGATGCTTTATTGCTGTTCCGCGTTGGCGATTTCTACGAAACCTTTGGACAAGATGCCATAAAAACTTCTCAGATTTTGGGTATTGTTTTAACCAAACGTGCCAATGGTGAGGGCCACATCGAGTTGGCTGGATTTCCGCACCATTCCATAGATTCTTATTTACCAAAACTCGTAAGAGCAGGCATGCGCGTTGCCATTTGTGATCAGCTAGAAGATCCCAAAACAGTAAAAGGCATTGTGAAACGTGGTGTTACCGAATTGGTTACGCCGGGTGTAACATTTAACGATCAGGTTTTAAGCTCGAAAAGAAACAATTTTTTGATGTCGCTTCATCGTGAGAAAGAAAAATTCGGACTGGCATTAATTGACGTATCAACGGGCGAGTTATTGATAACCGAAGGACCTTTGGAAAAAATATTGCATATTGTCCACACCTTTGACCCAAGCGAAATTATCTATCAAAGAACAACAGAACTTCCTTCTCAGCTTAAAAACAAAAATGCTTTTAAACTCGAAGATTGGGCCTATCAATACAATTACGCTTACGAAAAACTAACGACACATTTCAAAACCAAATCACTAAAAGGATATGGAATAGAAGATCAAAAATTAGCAATAACTGCTGCAGGCGCTATTTTCGCTTATCTCGTGGAAGACACACACCATGCGCTGCTTCAGCATATTACTAAAATCCAAAATATCCCGCAAGACGATTATTTGATGATGGACAATTTCACACTCCGAAATTTAGAAATTCTTTTTTCGTCAAACCATCAAGGAAAATCGCTGTTAGACATTATTGACAAAACCGTCACGCCAATGGGTGGAAGACTGTTACGTCGAAGACTTATTTTACCTTTAAAAAATATCAGCGATATCAACAGACGTCTTAATCTTATTGAGTTTTTAAACAAAGAAGATCATTTAAAATTCAGTATTGAAGAACTCTTGAAAGGCATCTCAGACTTGGATAGATTGGTTGGTAAACTAGCTGCCGAAAAGATTTCACCGAAAGAATTAGGTCATCTAAGACAATCGATGATTAATATCCAGGAAATCAAATCGTTGCTACACAATTTCCCTGACGCATTGGCTTGGATTGATCCGTTCCATAATTTGGAAGACCTCATCAACCTGATGAAGTTAGAGCTTAACGACGAGCTTCCTGTCAACATCAACAAAGGGCATGTAATAAGAGAAAGCGTTTCGGAAGAACTGGATTATCTCCGTGGTTTACAAAGTAAAGGTCGCAGCTTCTTGGACGAGATGTGCGCTAGAGAAATAGAACGCACCGGAATTTCAAGTTTAAAAATTGATTTTAATAATGTTTTCGGTTATTATATCGAAGTGAGAAATACGCATAAAGACAAAGTTCCTGAAGATTGGATCAGAAAACAAACTTTAGTAAATGCCGAACGTTACATCACCGAAGAACTGAAAGAATATGAAAATCAAATTCTTGGCGCAGAAGAAAAAATATCGAGCCTGGAATACCAACTTTATAAAGCACTTTGCGAAAAAGTCTTAATCTATATCGACCAAATACAAGATAATTCTAAACTAATTGCCGAACTGGACTGTGGCGTAGGCTTGTCCAACCTAGCTATCGAGGACAATTATACAAAACCTGTTCTCAACGAAAGCTATTCTATCGACATCAAAGAAGGCCGCCATCCTATTATCGAAAAATCTTTAGCCTTGGGCGAAAAATACATCCCGAATGATATTTTCCTTGATAAAGACTCGCAACAAATTATCATGGTAACCGGTCCCAACATGGCTGGTAAATCAGCAATTCTTCGTCAAACAGCGATTATATCTTTGCTCGCACAAATCGGGAGTTTTGTTCCCGCAAAACATGCTGAAATAGGAACTTTGGACAAAATTTTTACACGGGTTGGTGCAACGGATAATATTTCTGCCGGCGAATCAACTTTCATGGTAGAAATGAACGAAGCCGCCAATATCCTCAACAATATATCCGACAGAAGTCTTATCCTTTTGGATGAAATCGGTCGCGGAACGTCTACCTACGACGGCGTATCGATTGCTTGGGCAATTGCAGAATATCTGCACCAACACCCAACGCAAGCCAAGACGCTTTTTGCGACGCATTATCACGAACTAAATGAAATGACATTGAGTTTTGAGCGCATCAAAAACTTCCATGTTTCGATACAAGAAAATAAAGGAAACATTATCTTTCTAAGAAAACTTGTTCCTGGCGGAAGTGAGCACAGCTTTGGTATACATGTTGCGAAATTGGCGGGAATGCCTGCAAAAGTTGTGAATCGCGCTAATGATATTCTTAAAACCCTAGAAGCCAATCGCACCTCATCTGACAACTCAAGCGAAAAGATAAAGCGCGTTACCGAAGAAAATATGCAATTGTCTTTTTTTCAATTGGATGATCCTGTTTTGGAAAATATCCGCGAAGAACTTACGAAAATTGACATCAATACTTTAACGCCAATAGAAGCTTTGATGAAACTCAATTCAATTAAAAAAATGATTGGAGGCTAAGTTATAATCAAATTTTATATATTTGATTATGAAGTTTTTATTCGTCTTATTGTTAAGCTTTTCGAGTTTTCATTTATATTTTTCTCAAGTTCAGAAAGATGTTTCTTTGATTAACTATGAAGAACTCGAGAAACGTATTGAGCAAGAAAAAGACAAATTTTTGGTTCTTAATTTTTGGTCAACAACTTGTGGTCCTTGCGTTAAAGAACTGCCACATTTTGTAGCAATTAATAAAGAACTTAGAAAAAATTCTAATTTCAGAATGCTTCTCGTGAGTCTTGACAGAGCCGCTGACAAACAAAAAGTTATCAATTTTATCAAACAAAAAAACATCGAAGCCGACGTTGTTATTTTGGACGATATTAAAAGAATGAACACTTGGATTCCGAGATTTCAAGAGGATTGGGAAGGCGAAATTCCAGTCACTTTATTTTATGATAAAGGACAGAAAGTATATTTCCACAATGGCGATTTTACATTGGAACATCTTAAAAATACACTACAACAATTCTATAAGCTTTAATTTATTGTTATGAAAAACTTATTATTTACCTTGTTATTAAGCTTTTGTTTTGGCTTAGTTTTAAATGCACAAAACAATAATTCGATTGCGAAAAAAGGCTATCAAGTTGGTGATGTCGCAACAGATTTTAGTCTTAAAAATATTGATGGAAAAATGATTTCGCTTAAAGATTTTCCAGATGCTAAAGGCTTTATCGTCATCTTCACTTGCAACCATTGTCCGTATGCGAAAAAATATGAAGATCGCATCAACGAACTGGATAAAATGTACAAAAGCAAAGGTTTTCCTGTGATCGCGATCAATCCGAATGATCCAGAAGTGCAACCAGAAGATAATTTTTACCAAATGAAAATTCGCGCCAAAGAAAAGAATTTTAGCTTTCCATATCTTCTTGATGAAGGACAAAAAATATATCCACAATATGGTGCTACAAAAACGCCACACGTCTTTTTACTACAAAAAGAAAACGGGAAAAATATTGTAAAATATATCGGTGCTATCGATAACAACTACGAAAATCCAAAAGAAGTTAGCGCTTTTTATGTGCAAGATGCTGTTGATGCTTTAATAAAAAATGAACCTATTAAAACGACAAAAACCGTAGCTATCGGATGTAGTATTAAGGTGAAGAAATAAACATAAAAAAGGCTTGAAGGAAATATCTTCAAGCCTTTTTTAGTTTGCCCAATGATTTAGATCGGAATAAAAATAACCGCTGCTATTGCTGCAAGAGCAATAAGTATGGTTGAAAGATAATCTGTTTTCTTTATTTCGTAGATTTCATTTCTTTCTATTTCTTTTTGTTCGCCATTGTTAAGTTTTCCGTAGATCTTGTCAGCATCTACTTTCAAAATTTGCATCTTTAGAGTTTTGGCATCTTTAGTTTTGATCGAATAGTTTTTATAAAGCTCTAATGTATTGTCATGCAAAGGCTTGTGCCCATCAACAACTCTTGTTTGACAAGAAGTTACCAACAACAACGTCAAAATTCCGATAAAGCTAAAGTATTTAGAAAGTGATTTCATTTTAAAATTTTTTCAAAAATAATAAATTAGTCTTATTTAACGCCCAAAAGTATCATAATTATCTTCGGCATATTTGATAAAACGATTAAGAAGCGCCACATTTTCTTTTTCTAAGGGCGACAAATCATTATCTACATTATTAGAAACAGGGACATACCAATCTTGATAATTGAAAAACTGACGGTAGGTTTCTTTTTTAAATGAATAACCATGTCGTGCAAATACAGCGTTTTTAATGATTTCCATGTCGAGTTTCTTCAAATTTTTCAAATCTTTTTCGGTAAGTTTTTCCTTGGACGCATTAACGGTGAAAATCGCATCGGACGCATAACGTTGCTTTTCCACATCATAAGTTATTTTTTTACCATTTTCGTCCTCGTAACTTCCTTTTCCCATTTTAGTTGTTGTCCAGTCAACAATATCCGAATTGTCTTTATCTAGCATAAAATTCGCGTTATAGACAAAGTCTTTTTTCAGAAGTCTCACCATTTTCTGAGGTGATTTTACCGCTTGCGTGTTGAAGGCTTTCCAATTACCAACCAAGCTATCTTTTCTCAATGTTACCTGAAAACGTCCGTCGGTCTTGTCATCTCCAGGTTCGTCTAGGACAAATGTGTTGGCGTTTTCATTATAAACCCCACGAAAAGGGCGTTGATTGCCATTAACAACACTATAACCGTAGACACTGTCTTTAGTAATTTTGTTGAGTTTTATGGAGAGCTTCTTTATCATATAACTATCCTTTACATGGTCTGCATTCGGATTATATTCTGTTTCAAAATCACCCGAGTAGATGCCATACAATTCTTTATGAATCTCTGGAAGGGCAACCACAACAACTGAGTCTGTCTTTTTATCGTTTTCTTTAAGCTCATTATCTTTTTTGCACGATCCTAAAGCAAGCACTAACACAGACATGCCAAGAATAAAATTAGTTTTCATATTATTATTATTTTTTATTTTTTATTTTTTAAAATTAAATATTCTACAAACAAAATATTAGGAATCCAACCCAACCAAGCAATAACTTGATAAACATCCATAGGATTGGGATGAAATAAATATACTAAAATAACTTTCCACAAACGTAAAGTCACTGCAGAAAAACACAACGCATAACTTCGCCACATCCAATGCCTATGATTCATGATATTTCGGTTTCTTACTTCTTGGTAAGCTCTGTACGTCGAATAAAACCAAAGCAATCCCAATATCACAAAAGATATCTTGGCAGGAATTCCGCCATTAGCAAAGAAAGCCATGTAGATTCCTGATATTGATGAAAAAACCAAAGTCAAAATCACATAAACTCTTCCCGACCAACGATGAATTGTTTTTAAACTTTTATCAAAAAACAAAGCGATAAAACCCGCCACCAACACAAATATACTCGTGTAAACATGGATGTGAAAAATCGCCAAATACTCGGGTCTTTCCTCAACTTCGGTTTGTTTGATTGCTAAAAAATTGGCGGTAGAGTCCAACGGAACATAAAACAAAGTTATCCGCAACATCAATACAAAAAAATAGGTGAACGCTAAAAATATTAAGCCTTTAAAAATCTTATGTTGTATGTTTTTGCTAATCAGCATTTTATTTAGAATTAAGTTCCTGCGCAATGAGCCAAGCTTCGCTCCAACAAGCTTGAAAATTGAATCCTCCCGTTATCGCATCAATATTGAGAACTTCTCCAGCCAGATAAAAGTTAGGAACAATTTTACTTTCCATCGTTTTAAAATTGATTTCTTTAAGATCCACTCCACCCGCAGTGACAAACTCGTCTTTGAAGGTGCTTTTTCCATCCACGTTTAATTTCAATTGACAAAGGTTTTCTAACAAAACCAGCATTTCTTTCTTGCTGACATTGGCGATATGTTTTTCTGAATCGATTTTAGAAAATGTCAACAGGCTATTCCAAAAGCGATTGGTCACATTAAAAATCTTGCTTTGACCAATGCTTTTCTTTGGATTGTTTTCTTTAAAATTTACAAAATCTTCCTCCGCGTCTTCTATAGATTTGGAAATGAAATTAATGAAAATCTCAAATTTATAGCCTACTTCAGCCAACTTTCTAGCACCCCAGGCGGAAAGCTTGAGAACCGCTGGTCCACTAAGTCCCCAATGTGTGATGAGCAAAGGTCCACTTTCTCCAAGTTTTAGTTTTGGGATATTGACTTCTGCCCACTCAAAGCTTGTTCCTGGATGTTCGCTAAGCAAAGGATGTTTGATATTGAAGGTAAATAATGAGGGTACTAGGCTTACGATTTTATGTCCCAATTGCTCGACCAATTTCAGAGATTTTGGTGCGCTTCCCGTAGCGAAAACAACATAATCTGCCGTATATGTTCCCAGTTTTGTTGTGATGACAAAAACCTCACCTTCTTTTTCGATGCTAACAACTGTTGTTTGTGTAATAACTTCAACATTATTTTTTTCCGTTTCAGAAGTTAGTGTATCAATAATACTTTGCGATTGATTGCTTACCGGAAAAACACGGTTATCATTTTCGATTTTAAGTTCTACGCCGCGTTGCTCGAACCAATCCATCGTATCGCCTGGCTGAAACTTGCTGAAAACACTTCGGAGTTCTTTCTCGCCCCTTGGATAAAATTTCACCAAGTCCCTAGGGTCAAAACAAGCATGTGTCACATTGCAACGTCCACCTCCAGAAATTTTAACTTTCTGAAGAACGTCTTTATTCTGCTCCAAAATACGGATGTTGTATTTATTTTTATCCAAATTGGCAGCGCAAAAAAATCCTGCTGCACCACCTCCAATGATTATGACTTGCTTCATCAACCTTATGCTATAGATTCCAATTTTCAAAAGTACGATTTTTATAAACCATCTTTTTGACCTAATTTTGAAATCTGAAAATAAATGCAATAGGGATGGAAGCGGCATCCTTTTTCTAATGAGGTGGCGGAGCGGAGCCGAAGCCCCGAGTGGAAAAAGATACAGCGGACAGCCCGACCCGAGTGTTGGCCTATGGCGGCGGCGAGGGAATTGCCCAAATAAAGCAAACAATGGAAAAATTCTTTTATAAATTCGATGTACGTTGGGGCGACATCGATGCGAACCGACATCTCGCAAACTCATCGTACATGGCCTATTGTGCACAAGCAAGAATGGCTTTTATGAACAAGGAGAAAATGGGTCTTGCACAGCTTAATCGTTGGGGTGTTGGACCTGTAATTTTGCACGAAAGATTTTCGTTTTTTAAGGAAATCTATGCCGATCAACAAGTCTATGTCAGTGTGGAAATTGCTGGAAGCTCAGAAGATGCATCCATCTATCAGTTTGTGCATAATTTCTATCTTCCAGATGGAACCCATTGTGCTGTTGCTGAAGCGACGGGCGTTTGGATTGATATGATGCTACGCAAAACCACAACGCCTCCAGATGATGTTGTGATGGCTTTGGACAAATATAAAACGTCTGAAACTAAGCTCTTGACAAGAGAAGATATTAAATCTCTACCTTTCCGACCTGGAAATATAGATCCAGAAATTTTTAGTATTTAAAATTATGTTTGAAGATAAATCTCAAGAATTAACGCCCATTTCTAAATTGGGAGAATTCGGTTTGATAAAACACCTTACCGAGCATTTTCCGTTAGGAAATCCTAGCTCAGAATTAGGCGTTGGCGATGACGCTGCCGTTATAAATCCTGATGGAAAAAAACTCGTTGTTTCCACGGATGTTTTGGCAGAAGGTGTGCATTTTAACCTCGGCTACGTCCCGTTAAAACATTTGGGTTACAAAGCAGTTGTGGTTAACTTAAGCGACATTGCCGCCATGAATGCCACTCCAACACAGATTTTGGTTTCTTTGGCGATTTCTAATCGTTTTCCTGTGGAAGCTTTGGAAGAAATCTATGCAGGAATTCAACTGGCGTGTCAACATTACAAAGTTGATTTGGTTGGTGGCGATACGACAAGTTCTAATGCTGGTTTGGTAATGAGTATAACAGCTGTTGGTATTGAAGATTCTGAAAAGATTATAAAAAGAAATGGAGCAAAAGCTAATGATCTTCTTGTGGTTTCTGGCGACTTAGGTGGGGCTTATCTTGGACTTCAAATTTTGGAGAGAGAACATGCTGTCTATTTAGCAAATCCAAATATGCAACCCGAAATGGAAGGCTACGACTATATTCTTGAACGTCAACTAAAACCTGAAGCGCGTACCGATGTTAAAGCAACTTTGACAGAATTAGGCATTCTGCCAACATCTATGATAGACATTTCGGATGGTTTGGCTTCGGAGATTTTACATTTGTCCGACCAATCGAAAGTTGGTTTCAGAGTTTATGAGGAAAAAATACCCTTGGATAATTTGACAATAAGTACCGCTGACGAACTTAATCTAAATCCTGCAATGGCTGCTCTTAACGGTGGTGAAGATTACGAATTGTTGTTCACAATTTCGCCTAATGATTTTGATAAAATTGTTGGTCATCCCGATTTCAGCGTTATCGGGCATGCGACCGATCTTAATGAAGGCAACTTCCTAGTCGCACGCGGTTCCAACCAATTGGTGCCGTTGAGTGCCCAAGGCTGGGATGCTTTTTTGAATAAAAATAAAGAATAAGACAAAGACCTCGCACGAGGTCTTTTATTTTTTGTGAATCGCTTGTTCTAGAACTTTAATAATCTTTTGCTCTTCATGTTCCCAAGAAAGCTCTTGTGCAGCTTTGTCCAGATTTTCTTTATAAAATGTTTTCCCTTTATTTAAAACCAAATTTATTTTTTCGGCTAAATGTTTGGGATCGTGATTTTCGATTGTTTCGCCGACTTGATAGCCTATGGCAATCTTTTTTAGTTCTGGAAAATCAGAAACAACAACAGGAACTTTTGCCTGAATGTAATCTGAAATTTTATTAGGAAGCGAATAGTAATAACTTAAGCCCTTATTCTCTTCGATGCTTAAGCCAACATCAGCCGTTGGGGTAATTTTGCGTAAATCCGAAGGATATAACTTTCCTAAAAATTCGACTTTATCCAAAACATCATACTGCTTTGCAATGGCACGAAATTCTGCTTCCATTGGACCACCTCCAGCGATTTTTAGAACGGCATTTTCCACATATTGCATTGCCATAATGGCTTTATCAATACCTCGTGAATAATTGAGCCAACCTTGATACAAAATAATTTTTTGAGATTTGGATTCTTGTTGCTCTCCATATTGTTGTCGTGGTAAATTCCGCACAACCATCGGTCTTTTGATATTATATTCTTTTACAAACCAATCGGCGTAAGAATCGCTCGCAGTAATTATATTGTTGAGCTTAGGGAAATAATTTCGTTCGACCCATTTCCAAATTTTTTGAGAAATTTTTCCTTGTACAGAAGGCATTTCGCTAAACATTTCGTGGCTGTCGAAAACCAAAGGAATATTAAGCTGTTCTGCGATCTTGAAATTCGGGATTAATGTTTCTAAATCATTAGAATACAAAACGGAATTTTTGTCAGTTCTTTTCTTTAATTCTTTATAAAGTTTGAACATAAATTCTGGATAAGCGAATTTTAAACTTTTAGAAGTCAAAGAAATGCGTGTTATTGGATAATGGCGCTGCATCTCTAGCGCACCACCCCAATTGTTGCCAATAAGTTCCACATCGTAACCTTGATCGATAAGTGTTTGACAAGTTTTTTCAACCCGTTGGTCTGTAAAAAGATTACTAAAAACACTAACAATTACGCGCATTAATTTAATTTTTTAATAAAAACATGATAAAGTTGAACCAAAGCTAAAATCCCATTAGGAATAATAACTGGCCACAACATTCCGTTGAAAATACCATAGATAACGAAGCAGATACAACCAAAAAAATTGATGATTCTAATAATTCTGACTTTATTGGTTAAAAAACTTCCAATAATAAATACAGAAGCCAGATAGCCAACATATTCTACCCAATTATTACCCATGATTTCTAGTTTTTACAAACTTACAGAATTTTGAGATTTGAGAGAAAATTAATGTCATAAAGTCCATTTTTTTAGAATGGTAACAAATTTGCAAAACAAAAAATGTAAAATTCAATAATATTTGTTGTAATTTTAAAATAACTTATTAACACGGAGATAAAAAATGGATTATAAATTTTCAGATGGCTTGAACCGCGTGTTCAAACAGAGTAAAAACGAAGCAAGGCGTCTCCAAAGCGAGTTTCTTAATACCGAACATTTTTTGCTAGGAATTATTAAAACAGAAAACTCTGCTAAAGAAATCCTTGAAGGTCTTCATGCTGACCTTACACAAATCCGAAGAAAAATAGAAACAATTAGCACAGCTAACAGTAATCCTTTTGTGAGCAATATGGGAAGTATTTCGCTGACCAAAATGGCTGACCAATCGGTAAAAAGATCAGAGTTGGAGTGCAGACAATATCAATCTTCGGAGATTAATACAGTACATTTGTTATTAGGCATTTTGTATAAACAGGAAGATCCAACTTCAAATATTCTGCAAGCTTACGATATCGATTACGAAAGCGTACAAAACGAATATCAAAAGATGTTGAAAAATACAGATCAGCTTCCACAAAATAGCGCCTATGACGATGACGACGAAAGAGAAGATTTTTCACAAATGAAAAAACCAACTGGAAATCTAGGAACAGGCAAAAGCAAAACACCAACACTTGATAATTTCGGTAGAGATTTGACAGCCTTAGCCAAAGACGATAAGCTAGATCCTGTTATCGGTCGCGAAAAAGAAATTGAACGCGTTTCGCAAATCTTATCAAGAAGAAAGAAAAACAATCCACTTCTAATAGGTGAGCCTGGCGTTGGAAAATCTGCGATTGCCGAAGGTCTTGCGCTTAGAATTCATCAGAAAAAAGTATCGCGTGTTCTTTACGGAAAACGTGTGATTACTTTGGATTTGGCGAGTTTGGTTGCTGGTACAAAATACCGAGGACAATTCGAAGAACGCATGAAAGCCATCATGACCGAGTTGGAGAAAAACCGCGATGTCATCTTGTTTATCGACGAGTTGCATACCATTGTTGGTGCGGGAAGTTCTACAGGAAGTTTGGATGCTTCTAATATGTTCAAACCAGCATTAGCACGTGGCGAAATTCAAGTAATAGGCGCAACAACTTTGGACGAATACAGACAGTACATCGAGAAAGACGGTGCATTGGAACGTCGTTTCCAAAAAGTAATGGTCGAGCCTACGTCGGTTGAAGAAACCATTCAGATTTTGCATCAGATTAAAGATAAATACGAAGAGCACCACAATGTTCATTATTCTGATGAAGCCATTAATGCTTGTGTTAATTTAACTTCTCGATATATCACAGATCGTTTTTTACCAGACAAAGCGATTGATGCTATGGACGAAGCAGGATCTCGTGTTTACATCAAAAACATGAAAGTTCCTACCGAGATTATTGACTTTGAAAATAAAATCGAGGAAGTTAAAGAGCAGAAACAACAAGCGGTTAAAAAACAAGATTACCTTGAGGCTCGAAAACTGAAAGATGAAGAAGAACGTCTCCAGATAGAGCTTAATCTGGCTCAGGAAAACTGGGATAAAGATGTTAAAGAAAAGAAAGAAGAAGTTACCGAAGAAAGTGTTGCAGAAGTTGTATCCATGATGAGTGGCGTCCCCGTAACTAAAGTTGGTAAAAACGAACTTGACAAACTTTCTGCAATGGATAACAAGCTTAATGGTAAAGTTATAGGGCAAGAAGAAGCAGTTAAAAAAGTGGTAAAAGCCATCCAGCGCAACAGAGCTGGACTTAAAGATCCTAACAGACCTATCGGGACCTTTATATTCTTAGGAACAACAGGCGTTGGTAAAACCGAGTTGGCAAAAGTGATGGCTCGTGAACTTTTCGATTCTGATGATGCGTTGATTAGAATTGATATGAGTGAATATATGGAGAAGTTTGCGATATCAAGATTAGTTGGTGCGCCTCCAGGTTACGTTGGATATGAAGAAGGCGGACAATTAACAGAAGCGGTAAGACGTAAGCCTTATGCTGTAATCCTGCTAGATGAAATCGAAAAAGCACATCCTGATGTATTCAACATTTTATTACAAATTTTGGACGAAGGGCATGTTACCGACAGCCTTGGTAGAAAAATTGATTTCAGAAATACCATTATTATTTTAACTTCCAACATTGGGACAAGAGATCTTAAAGACTTTGGTGACGGTGTAGGATTCGGGACTTCTGCAAAGAAAACTACGTCGGACGCAAGAGCGAGAAGCACTATTGAAAATGCTCTGAAAAAAGCTTTTGCTCCAGAATTCTTAAACCGTATTGATGATATTATTATTTTCAATTCATTAGAAAAAGAAGACATTAAGAAAATTATCGATCTTGAACTTAACAAGCTTTATTCAAGAATTGAAAAACTTGGTTATAAAGTACAGTTAACTGACGAGGCTCGTGACTTCATCGCGGAAAAAGGTTGGGACAAAGATTTTGGAGCTAGACCTCTGAAACGTGCTATCCAAAAGTATATTGAAGATCTACTTGCCGAAATGCTTGTCAACAAGCAAATGAAAGAAGGTCAACTAATCACATTAAAACTTAATGATACCAAAGATGCTTTGGAAAACGAGACGCCTAAGAAAGAGCGTAAAAAAGAAAGTGCTGACTAAGCATTATTTCATATCTGCAAAACAACGCGACATCCAATTTTTGGATGTCGCGTTGTTTTATACAGATTTCAAAAATATTTTTATCTATTTACCTCCTGCTGCTTTGTAATATTGCAAAGCTTCTGGCATTGCAGCATTAATATCAGCTATTCTACTTTCTGGGTTGGGGTGGGTTGATAAGAATTGTGGTGTAGAACCACCTTTGGAAGACGCCTGCATTCTTTCCCAAAAAGAAGGTGCTGTTCTAGGATCATAACCCGCCATAGCCATTAAGATTAATCCCATTTTATCCGCTTCTAATTCTTGTTTTCTACCATAAGCCAAAAGTCCAACTTGCGCACCAACAGGGTAAACTTGTTGAAAAATACTCGCCCATTGCGCATTATTGATAGTGCTTCCCAAAATGGCACCACCGTATTGTGCTAACATAGCTTGAGAAATACGCTCGTTACCATGTCCTGCCAGGGCATGTGATACCTCGTGGCCCATAACCACAGCCAATCCATTATCATCTTTTGTTACAGGAAGAATTCCAGTATATACCGCAACTTTTCCACCCGGCATACACCAAGCATTGAGTTGTGAATCTTGTAACAAATTGAATTCCCAATTATAATTAGCTAATTCCGATTGTCTGCCGATACTTGTGTAATACTTCTCTGCAGCCGTTTTTATATTCATTCCAACACTTTTTACTCGATTAGCGTCGGCAGTGCCAGTAACAACTTTTGCTTTAGAAAGTGTTGTTTTATATTCTTGCGAAGCCATTGTAGCAATCTCCGAATTGTTTGCAAACTGAATAGAAGAACGTCCTGTAATAGGATTTGTAACGCAGCCCATTAAACTTAATGAGAATAAACCTAGCCCTAATATGTGTTTTGATTTCATAGTCAATTATTTATAGATAATTTTTCAATTAACAATTTTTATTCCAAATATCTTAATTAATCTTTAGCTTTTGCATTAATTTTGCTTTCATTCAAAAAAAAATGAAATGAAAAATATCATTCTTATCATAGCAAGCGCTGCAACATTGCTTCTAAGTTCTTGTAGCACACAATCTTATATGGAACCTACCGCCATAAATACTGTTGTAGAACAATCGGAATTTAGTTTTAATGCCAAATCAGCTTTACCCACCAACATCGATGTTCTCAATGTTATGAACTCTTTACCAGGCACAACATCTAACAGGATTACAACGCTTGATAGCGGTTATGGCTTTGAATTAAAAACAGGGAAATTTGAGGTGATACTTCCCTATTTCGGGAGATTATATAATCCGTCATTAGGCGATCTTAACAAGAATTCATTCAGATTTGAATCGACTGACTTTAAAGTTTCAAAAACGAAAAATAAAAAAGGAAATTGGATTGTAACCATCAATGTTAATGACAAACAAAATATGCCAACTTTTATTTTAGAAATTTTTAAAACTGGAAGCGCTTTTTTATCAGTAAGTGCTAACGACAGACAACCTATTAGTTACGATGGCTACATTTCTAACTTATCTGCGGAAAAATAATTTTAAGAATTCAATAATTTTTTTACAAAATCTCGTGCCTCGGAGCTTGGATTAGCCAATAATTCTGAGACATTTTTTTGATGTGTTTTAAAGGCTTCATCGAGGCTTTCATTCTTTTTAGTTTGTTCCAAAATATAAGCCTGTACCCAATATTGAAATCGTTTTTCGGCTTGTAATTTGCGCACCGTTTCGAAGCGTCCTGTTTTCTTTTTAAGATTTATAAACTCATCGATTTTTTCGTAAACTTTCTCCAAACCTTCGTGATAAAGCGCCGAACCGAGCATCACAGGAACTTTCCAATCTTTCTCTTTGGATGGAAGAAATTGAAGCGCGCGCATCAACTCCAGCTTGGTGTTTTTGGCTTGTTGAAGATTCTCTTCCGAAACTTTATTAATAAAAATAAGGTCAACCATTTCCATAATACCTCGTTTGATACCTTGCAATTCGTCGCCGCCACCAATAATTTTCAAGAATAAAAAAACATCCGAAATATCGGCTACCAATACTTCGCTTTGTCCTACACCAACGGTTTCGATTAAAATATAATCATAACCAGCCGCTTCACAAATCAACATCGTTTCAAAAGTCGCATTAGCAACGCCGCCTAAAAATCCCGAACTAGGACTTGGTCTGATAAAAGCATTAGGCTCTTTTGCCAAATCTTCCATCCTGGTTTTATCGCCCAAAATACTTCCTTTATTAAGCGCAGAACTAGGATCGATAGCAAGCACAGCAACGCGTTTTCCGTTTTTTATGGCAAGTTGTCCAAAACTTTCTATAAAAGTAGATTTTCCGGCACCCGGAACACCGGTAATCCCTACACGAATCGATTTTCCTGTGAGTGGCATAATGGCGTTCAGCAATTGTTCTGCTTTTTCGCGATGTTCTGCTTTTTTACTTTCAACCAAAGTTATTGCTTTGGCAATCAATCGTTTGTTGCCTGATCTTATGCCGTCAATTAAAGTTTCTAAAGATAATTCAATGCTCATCTTCCGAATTTGGAATGTTTACAAATTGTTTTAAACTTGGCTATTTTGATTTATAAATTTATAAATTTGGGTTAGCTCAGAATTCAAAATTAATGAAAAAATACCTATATACAGCAGTTTTTGCAATGACTTTGGTCTATTCTTGTACATCGCAAAGTAACGTCAATACCCAAGGAAACTCTTATGGTGCAACTACGGAACAACTCGCTACAGCCAAAACACTCTATGATGCACGTTGTGGAAAATGCCATGATCTACCTGCTACAACCGACCATACAGCCGAAGATTGGAAGCCAATTATTGAGCGAATGACGCCAAAAGCAAAATTAACCGACGAAGAAGGCAATTGGATATTGGCTTATGTAAGCACCAATGCAAAACAATAAAACCCATTCACATTTTTATATTAAACTAAACAAGCGTGCCGTTCATAAATGAACGGCGCGCTTTATTTTTATGTTTTTGTCCCGTCCTGAAATAGCGATACAAAAAAATAATCGTTATTATGGAAGAAAGAAACAATTATGTCAAACGTACTCAGCGCGATTACAGTATGTCTTTTAAGTTGAACGTTGTAAAAGAAATCGAGTGTGGGGAGTTATCTACTGTGGGTGCTTGCCGTAAGTATGGCATCCAAGCTCGAAGCACAGTTGTGAGTTGGCTCAGAAAATTTGGTACCTTTGACTGGGAGAACCACTCCCCATCGCATATGCCAAAGTCACCAGAACAAAAGATTATGGAGCTTGAAGCTCAAGTAAAACTTTTGCAAAAACAGAAGACCTTTCTTGAAAAACAGGCTTATGTGAATGATAAAAAAGCCATTATTTTCGATATGATGATTAACCTTGCCGAAGAGGAATATCAAATTGATATACGAAAAAACTCACCACCCGAACTATCGAATTTTTCCGAAGGGA
>NZ_JBSSMA010000018.1:0-47261 GCF_053891095.1 Soonwooa purpurea
CTATGGTTTCTGAAGTTGATATTTTCTAATTTTTTAAGTAAAATTTTTAAATTATTAAAAAAGAAAAGAGTAGAAGAAGCTTAGAAATCTTACGAAATTTTAAGCGAAAAAAACTCGAAATTTATTTATCGAGAAAAGTGTAATCAAGAAAATTTAATAACTTTTTAAACCCAATATTTCTACTGAATTTTTTCTTATAAAAACCAAAAATTCCAATGTTAAAAAAAGAGAAATTATTATCCGAAAACGCGCTAATCTATTGCGTGTAACGGAAAAGGGCTTTGCGAGGTGCGGGCTACTGCAAACCGAAAGTCGGGAGGAGAAACAATCTCTAGCAAAAACCATTTTCATTTTTTCAAATTTACAAAAAAAAATGAAATGGTTTTTTGCGGGTACTTTCTAGAATATTTCTGAGATTTCCTTCAACCCCGCATCTTGCAAAACCCATGTTAGCAGAAGTTTTTTTAAAGTGATTCTATTTTATAAATTTTGATTTGCATATTCTCCAATGGATTAACAATAACAAATTTATTTTTATTTATATCTTTTTTTACAATTTGATAATCTCCTAAATATAAAAGTTTTTGTCCTGAAATATCAAAAATTCTATTTTTATATGATTCTAAAAGTTTTATTTTGTCAGAGTCGCTAATTTCAGAAGCATTTAGGTAGATGCTATCATAATTAAACCTAAATTGATTCGACATTGTTTCAGAATCTCTAGACTGCGGAATTGATTTCTTTACTCCTTCACGAAATATTACTTTTCCATTATAAACAATTTCAAAGAAATATAATTTTGAAGATTCAGAAAAATATTTTTCTACAGTTTTAATTGGGATGGAGCCAAAAGGATTGTCTTTGTTAATGAACAATTCATCCAAATTATCATTTATTAATGTTTTCTTTAAATCTTGTGAATAATAATTTGTAATCGCAAAAGAAAATACTAAAAAAGTAAAAATTAATTTTCTCATTTCATCTTGTTTTTAAGGGTTGTTTCATAAAATTTCTGCTAACGTTTTGCAGCTTGGCGAAGTGGCGGATTTTAAAGCACTTACTTTCATTTTAGTACCAATGTTTATTTGAAAACCAAATGTTCAATTTAGCACCGAAACCGCCATTTTGCCAAACTGCTGTTGTAGGCAGTGCTTTTTATTCAGTTTCGTTGTTAAATTCGTCGTAAGTATTAGTTTTCATAATGTCAATTTTAAAATCTCCATTTTTGTCTTTCATAATTATTACGCTGTCAAAACCTAATTTGTCTAATTTTTCCATTGTCGCCAATTCTCCTTCTTTCAGTTGTAGAACTTTACGCAAAAGCCAATCTGACAATGCTTTGTTTGGATTTGTCATCAATGCTTTTGAATTTTCTTGACAAACTTTTGCAGAAAAAATATCTCCTGTTGGAATTTGTAAATTAAAAATTTCATCTCTTGGCGGAAAGAAATTTGGATATTTTCTGTGCAATTCCGCAGGAATTGGAATGTAAATTTCGCCAAAATCTCTTTTTCTTCCGTTTGCATTCCATTGATTTAAACCGCTTCGTTGAAAAATAAATTTCTCTTTTTTCTGAATACCATAAAGTGGTAAAATCACATAATTTTCTCCTTTTACAAGTTTGTCTGTTGCTGGTTTTAAATTTTTGTTTTCCTCAAATAATTCAAGAAGCAATGAATATGGGTCTTCAATTATATCAATAGGTAAGCGAAACGCATTTTCTGGAATAATAAACTTTCTAAAAAGTGTACTTTTTGAGTAATTGAAAGAATAAAAATTGTTTCCATCTTCAAATTGTAAACTAGCTTTATTATCTTTTACTGAATGAATATTTGCGATGTCAATTGTATTGTAATCTGTTTCATAAAGCAAAAGTTCTTTTTCTTTTCTCGCAACGATATGATAAAGTGAACTTTCAATATTGTAAAGTCTATTGGCTAAATTTATTCTATCATTTCTGAATTCGCCTAATTTTATTGCAAGTTCTTTACCTTTAAACTCGGCTAAAACTCTTGAAAGTGAATTAAATTCTGCAACTTTTTCTGTACTGTTATTTGTATTGCAAGTAAAAGTTTTCAAACCAACACCAATAGAATTATAGTTTGCGTCAAAAGCTGTATCAGAGCGTGATAAATTTCCTGCATCAAAACTTCTGCAAAAAATATTTTCCGCAACACGGTAATTTATGAAAGGAATAGCACTTTCACTGAACAAACCCGAAAGTTTTGAAACTGCTGAAAGCAGTTTTAAATAATTTCCGTTTTTTTCTATGTCAATTTCTGCAAACGATTTCATAAAACTTCAATTATTTGATTTGCAATTCTTTCAATTAAAGTTGTCGTTACAGAATTTCCTGCTTGCATATAAAGTTTACTATTTGCAAGTTTTGGAATAATATATTTTTCGATTGGATAACCTTGGAAAGCAAAACATTCTTTAGGAGTGAGTTTTCTAATTCCAAAATTATCTTTAATTAATGGAACATTATGTCCACCAGAACCCATATTTGCTGTTAATGTTGGACAAAGATTACTTTTATTTTCCCTTGCATAAACTCTTCTCCATTGATAAACTGTATCTTTTGAAATCATTGTTTTTACTAATTCAGGATAATATTGATGGTCTTCTTTGTAATAAAAAATATCATCCTGCTTTTCCTTATCCAAAAAGTCGTGAATTGTTTTTGTTAATTTGATTGGTTTAGGAAACTCAAATTTTGAATAATTTTTTACTTGTTTTGGGTCAAAAGCAACTATAAAAATTCGCTCACGATTTTGCGGAACATTTGCGTGAGTTGCTGAATTTAAAACTTTTGCAAATGTTTTGTATCCCAATTTTAGTTCAAGTGTTTCAATAATTGTTTTAAATGTATTTCCATTGTCGTGAGAAACAAGGTTTTTCACATTTTCTAAAAATACAACCTTTGGTCTGTGTTTTTCAACTATTTGCTCAATGTCAAAAAACAAAGTTCCTCTTGTGTCAGCAAAACCTTTTTGATAGCCTGCAATTGAAAATGCTTGACATGGAAAACCAGCACATAAAATGTCAAATTTTTCAGGAATATAGTTTTTGTTTCGCTCTTTTGTTATGTCGCCAAACGGAACTTCTCCAAAATTTTCTCTATACGTTTTTTGTGCTTCATTATTCCATTCGCTTGTAAAAACACACTTTCCGCCAACATTTTGTAACGCTAATCTAAATCCTCCAATTCCAGCAAATAAGTCAATGAATTTAAAACTATAATTTTCTGGAGTTGGAAACGGAACGTTTTCAACTTCAAATAAAAGTTGTTGCAAAGCATCTTCTGCAACAATCGGTAATTCAGTTTCCTCTTGTTTATATTCTACGAAATTTTTTAAAGTTGAAATTGCATCTTTTTCGTAATGTTTTTTTACGCCATTTCTATAATTATGCAGATAATGTGTCAAAACGGCTTTGTCTTCAATGCCTTCAACAAGTCTAATTTGATAGCTTTTGCCGTCAAATTCATTAATACTTATTGTCTGTTTTAAACTCATTTATTTTGTCTGTTAAAATTTGAGTGCAATTTACAAAAAAAAATGGTTAAATTTTATGCGGTCGAGTTTATACGCAATTTTGGTCGCATTGCCTACAACGGTTAGCGGCTTTGCGAAGTTGCGACATTTACAACATTATATTTTGTCGCAATTTTGCAAAACCGTAGTTATGTGAAGTTTTTGTTTAATCTTCATATCGCTAATCTACAAAAACTTTACCAGTTTTATCACAAAAATGCTCTTTTTCCGCTTCTATTTTATTTTATAAAGCCATGCTTTCTGAAGTCTAATAGAAGCTAATAAAATTTTTGAGACCAAGATATAATATTCATAAGCAACAGAAAATCAATGAAATAATTGACTTTTTCATTTTTTTTCTGTAACTTAGTCAGACTTTAGCGAGACTTCGCTTTGAAAGTAGAACTTTCAGCAAAGATCTTCTTTGAAAGTCTGAACAGCGAATCATTCTTCTTCGCTTAGAGAATATTATATCTTTCCTTAGCTTTTAATTAAAATTTTATGGAAAAACGCAATTTTTGGATAAAATTGCACATAACGGAAAAAGTATTGGCGAAGTGCGGACTTAATTTGAACAAATGTTCAAGTTCAGACCGAAACTGAGCCAAAGCTGTGAGCCTTTTGGTAAATTTAATAAAAAAAACAAAAGCAAACAGCTTTTGGCGGATAAATAGGCGAGAAGTTTAATTTTGCAGTTCACCCCGCATTTTGCCAATACAATGTTGTACGATGTTTTTTTATTCAATTAATTCTATGGGATTTTCATTTTTTAAATTTTGTTGTCTTTGTTTTTGTATATCTCGCAAATTTTTCAAACCTTCTGATGTTATAATTGTTTCGGAATTTGCTAGTGAACCAGCAAGATTACTATTAGCATTTTTTTTAGCTATATTTAGTTCATTTAAAGTTATTTCTTTAGCATTTTCATATCTAAGTTTATTAATTGTTGCAAACTTTCCCTTTAAGTTATCATTTGAAACAGATTTTACAATTTCAAAACTATAATCTCCTTTTTCATCCGATATTTTTATAATTAACCCAGGTAATCCAGTAAATTTATATGGACCATATGATAAAGGAATATCAGTAGAATACCAAGCTGTCCACTCTCTCCCTTTATAATTCAACACAGCTTTTTTACAATTAAAAGAATCTATTATTTTTGATTCATTAATAAGTTTCCAGTTTTCTATTGTAGGTTCTTTATAAGCAAGCAAAGTCATTCCAACTCTTTCGAAGTATTGAACATCTTTATTGCTTTGTATTATTGTATAACGAAATTTGGTTTTTGGAAATGTTTTTCCTCTGAAATCAGTATTTGTTGAACCTCCTATAGTCGCTTTTTGGTATTCGGATTGAAATATAGAATCAAATTTTAATGCTTTATCACTAATAAAAAATGCTTGATCTTTCAGCACTTGTAAGGAAAACAATTCTTCATGAATGTAATTTGGAGTAGATTTATTTATTTTAGCCTTTAACAAATAGGTGAAATCAGCAATTAATGGTTTTTTATCGTCAGTTTGAGAAAAAAAAACGTTAAATAAAAAGAATGTAAAGAATATTAAATGTTTTCTTAAATTATTCATAATGTTTGTATAAATAGTAAAATTGCACTTATAAAATAATCATCTATAAGTGCAAAATATAAATTTAAAGATTAATCTTGGCAGTAATTTTCTTCAAGTGCATATGCCCATTCCATCATTCTTGGACCAGACCAACCACTTTGACATGTTACTGCTGCTACACCACAACTTGTTGTATGATAAATATTGATACATTCAACAGTCAATTTTGATACTTTTTCAATTTCTTCCGAATTAGCTTCTTCTTCGTTTATGAAAGTAGTTGATTTTTCATAGTTTGTTGAATTTGTATTTGTGTTTGCACTTGTAATACCAGCTGTTAAAATTCCAGCAATTAAAATAACTTTTTTCATTGTTTTAAAAATTTAAATTGATAATTCATTTGTTTGCAGATATTTTATATTTGGCATCTTTGTTGTCAAAGCGTTCCTTCTGTTTTCATTTTTATAAATCTCATTCATTAGTGTTTCAAAAATGATATTCTGATAACGTGCTTTTGTTTAAAATATCGTACAACGAAAAAGTATTGGCGAAGTGCGGGCTTTCAAAGACTAAATTTTCAATGGAAAACTGCAAAAAGCAAAAACTTTTTTCTTTTTGCTAATTTATAAAAAATAGTGAAAAGAAAAAGCTTTTTGCGGCTTCAAATGGAAAATCTTCCTATTATAAATCTTCCCCCGTATTTTGCCAATACACTGTTGTACGACGGCGTTTTACCAGCTTGTTATCCACATTCGCATCCAAATTTGTAGATTTCCGATATCAAAAATTACATTCTATGTTTCTTAGAATGGACTGCGCACGCAAAAAATGATGTTAAAATGAAAAAACTTGCTATTATTCCAAAACGTTCACACTTTTGCAAAATAAGTTGAGCCGAGAACACAAGTTTAACGAAAATCCAATCACAAAGTCATGGTAAATGTTTCTCTTTATATTACAGTTTCTTAGAATGAAATTTCAAGAAAATAACGCAACAAGAACACAAAACTTTTCAAGAAATTTTTACAATTTTATGCGTTTTCAAATTCGAAAATAGAGTAGTCGAATTTTCACAAATTCTATGATTATTTTGAAAAGAAAATCTTGAAAATTATCTTGAATATTTATTTGGAAAATGTCTCTTAACGCTGTCGTACAACGGGAAAGGGCTTTGCGAAGTTACGCCAAAAACGAGGCTGCCATAGCTTTGGAGGCGTAATTTTGCAAAACCCATGTTATCTGCTGTTTTTGTTTAATATTCATACCGCTAATCTACAAAAACAGTTTCAGTTTTATCTCCAATCTGCTTGTTTTTTTTCGTTTTTTTATTTTGCAAAACCCCGCTTTGCGAAGTCATAAAACGAAGAGAGGAAAATCTCAGTGTCAAAAATTTTTGTTTTAAGCCACCGAAGAAAAATCCATGGTATTGACTTTGTCATTTTTATTCGGTAACTTCGCCAAACTTAATAGCGAGTATTCGCTTTGAAAGTAAACTTTCAGCAAAGATCTCTTTGTAAGTTTGACAGCGAAATCCATACTTCCTTTCGCTTAATCTCAAAAATTTTTTCCGCTAAAATCCAACCTGATTTTCCTCTAAAAACCGCAATATTGGTATAAAATTGCACATAACGGTCCGCGTATTGGCGAAGGAGCGGAAAAGAAAGCACTAACTTTCAATTTTACACCAACGGTAGCAAAACCATTTTTTTATTTGCTAATTTACATTTTTGTAGCGAATAAAAAATGGTTTTTGCGGAAAAAGAAGCACAAGCGTTCAACTTTGCCGTTACTCCGCTCTTTTGCCAATACGATGTTAGCTGTAGTCTCTTTATTTCCAATTAATTTTTAAATCTCTAAATTCTAAAGTTTTATGATTTTTCAGAATATCTGAATAGTAATCAAATTTTAATAATTTCAAGAATTGTGTATTTGAAGGGATTTTCACAAGAATTGGCTCAATTTTCTTAGGAACATCTGTACTAAAAGTATCACTTCCTAGAGAATTTAGTCCTTTTGTTTCGGTATATTCCTTTTTTTTATATTCATTTCCTTCTAAGTCAATTCCCGTAAAGTCATTCATAGAAACATATTTATTTACATCTTGATTGTTTACTAGAATTGAAATTGTAACAGTTTGCTGTTTAATATTCCCTTCGATTTTTGTAATTGAAAAATTAGTCTTATCAAAATCTAATTTATATTCAGGCTTATTTACATTAATTACTTGTTTTAAATATTCATTTTCTTTTTTCGTTTCATCACAATTTTGCGCAAAAACGAAATTTGTTGCAATTAAGCTTAAAAAAATTAATTTACTTTTCATATTATTTGTATTTGTTATTCTGAATTTTGCTTATTGATTTCTTAATGTTAAATTTAATTTACTATAATTCAGTTTATTTTGTGTGTTTTTAAGAGATTACAGCTAACGGAAAAAGTATTTGCGAAGGGCGGGCTAAATTTAACTGAAAGTTCAATTTCGACCGAACGAAGCAAATTGCTTTTTCAGATTGTTAAATTACAAAAAAATACAATATGAAAAGCAAGTTGCGACTAAATGCATCGGGTTTTTCTATTATATATTCAACCCCGCCTTTTGCAAATACAATGTTATCTGCAGCTATAATTTTTCAATATAATTTTCGTATTCGCTCTCTTCTAAAACTTCTTTCGCAGTTAATTTATAAATGTCTTTCCAAGAGTTTTTTCCATATTTTTCTACATATTTGGATACAATTCTAAATCCTAACCAATAATTTAAAGATTTTGGAGCGTCGGGGAAAAGTTTATATCTGTCATTTCTTAGTAATGGATTATTTCCAGAGGAATCAGAAAAATATGATTTAGTTTTTGTGAAGATTTCTTTTTCATTTTTTATAAACCAATCCCAATCTTCTTTTGTCATATTTTCAACGGCTTCATATTCAGAAATCTTTTTGTCAAAGAATATATACGTAAAATAGCAAGCAAATCCTTCATCAATTGTTTGACTTAAAGCAGAGTTTTTGTCAATATCTGCATTTCGGAATTTTTCGTAAACTAAGTGATTTAATTCGTGTGGCAATCCTTTTTGCAGCGTATAATTTAGATCTAAAGATTTATTGTTTAATTCTAAAGCAAATTGTTGCGAATCGCATCCTCCAAATCCAATTCCTGTGATTGGCGTAAAAAGAATACTAATTTTTGCGTTTGGTTGATAAGCAACTAAACGATTAAATTTTTTAAGATTTTTCCTAAATAATTTATTAAGATTTATATCTGTTAGCGTTTTGGTTTTTTCAATAAGGTCATTTTTATTATTATCAAAAAGTGTTTTATTCCATTTTATCATTCCTTTTTCCGTATTAAAACGACTTGCGTTTTCATCCCCAAAAATTTGTGCATAACAACTATCCCAAAGTTTTTTATGAGGTAAATAAACATTTTTTACAACAACTAAAGAATCAAATTCTTTATTTTTATGTGCAAGAATTTGGGATTTAAACAAATTATGGATAGTAATATTTTTAATTTTTATGCTATCAGAAATTTGCTGAATTTTATTGTAGTCAAAATCTGTGTTTTGTGCTTTTGAAATTGTCCAAGAAAATAAAGTTGAAATACAAAAAATTATAATAAAATATCTCATTTCAGTTTGTTGACGGATTTTTGGAATAGTTGCAGATAACGGAAAAAGTATTGGCGAAGTGCGGGCTTTCGAAGAACTAAAAGTTCAAGAACGACCAAACGGAGCCAATATTTTTTCCATGAAACGAACTTACAAAAAATTAGTGAAATGGAAAAATAGCGGCGGCAAAAGATGTGAAAATTTTCAATTCTGCACTTAACCCCGCATTTTGCCAATACAATGTTAGCTGAAGGTCTTTTAATTTTCATTTTTTTTACAGTATTTTTTTCGAAAAATCAGTCCATTTTTTCCATAATAATCATAATTACTACTTAAAATTTTTTTCTGTCTTTTGTATGAGATAAAAATCAGTTTGTTTTTATTCAGTTTTATTTCGTATTCAGAATTTGGATTTTTTTCGCTTTCAGATTTAAGATATAATTTTCCGTTTTTCTCAATTATTTTTCCAGATTCATTTCCGTCTATTTTTTTAATATCGCCATATTTTGGTGAACTTAAAATTTGAGATTTCCAATTGTATGTTGAATCAGCTAAAATATCAATTTTTAATTCAGTTTTAATTCCATCTTTATCCACAGAATTGTAGCAATATTCTCGAACATTGTTTTGTCCATAATTTTTAGTGAAAATTATATATAAAATTGCTACTAAAATTTTACGCAGAACGGTTTTCATAGACTTTCAGCTAACTCTCAAATATACGCATATATTTTATTCAACCAAATTTTATTTTGTGATTGTTAATGCGCTGTTAGGAAGTTATACAAAATGCGCAATTGGAAATTGTCTATAAAGAATGCGCAACTGCGCATTCTTTATATTTCAAAAAAAAATTAAAAAAAATTATATCTTAGGCAACCTTTTCTTTTTTCGCTCGTCTTTAGAGTAGAATCTTATGAAATCAGACTTTCAACACATCTTCAATTTGGCACAAAAACAAAATCGCCACGCTCAGCAACAAATTTTTGAAATGTTTGCCGACAAATTTTTGTTTGTTGCTTCCAGCTACGTTGGCAATTTGCATGACGCCGAAGATGTATTAATGCAAGCTTTTTATAAGGCTTTTACAAAAATCGAAATGTGTCAAAATGCGCAAGTTTTCGGCGCTTGGCTTCGTAGGATTGTTATTAATGAATCGATTTCTTTTGTTCGGAAAAAACAAAATATTTTGTATGTCGATTCAGAATTTATTGAAAACAAAGCTGATGAATTTGAAGATGAAATATTGGAAAACGACGCACAAATCGACGTCCAAAGCTTAATGAAAGCTATGCCAACGGGCTACAGAATTGTTTTTAACCTTGTCGTTTTTGAAGAAAAAAAACACAGAGAAATTGCTGAAATTCTCAATATAACGGAAGGTACCAGCAAAAGTCAATTCAGTAAAGCCAAAAAATTTTTAGTCGATTTTATTTCACAACAAAAAAAGGAAAAACAAAATGTTGAAAAATCTTAAATCACAATACGAGCAAGAGAAACGCTCTGTTTCGCCTGATATTTGGGAAACATTAAAAGATAAGTTGGCGGATTCTCATACTAATCCAAAATCAAAAATCGAAGGCAAATCGCGGAAAAAAATATTGTGGTGGTCGGCTGCCGCGGTCATTATTTTGATAGCGTCTTTGGCTAAATTTAATTTGACTAAAGATTTACCAAAGCAAAATACAATTCTCGCTGTTAAAGAAAATAATACCGTTTTAGAGAAAAACGCCTCACCCAATCAAGACCTAAAAACATCTGAAAAGATTAAGTCTATTGATAATATTGAAAAACAACATTTGGTTCAAAATCAAAAAAACACTGTAATTTCAGAAGAAAAAATCATCGTTTCAGAAGTTCCAAAACAAATGTTGTCAACTGTTGAAGAACCACAAGTTTTAGCAGAAAATTCCAAAACCGAAACGCCAAAACCCAAATATGTTTCTTCCAAAGATTTACTTTTTGGGATTGAACTTGACAAAACCAGAAATGACCAACAAAACAATCAAAATTCGAAATTAGGAATGACGGATTATAAAACTCAGAATTCAGGCAAGGATTTCGATGAAAAACTAACTCCCAAAAGTTTAAAAATTCTTGGTTTTACAATATTTGACAAAGATTCTACAATTAAAAAATAAACAATTTATATGAAATCAAAACTACTCATTCTAGCATTACTCTCCAGTTTTGTTAGCGCCCAAACTACGCTCGAAACTCAAATTAAAAACTATTCTGAAAGCATCGAAAACATGATGGCAAAAGAGAAATCCAAAATGAAATCCGAAATCCAACAACTGGAAGAAGCCTACGAACAAGGAAAGATTTCAAAAGAAGAACTTGTTTCTGAAAAAGCCAAAATCTCTGAAAAATACGAAACGATTATCAATGACAAAATCGAATCGCAACGTAGCAAAATGGATAGCATTACCAAATCCACAGTTGTAGCTTCTGTATTTGGGATTAATACCAACAACAATCCTCAAAATAACAAAAATTATAGCATAAGTACTGGCTTTATAGATATCGATGTTAATACTAAAAAGGGGGAAAAGAAAAATCCAAAAGATCTTATTAACACAAGTAGTTTGAGCCTTAATTATGGATTACTGAATTTGACAAAAGAAAAGGGAAGTATTAATCCTTTCGAAGAAGACTCGCAGATGCGCATTGGCAATTCGCATAGTTTTGAGCTTCAGTTTCGTAGAGATTTGCAACTTGGATCGACTTCCAGTCCGTGGTTTTTACGTTATGGTTTTGCTTATCGCACCGATACTTATATGCCAAAAAGGCCATTGGTTTTTGTGCAAAATCAGCAGGATTTATCATTAGAAAATTTTGAAAATGGAAAACTAAAACGGTCCAAACTTCGTAATGTGTATTTGACCTTGCCAGTGGAATTTCAGTTCTTAATAAATCCAAAATATACCGAATATGAAGGCCAATCTTACATCGATGGACGCAAAAAAACTTGGAAAATAGGAGTGGGCGCCTACGCAGGCCTCAACACAAGAAGCATCGTGAAAGTTAAATATTATAATCCCGAAGGCAAGTTTGACAAATACCAATATACACTGGACGAGGGCGTTAACAGCTTTTTGTTTGGTGGAAAACTTACTTTAGGTTACGGAAGTCTTAACTTATTTATCAAAAAAGATTTCACACCAATTTTCAATGATAAAGCGCAAATCTCTCATAAAAATGGAATCCAAGTCGGTATAGAATTGGTTAACTTAGATTTTTAAATTTATGATTAATCTATTTATTAAATTTTTCTTTTTCATATTCGGAGTTTTTCTTTTGGCACAGACAGAAATCAACCATTATTGACAAAGTCATTGTAAAATTTGGAAAACTAAAAGATAAATTGATTGGAGAAAAAAATCGTCTAAATTCTAAATATCATGAAACATACTTTCCCGAGTATGTTTTTTTTTGTATTTTGGCAAAGCATTTAGCAACATGAAAAACATACAATTAATAGGCGTTATTTTGGTTGTCATAGGAAGTTTTCTTCCGTTACTAAAAATACCTTTGGTAGGCAATTGGAATTATTGGAACATCGATCCTTATCTTGTGAGTATCATATGGATTCTCTGTGCTTTAGCTTTATTTTTCATTCAGAAACAAAAATTAAAAGCAACAAGAATAGTTTCGGGAAGTCTTATTTTTTTATTTGTCTTTACAATTATCGCCATCAAATTAAAATCTTTGGATTTTTTTAGTTTTCTACCTTTTAAGTCTTGGCAAAGTGCTTTTGCGGGAATTGTAAATTTATCTTGGGGTTGGTTTTTCGAGTTTGCAGGTGCAGCTTTAATGCTTTTCGGAATTAATAAAAATCAAAACTTAAATAATTAAAATTAATATAATGAAAGAAGTATTTATAGTTTCCGCAGTGAGAACTCCAATGGGAAGTTTTATGGGAAGTTTATCAACAGTACCAGCAACCAAATTAGGAGCTACTGCTGTAAAAGGAGCTTTAGATAAAATTGGCTTAGATCCTACACAGGTTCAGGAAATCTATATGGGGAATGTATTGCAAGCGGGGGAAGGACAAGCACCAGCGCGTCAGGTGGCTTTAGGAGCGGGACTTTCTAATCATACACCTTCTACCACAATTAACAAAGTTTGTGCTTCAGGGATGAAAGCGGTTATGATGGCTGCTCAGTCTATTAAAGCAGGAGATCAAGATGTTATTGTTGCTGGTGGTATGGAGAATATGTCTTTAGTTCCTCATTATTATAACGCAAGAGTGGCTACTAAGTTAGGAGATATCAAAATGTTAGACGGAATGGTTTCTGACGGTCTTACAGACGTTTACAACAAAGTTCACATGGGCGTTTGTGCAGAGAAATGTGCTACAGATTATAACTTCACAAGAGAAGATCAAGATAATTTTGCAATTGAGTCTTATAAAAGATCTGCAGCAGCTTGGGAAGCAGGAAAATTCGATAACGAGATTGTTCCTGTAGAAATTCCTCAAAGAAAAGGAGAGCCTATCATCTTCGCTCAAGATGAAGAGTATAAGTCTGTAAACTTTGACAGATTACCAACTTTGCCAACGGTTTTCAAAAAAGAAGGTGGAACGGTAACTGCTGCTAATGCTTCTACATTGAACGACGGAGCTTCTGCATTAATCCTTGTTTCTAAAGAAAAAATGGAAGAATTAGGATTAAAACCTTTGGCAAAAATCGTTTCTTATGCGGATGCAGCTCATGAGCCCGAAAACTTTACAACTGCTCCGGCAAAAGCTTTACCTGTTGCTCTTAAAAAGGCTGGTTTAGAAGTTTCTGATATTGATTTCTTCGAATTTAATGAAGCTTTTTCTGTGGTTGGTTTAGCAAATAACAAAATTTTAGGTCTTGATGCTGCAAAAGTAAACGTAAACGGTGGAGCAGTCGCTTTAGGACATCCACTAGGAAGTTCTGGATCTAGAATTATTGTAACATTAATCAACGTATTGAAACAAAACGGTGGTAAATATGGTGCTGCAGCGATCTGTAATGGTGGTGGTGGTGCATCTGCAATCGTTATTGAAAATATGTAATATTATTTTTAAATAGATATTTATAATCAGACTTTTTAAAAGGAGTCTGATTTTTTTTCTTAAAATTATAGATCATTTTTATAATTTATTTCTGCTTAGAGGGCTTATTTTCATAAAAAAAGTTAATTTAGAACCTTCAAAAAAAGATAATCTAAATTATGGATGAAATACTAGAACTAGTTAACAATATTGTATGGAGTAATACTTTAATTTTTTTATGTCTTTTTTCGGGGGTATTCTTCTCCATCCGAATGCGATTTCCACAGATTCGTTATATCCGCGAAATGTGGAAATTATTGTTTAAAGGCTCAGCTTCAGAAAAAGGAATTTCTTCTTTTCAAGCTTTTGCATTGGCTATTTCTGGGAGAGTAGGAACCGGAAATATTGCTGGTGTAGCTACCGCGATAGGAATGGGGGGTCCTGGAGCCATTTTTTGGATGTGGGTGATTGCATTTTTGGGAAGTGCTTCTGCAATTGTGGAAGCTTCACTCGGACAATATTATAAAGAAGTAAAAGATGGACAATATCGCGGTGGGCCCGCTTTTTATATAGAAAAAGGCTTGAAACTAAAATGGTATGCTATAATTTTTGCTGGAGTAACTATTTTAAGTACCGGCCTTCTTTTGCCAGGCGTACAAAGTAACAGTATTGCCATAGCGGTAGAAAATGCTTTTGAAGTTCCTACTTATATCACTGGAATTGTTGTGGCGTTAATACTTGGTGTAATTATTATTGGTGGCGTTAAACGTATCAGTACTGTTGCAGAATTTGTTGTTCCATTTATGGCGGGCGGTTATATCTTAATGGCTTTGGTTATTATTGGGATTAATTATCAACAAATTCCCGCTGTATTCAAATTGATTTTTGATTCCGCACTTGGTATTGATTCTGCTTTTGGTGGAATTATAGGAATGGCTATTGCTTGGGGAGTAAAACGTGGAATCTACAGCAATGAAGCTGGACAAGGAACTGCTCCTCACGCCGCTGCAGCTGCAGAAGTTTCGCATCCTGTGAAGCAAGGTTTGGTGCAAGGTTTTTCTGTATATGTAGATACTATTTTTGTGTGCAGCGCAACCGCTTTAATGATTTTATTTACAGGAATGTACAATGTTCAAAATCCTGCCGGTGGATTTATTACCGAGAATATTCCCGGGGTGAAGATGGGAGCCGATTTTACGCAGTATGCAGTGGCGCACCATTTACCTTCTGTAGGGAAGGCTTTTGTGGCTATTTCTTTGTTTTTCTTTGCCTTTACTACCATTATGGCTTATTATTATATTGCCGAAACCAACATCAGCTATTTACAGAAAAAAGCAAACAGTAAAATTTACATCAGAATTTTCCAGGGGGTTATTTTAATATCTACTTTTTACGGTGCTGTGAAAACTGCAGACGCCGCATGGATGTTAGGAGATATTGGTGTTGGATTAATGGCTTGGCTTAATGTGATCGCAATATTATTGATGCAAAAAAAAGCTATGTTCCTGTTTAAGGATTATGAGAAACAGAAAAAAGAAGGCAAAGATCCTGCATTAGTCTTAGAATCTGAACAAAATTAATTTTTAAATAAACTTGTGTTAAGTCACATGTTTGAACTTTAATTTTATATTTGTTAAATATTTGAAAATTTTAAACGTGAGTATTAAAAACAATCCGAAAATAATGAAGGCCTGGGCGCTGTATGACTGGGCTAACTCTGTATACTCTTTAGTAATTACATCGACCATTTTCCCGATTTACTATTCTATTTTAACAACCGCTTACGAAAAAAGCGAATATGTTGAAGAAACAGGAAAAACAATACAAGTTCCTGTAAGACATTTGATTGAAATTTTTGGTAGAGAATACCAGCCGGACGCAGTATATGGTTATTCTTTGACCTTATCTTTTGTCGTAGTCGTTTTGTTATCGCCTATTTTATCTTCTTTGGCTGACATTATCGGAAACAAAAAATCATTCCTACAATTTTTCTGTTATTTGGGAGCAACTTCATGTATGGGATTGGCTATGTTTACAGGTATGGATACTGTATGGTTAGGCCTATTATTTAGTATAACCGCAAGTATCGGTTTTTGGGGAAGTTTGGTATTTTATAATTCATTTCTTCCCGATATTGCCACACCAGACAAGCAAGATGCGCTTTCTGCCAGAGGTTATGTGTATGGTTATATTGGCTCGGTAATTTTGGTAGTTATTTGTTTGGTATTAATCCAAGTTTTAGCAAAAGACGCCGAACAAGCAATATTATTTACAAGAGTTAGTTTCCTATTCACGGGAGCATGGTGGTTTGGCTTTTCGCAATATACCTTCAAGCATTTACCAAAATTTGGAAATGTTAAAGACCAATTACCCAAAGATTTGGTATTGTTAAATCATAAAAATTTATTCAAAAGTCATAAAAACAACGGCGGTTTTTTCTTTGTCCTAAAAAAGAATATTATTTTCTATAAAGATATTATAAGAGAAAGTTTTAAAGAATTATACAAAGTTGGAAATCACCTTTTTAAAGACTCCAATTTGAAGTTCTTTTTATCAAGTTTCTTTTTCTTTAGTGTTGGGATGCAGACCATTTTTTTAATGGCAACATTATTCGGAAAATCAGAAATTAATCTGGCACAAGACAAACTGATTTTGACTTTGTTAGTGATCCAGATTGAAGCCATTATTGGTGCGATTATTTTCTCACGACTGAGTCGGAAAATTGGAAATAAAAATGTCATTTCGATTTGCATCGTTTTATGGATTGTAGCCTGCCTTTCAGCCTATTATCTCAACAAAGAAAATCCAAATGTAGAGTATCAATTCTATGGCGTTGCCGCGATTGTTGGTCTTGTTATGGGTGGCTTACAAGCGATGTCGAGATCAACTTATTCCAAACTTTTGCCACAAGATGGTATGGAAAATACAACCTATTTTAGCTTTTACGATGTTTTAGAAAAATTAGCGATTATTTTGGGAACTTTCATTTTTGCAACTTTGATTGAGCATTTCAATAATATGCGTTATGCTGCCTTGTCAATGACGATTTTCTTTGCAATAGGCTTGGTTTTAATCAGATTTTTAAAAGTCAATATCAATAACGAAAAAGCAGCGTAATCGATTTCAATTCACTTCATAAAGTGGAATTAAATTTGCTTATATCATAATAGATTTTTTTTAGTAAATTTGCAAAACAAAACACAGAAAAAGAAACGATGACCAATCCTTTATTTTACGCTAAAATCATCCTTTTCGGAGAATACGGAATGATAGAAAACTCGCAAGGCCTAGTTGTTCCGTATAGTTTTTATAAAGGAGCTTTGAAGTTTTCCGATCTTGCTTCAGATTTCGAAAAAAACTCCAATCAGCATCTTGCAAAATATGCTGAGTTTTTGGTAAGTCTTAATCTTCCAGGAAATTTCAAACTGGATATCGAGGCTTTTCAAAAAGATATTGCTGCTGGTTTGTTCTTTGATTCCAACATTCCACAAGGCTATGGTGTGGGAAGTTCTGGTGCTTTGGTTGCTGCAATTTTTGAAAAATATTCTTCTAAAAAACTTAGCCCCGACAATATTTCTAAAGATAATCTCAAAATTTTAAAAGCCATCTTCGGAGAAATGGAAAGCTATTTCCATGGAAAAAGTTCTGGGATGGATCCTTTGATTTGTTATATGAATCTTCCTATTCTTATCGAAAACAAGGAAAATTTAGATAAAGTTTCTATCCCGGATCATGCTACAGAAGGCAAAGGTGCAGTGTTTTTAATCGATTCCGGAATTACAGGCGAAACAGGACCGATGATTCAGATCTTCTTTGAAAAAATGAAAACTGAAGGTTTCCGCAAAACGCTGAAAGAAGAATTTATCCGCTACAATAACGCTTGCATTGATTCTTTTTTGAAAAAAGATATGAATCCTTTCTTTAAAAATCTAAAAAAATTATCAGTTTGGGCGTATGACCATTTCAAACCGATGATTCCAGAAAGCATTTATAATATTTGGAAAAAAGGAATTGATACAAATGCTTACTATCTTAAACTTTGCGGAAGTGGCGGTGGAGGCTATATTCTTGGATTTACAGAAGATTATGAAAAAGCAGAAAAAATGTTATCCGGATTTCAAAAAGAAGTGATTTACAGATTTTAATTTGCATGAGTCAAAACATACAAAAACGAACTAAAAATTTTGCCTATCGACTAAATCAGTTGATGGGCTTTATTTTGGGGGCACGCTTTTTTGTTGTGGGCTTATTGACTTTTGCATTGTACGTTTCGACGTTTTTTTTGTTCAACCGCGAAGAGTCTTTTAAGGCTTTTGTTTTTGATTATCACGCACATCTCATTATTCTTTGTTCAATTCTTAGTATCATGGCGGGCGGCATCATCAACCAATTTTATGACCGCGAAAAAGACCAAATTACCAAACCTTTCAGAAGTCGAATACAATCTTTCTTTGAACAAAAATATTTTCTTTATGCCTATGTCATTCTTAATGTTTTGGGCTTAGGAATTGCTTGGACACAGTCTTGGCGCGTTTTTATTTTCTTTTTAGTCTATCAATTTTTGATGTGGTTATACAGTCATAAACTAAGTAAAATACTACTAATTAACAACTTGACTTTCGTTGGACTAAGTATGTATCCCTTCTTCGGTATGTTGGTCTATTACAGAACTTTTACCCCGAAAGTCTTCTTTATGGCAATATTTCTTTTTTTGATGCTCATGATAATTGACATGACAAAAGATCTCTTAACCAAAAATGCTGATCGCGTTTTCGGCTACAAAACCATTGCTAATCAGTTCAAATCTATAACAGCACGACGTATTATTATTCTGTTTTGCTTATTCGCTTTTGTGACATCATTAATTATTATTAAAGGTATTGGCCTACACAGCATTATGGCATTTTACTTTGCTGTAGGGCTTTTTGTTTTGATTGTTACGGTATTTTGGTTACTAAGAAATTATAGAAACGACAAAATAAATGCATTAACCATTCTAAAGTTTTGGATATTCATTGGGATTTTATCAATGCTATTCGATGGCATTTATTCACGCTTTAGTTGGGCAATTTAATAATTAATAAAAAAAAAGGCTTTTTAATATTGACTTAAAAAAGTCTATCTTTGCAAAAAATTTTGAATATGAGCAGAAACGAGAGAAATTCTTCAGACAGAAATAAAAAGACCGGAAATTTTGGAGGGAGAAAATCTTCTGATAATTCGCGTGGCTCACGAGGGGATTCAAAAAACTCATCAAAAGAAGGTGCTTCTTTTGAAAGAGGTGGAAAATTTGGAAAACCTAAAACGACCAGAGGTCGCGATTTTGATTCTCGCAACAAATACGAAGGCGGCGAGAGAAAATTTGGTCCTAAAAAACCATTTATCAAAAACGAAGAAGAAGGAGAGCGCGTAAAATCTTACATCCAAAAAAGAAAATTGGAAAAGCTTTCTAAAGCACCGAAAGAAACAATCAGACTTAATAAATATATTGCAAATTCTGGGATTTGTAGTAGGAGAGAGGCAGATGATCTTATTACACAAGGTCTTGTAGAAGTTAATGGCAAAGTGATTACAGAAATGGGATATCAAGTACAAAAAACGGATAGAGTCGTTTTTGATGGACAAGGTATAACACCAGAAAAACCTGTTTATGTTGTTCTTAACAAGCCCAAAGGCTACATCTCTACAACCAAAGACGAAAAGGCCAGAAAAACGGTTATGGACCTTGTAGCGAATGCTTCGCCATACAGATTATTTCCTGTTGGTCGCCTAGATCGCCAAACAACAGGTGTTATATTGTTAACGAATGATGGACACATGACCAAAAAGCTAACGCATCCATCATTTAATATGAAGAAAATTTACCATGTTACTCTGGATAGAAAATTATCTATTGAAGATCTTAAAAGCATTGGTGAAGGTATCCGTCTGGAGGAAGGTGTGGCAGAAGTAGACAGCATATCTTTTATCGAAGGAAAACCTAAAAATGAAATCGGTATCGAAATCCATATTGGTTGGAATCGCGTTGTGAGACGTATTTTCCAAAAGCTAGGTTACGAAGTAGAATCTTTGGATCGCGTGATGTTTGCAGGATTAACCAAGAAAAATATCAAACGTGGACATTGGAGAATTCTTACCGAATTAGAAGTCAATAATTTGAAAATGTTATAAAAAAAAGCGCTGAAATATTTCAGCGCTTTTTTTATTGGTAATATCTGAACTTTAGAAAGCATAAGAAAAGCCAGCTTGCACAAGGCCTCTTGTACCAATGCTCGGCTCCAGAAATACGCCAAAACTTCCACCATATCTCACACCAATTGGCATAATGTTAAAAGCTAAAAAAGTGTCATTCGCTTTTTGAACTTTTGAATTAAAATCGACATATTCCACATTTCTGAATAATGCCCCCACAGACGCCCCCGAATAAAAACGCCATTTGCTATCTGCATCTGACCAGAAATAATCGACTTTCGGAAGAACAGAGAAATAAGATTGCTCTTTGTAAGAGGTTCCATTTTCACTAAAAGTCTCTACATTAGCTTCTAGACCGTAACGCCATTTCATATCTTGGCTATAAACAGTTCCTGCAATGGTGAAAACCCCTTTGCTGTTCGGAAGAACAACGTCATCTCCTCCAAAAATTGCTTTACCTGCTACCTCACCAATTCCTTTCAGAATAGAATCTGCAACGCCAAAAAGAGAACTTGTTCCATAGCCTGCAGAGATTTCAAATTTTTGAGCATTCATCATGGACAATCCACCTAAAGCTGCTAACAAAAATAGTTTTTTCATGGTTTTATAATTTTATTTATCCATGCAAAAATAATTAAACTTATTTATAAATAAACAAATATTATTGAATTTTCCTTAACCAATAATAGTTACATGATGCTCTAGCAAATCATAAATCGTATTTTTGGCACTTTCTGGTTTTACGTTAACCGCTCTTGTACCTTGAAAATGCAACATAGGGACAAATCCTGCTTCCATTGCATCCAGACATGTATATTTCACACAATAATCAAGCGCTAGACCTACAATTTCTACAATTTGGATGTCATGATATTTAAGATAATCTTCTAATCCTGTTTTTACAAAATGGTTGTTATCTTGAAAAGCACTATAACTATCAATTTCGGGATTGATACCTTTTTGAATAATTTTTGTTGCTTTAGAAACGTCTAGATCTTTATGAAACTCTGCGCCATAAGTTCCTTGCACACAATGATCTGGCCACATAAACTGTGGAATAGCATTCATAACAATTGTTTCGCCTACATTTCTGTTGTTATTACTTGCAAAAGATTTATGATTAGCAGGATGCCAATCTTGGGTCAATATAATTTCGTCGTAGTTGCCTTTTTCCATGAGTGTATTAATGAAAGGGATTATTTCGCTTGCGCCCGGAACGGCCAAACTTCCACCTTCACAAAAATCATTTTGAACATCTACTACTAATAAGGCTTTCTTCATGAGATAATATTTTTACAAATTTAGTTTAAAGACTTTGTTTGCGCTAACAACTTACAGCAATTGTACCAAATTATTAATTGGTACATATTGTCATGTTTTTGAAAGAAAAATTATGCTGTTATTAATATAAGAATTAGTATTTTTAAACTTTAAAACGCTTTTGATAGAAATGCTAAAAAATTTCCATAAACATTTGTCAGAAATTCTAGATGTTCCTGAAGAAAACATTCAAAAATGTGCCATACATTACGATATTCGATTTTTTAAAAAAGGAAGTATGTTGGTGCAAGAAGGCGAGGCGTCTGCAGATCGGTTTTTTGTTGAAACAGGCTTGTTAAGGATGTTTTCTATTGATAAAAATGGTAAAGAACATGTCATCCAATTTGCGCCAGAAGGTTGGATTATATCGGACTCCACCAGTCAATTACTTAATGAGAAATCTAGATTTTATGTGGAAGCTATAGAAGATTCGGAAATCGTTGTATTGTCTGATGATTTCTTTTTTAATCTTGGCGAAATCTATCCTCAAGTTGCTGAGAAAAATCAAAGATTGATGCTGAATCATATTAAAAATCTTCAGAACCGTGTTAACGCTTTGATTAGTACAACCGCGGAAGAACGTTATATGGAGTTTCTGAAAAAATATCCTAACATCATGCTACGCGTTCCGCAATGGATGGTGGCTTCTTATTTAGGAATAACGCCAGAAAGCCTTAGTCGTGTCCGAAAGGAATTGGCTAAGAAAAACTTTGAAGTCTGAATTTAAAATATCATAAACAAAAGAGGAACAGATTAACTGTTCCTCTTTTTTATCTCAAAATATTTATTTTACAAAGGAATATTTCCGTGTTTTCTTGTCGGTCTTTCCACGAATTTGTTTTCCAGCATTGCAAAAGCTTTAATCAATTTTCTTCTGGTATCTTCTGGGAAGATCACCTCATCAATAAAGCCTCTTTGAGCCGCTGTATATGGATTCGCAAATTTTTCGGCATATTCTGCTTCTTTCTCTGCCAATTTAGCAACGGGATCAGCCGCTTCGGCAATTTCTCTTTTAAAAATAATTTCTGAAGCGCCTTTTGCACCCATTACTGCAATCTCAGCAGACGGCCAAGCGAAGTTCATATCTGCACCGATGTGTTTAGAGTTCATCACGTCATAAGCGCCACCGTAAGCTTTTCTCGTAATAACAGTCACTTTCGGTACTGTAGCTTCAGATAACGCGTACAATAATTTAGCACCGTGGGTGATAATTCCGTTCCATTCTTGATCCGTTCCTGGCAAGAAACCAGGCACATCTACCAACACTAATAATGGAATATTGAAAGCATCACAAAAACGTGTAAATCTAGCGGCTTTTATAGAACTGTTAACATCCAAACATCCTGCTAAGAACATTGGGTTATTCGCTACAATACCGATACTTCTTCCAGCAATTCTGGCAAAACCTACAACAATATTTTCAGCATAATTTTTATGAATTTCAAAGAACGAATCCTCATCGATCAAATGCCCAATAACGTCATGCATGTCGTAAGGTTTGTTGGCATTGTCAGGAATAATGTTTTTTAAATCCTCTCGAAGTTCATCATTTAATTCATAATCTAAACTTGGTGCCGTTTCTTGATTATTTTGTGGAAGATAACTTAATAAAGTTTTAACATCTTCAAGACATTCTACATCGTTAGTAGAAGTTGTATGAGCAACACCAGACTTTGTAGAATGCGTTGATGCGCCACCCAATTCTTCTGATGTTACTTCTTCGTTGGTAACCGTCTTAACAACATTTGGACCCGTTACGAACATGTAAGACGTATTTTCCACCATCATGGTAAAATCTGTCATCGCTGGTGAATATACCGCGCCACCAGCACAAGGTCCCATAATCGCAGAAATCTGAGGAATAACACCAGAGGCTTGTACATTTCTAAAGAATATGTCAGCATAGCCACCCAAAGATCTTACGCCTTCTTGTATACGCGCACCGCCAGAATCGTTAAGCCCAACCATCGGTGCGCCAACTTTAACTGCCATATCCATCACCTTGCAAATTTTCTCAGCATGCGTCTCGGACAAAGCACCACCAAATACGGTGAAATCTTGAGCAAAAGCATAAGTCAAACGTCCATTAACCGTACCATAACCCGTGATAACACCATCGCCTAAATAATATTCTTTATCCATACCAAAATCTTTGGTACGGTGTGTTATGAAAGCACCAATCTCTTCAAAAGAACCTTCATCAAAGAAATATTCGATACGCTCTCTAGCAGTTAATTTTTTCTTAGCGTGTTGCGTTGTAATTCTTTTTTCGCCACCGCCCAATTTAGACTCCGCTATTTTTTTATTTAAAAGGTCTATTTTATTTTTCATGATTTGATTTAGAATTGATTAGGGACACGCAGTAATTTTTGATCTTCCAAATATTGTTTAAGTGCTACTAAAGCAGCAACTTCAGCTTCTTTAGCTTGATTCTCCACAATAATTTCTGGACTGTAATATTTCTTAACAAAATTGGTGTCAAAATTTCCAGAACGGAATGCCTCGTGATTGAACACAAAACTACCGAAAGGAAGCGTTGTGCTAACGCCTTCAACTTTATAATCCTGAATGGCTACTAGCATTTTTTCAATAGCTTCGTTACGGTCTTTTCCGTGAACGATTAATTTTGAAAGCATTGGATCGTAATAGATAGGAACATCCATCCCTTCGGCAAAACCATCATCCACACGGATGCCATCTCCAGCTGGCGGTTGGTAAGTCGTTAAAGTCCCAACGCTTGGCAAGAAATCATTAAGCGGATCTTCGGCGTACACTCTCAATTCTAAAGCGTGACCATTTATTGTTAAATCTTCTTGTTTTATTGGAAGTTCTTCACCACGCGCTACACGAATCTGAAGTTCTACCAAGTCCATTCCTGTAATCATTTCTGTTACGGGATGTTCAACTTGAAGACGTGTGTTCATTTCTAGGAAATAGAAATTTTTGTTTTCATCCAACAAAAACTCCACCGTTCCAGCGCCAAGATAATCACAAGACTTAGCCACTTTAACCGCTGCTTCGCCCATTGCTTTTCTAATTTCTGGAGTCAAAACAGCAGAAGGTGCTTCTTCAACAACTTTTTGGTGACGACGTTGTACAGAACATTCTCTTTCGAATAAATAAAGAATATTGCCATGATCGTCCGCCATAACTTGGATTTCGATATGCTTTGGAGAAGCCACATATTTTTCAATGAAAACAGAACCATCACCGAAAGCAGAAGTTGCTTCGGAAATTGCGCGTTGCATTTGAGACTCGAATTCGCCTTCGTTTTCCACAACACGCATACCTTTTCCACCACCACCAGCAGATGCTTTAATCAAAATAGGGAAGCCAATTTCTACGGCAACCTTCTTCGCTTTTTCAACATCGGTAATCGCTTCATCAAGACCAGGCACCATTGGGATATCATAGGCTTTTACAGCTTCTTTAGCTGCCAGCTTGCTTCCCATAACGTGGATTGCCTTGGATCTTGGACCGATAAATGTAATATTGTTAGCTTCAGCTTTTTCAGCAAATTCAGCATTTTCTGATAAAAAACCATAACCTGGGTGAATCCCATCAACATGTAGTTTTTTACAAACTTCAATGATTTTGTCACCTAAAAGATAGGATTGATTAGAAGGCGCTTCGCCGATACACACCGCTTCGTCAGCAAATTTAACATGTGGCGATTGGCGGTCGGCCACGGAGTAAACAGCCACCGTTTTGATGCCCATTTTTTTTGCCGTTTTCATGACTCTTAATGCAATTTCGCCACGATTTGCTACAAGTATTTTTTTCATTTTTAACTTAATCGTAATTTCTAAAATTTATTCGAAGTCTATTAATAATTGACCTTTGTCAACCGCCTGACCTTTTTCTACCGCGATGGATTTTATCACACCTTGGCGTGGCGAGTAAAAGCTGTTTTCCATCTTCATGGCCTCAAGTATCAAAAGATTGTCACCTTCTTGAACTTCTTGTCCTATGTTAACCGCAATTTCTAAAATAAGTCCTGGCATTGGCGCTTTTATAGCGTTAACCTGTTTTGCTTTACCAACTTCAAAACCCATGTCTTTGATGAGTTTATCGAGTTCGTTTTCGATGTTAACCTCATAGATGTTGTTGTTAACATTTACTTTATAAGATTTGTGCTGAAAGTCAGCTTCTAAAATTTCCGCGTGATAAGATTGGTTATCGCGTAGAACGTGAAAATGCTCGGCATCCAAGCTTGCAACATCAACCGCTTTAATCTGCTCTTCTGTCAACTCATAACGTTGAGTGCCATTAACCGAAGCATTAAAGGTTTTTCCCATATTCTTCTTATTGATATTTATTTGTAGAGTTTTATAAATTTAGAATGTCATTTCTGGCGTATTATCGTCGGCAACCAACTTACCAAGCGTTGCTTTTTTAATATCTTCTACAGAAACACCTGGCGCTCTTTCTAAAAGCTTGAAACCGCCTTCTGAAAGGACTTCGTAAACGCCTAGCTCTGTCACAATTTTTTTAATACATTTCACACCGGTTAAAGGTAAGCTACATTCTGATAAAAGTTTGCTTTCCCCATATTTATTAACTTGTTGCATTGCCACGATAATATTTTTAGCCGAAGCTACCAAATCCATTGCGCCGCCCATGCCTTTCACCATTTTGCCGGGAATTTTCCAATTGGCGATATCCCCATTTTCTGAAACTTCCATAGCACCAAGAATTGTTAGATCCACTTTTTGTGCTCGAATCATCCCAAAACTCATTGCAGAATCAAAAACTGCAGAACCAGGAAGTGTTGTAATGGTTTGTTTTCCGGCATTAATAAGATCGGCATCTTCTTCACCTTCTATTGGGAAAGGTCCCATGCCTAGAAGCCCATTTTCGGACTGTAACACAACATTAATACCTTTTGGAATATAATTGGCAACCAAAGTCGGAATCCCAATTCCTAAATTAACATACGAATTATTCTTAATTTCCTTAGCGATACGCTGGGCAATTTGCTCTTTTGTAAGACTCATTATTAATAAATTATGATGCTTTAAAGTTAAGATTTTTTTGCGTTAGTGAGTGCTATAAAATAAAAAAGAACCTTAAAAAAGACTCTTTTTATTATTCTGTTATTTTCTTGGATGTGTAGGAGGCGATGGCGGCGGCGGCGTACTTCCATCTCCATGAAACTGCATCGTGACTGGAATTTTAAAATAAGAAGCCACAATTTTGTTATCTTTTTCTGCTGGTTTCCAAGTGGTATTATTTCCTATTTTCTGAATGGCTACTTCTACAGCTTTATTAAATATATTGTTAAGTCCAGTCGTTTTAATATCTACAATTTTACCATTTGCATCAACTTTTATCAAGGCGCTAGAAGTAATGCTTCCACCAATATTTCCAATTTCTGTAAGATCCATTTCCATTGCTAAAGCTTTTCTAAATGCAGACATACCACCAGGGAATTCAGCAGGAATATCCACATCATCAATTTTAGTTTCGCTTACTTTTTTACCCTTTTTAACGGCTTCTAAAGAAATTTGGTTTTGTTTCACGGTGTCAGAAACTTTTATTTCTTCTTTATTAATTGAAGTAGAAATTGGTTTTTCTTCTTGATAATTTTCTTTAAAATCAGAAAGAGAAGTTTTGTTTTCGGTTTTTACCAATGCGTTTTTACTTATGGCTTGCTTTGCAAAAATTGGTGTTTTAACTTTCTCAGCAAAAAGAAAAGCAACGCCACAAGTGAAAAGGACAGAGCCCAAAACCCTAGCTTTTAATTTTTTGTTTTGTGAAGTGTTCATCATATTAAATCTTTTTTTGGTGTTGTTATTTTGTTTAAAACTTTGGACTAAAGAATATTGCTGCAAAAGAATTTCTTGATAAATAATTTTTTGATAATGTTTAATTTCAACTTGCTCTAAAACCTTATCATCAGCCAAGAATTCGTGATTTGTATTCATCGCTTTTCTATAAAAATAAAAGGCAGGATTTAACCAAAAAACAGCTTTTAAAATTTCTATCCATAAAATGTCAAAACTATGTTTCTGTGTTATATGTGCCTGCTCGTGGACAAAAACACAATCATGAATCTCATGATTTTCAAACTTCTTTTGGTTGACAAAAATCGTTTGCCAAAAGCTATAAGCTGTTATATCTTCTTTGATTAATGCGATTTTGAATCCTTTATAAATTAATTTCTTTGAGACTCTTTTCATTTTTAAAATTTGAAAAATCTGAAATATAAATTTCAATAACAAAAGACAAGAAATCCCAATATATAAGTAAAAACCTATCTGTGAAAAATCGCTTTGCAAAATATTTTCAGCAATACCCGTTTCAAAATTTCCATTTTCTATAGATGTTGTATTTTGTATTACATAAGTCCCAAATGGGATTTCTAAAAACGGAATCATCAAACTAAAAACCAAGCTTCCTAACAAGAAAAACCTTTTGAAATGGTGGTTCTTTTGGCTTTCTAAGAACAAATAATAGAAAATAATTAATAAACTACTTGCAAGAATTATTTTCAAATAAATCGGAATCATGACTTCGGATTTTCAATTTTCTTATCAATCATTTCGCGCAATTCTTTCAATTCTTCTTGACTTAATTTGGCATTCTGAGTAAAAAACGATGCAAATTGACTAACAGAGCTTCCAAAAAAATTGTTAATCATACTTTTCATTTCCATCGAAAAATATTGCGCTTTATCAATCTTGGGAAAATATTCCCGCGAATTGCCGTACAATTCGTAACCTACAAAATCTTTGTTTTGCATTCTTTTCAGCAAAGTTGCGATGGTTGTTGTCGCTGGTTTGGGTTCAGGAAAAGCTTCTATCAAATCTTTCATAAAGACTTTTTCTTTCTCCCAAAGAATTTGCATGACTTCTTTTTCTGCTTCAGTTAATTTTAGTTTCATTCTACAATCAATTAATTAACTCTACAAATGTAGAACTAATTTTTATTTCACCAAATATTTTATACTTAACTTTGAAAAAAAATTAAAAAATGAGTTTGAAAATTGATGTTGCAAAAATTAATGAAATAGAGGCGATAATGCCGATGATGAAAGACTTTTATGCCATTGATAATTATCCTTTTGATACAGAATTAACCCGAAAAAATTTTGAAATTTTCATCAACAATTCCAATTTGGGACAATGTTTTTTATTAAAAGACGACAGTGAAATAGTGGGGTATATGATTCTCAATTTTCTCTTCAGTTTTGAATTTGGCGGCATGATGTGTTTCCTGGATGAACTCTATGTAAAACCCGAAGCACAAGGAAAAAAATATGGCGGAAAAGCTGTAGAATTTGCACAGAATTTTGCGAAAGAAAAAGATTTAAAAATGATGTTCCTAGAAATCGAAAATCATAACGAACGCGCCATGCATTTATACAAAAAATTAGGATTCGAGATGCATAAAAGAAGCATTATGACCTACGAACCCTAATTGTTTTTTTAAGAAATTAGTTCAGAATTTCGTTAATCTTAGGATATTCTGATATCTTTTTGAATACAAAACGCTGATTTTTTTGTAATTTCTGAATAAACAAATCCAATTCTTTAATCGAAATTTCATCATCCAAATATTGATCATGTGTTAACAAAACCAAATGTCGTGGTGTTTTTTCAAGATCATTGTAAAAAATACTATCGACTTTTTTAATCATTTCTGCATGATTATTTTTCAGCTTCATATCAGCAGTTGCGCGCCATTCGAGATCCCAACCAACCAATTTGAAGCCCGCACTTTGCAATTTGTCCGCAGCTTTTGTTGATGATTTTATATCCGTCGTTGTTACACCATTAATTCTCCAAATATTACGACCGGGTGTTCTGGCAATGGGATTAAGAAGTTTCAGACTATCACGTAGAATTTTAAAATCCTGAACCACAACTTCTGGATTACGATAAAATTTGGAATATTTATTATTGGCGTGACTGTAACTGTGGTTCGCAATTTCTATCAAAGAATCTTGTTGCAAATCGTAAAAATCATCCATTTGTTTTTGGCTTCCGACAATATGCTTTCCCACAACAAAAGACGTTGCTACAACCTGATGTTTGTTAAGAATTGTCATCAAATTTTTTGTACCACGATTGGGGCCATCATCAAAAGTAAGATAGATAGAACGCTTGTCAGAATCCTCATTTTTTGATAAATCAATATCTTCAACTTTGGGGACATTTTTCTCAGTTAGTGGTTTGACTTTTAACTGTTCAAAAGTATTAAAATCTTCAGCTTCTTTTTTGCAAGAACTAAAGACAATTGCACTGGCGAAAGTCAACACAACAGAACCTAAAAAGACTTTATAAAAAGACCTTTTAGAAGAAAAATGCTTCATAAAATTAATGGGAATTAAATTGTTAAAAAATGTTAATTAATCTTAAAGCCTCATAACAATTTGAGTGCCATATTTTCTTAAAATTACTTTTTTGTGGAAAAATAATTTTTAAATTTTTCCATTCCTTCTGTTGCTGAGGTTTTAAAACAATTTTCTTTGTTTTTAAACATTGAAAAATCCAAATTTGGATCAATCACAAAAATATCGCAATTCTCTGGAACATAATGTACCAACCCAGCCGCAGGATAGACTTGCAGAGAGGTTCCGACAACCAAAAAAACATCTGCATTAGAAGCAATTTCAATGGCATTATCCATTTCGGGAACCATTTCTCCAAACCATACAATATGCGGTCTCAACTGTACGCCATCGTCATCCAAATCACCAAGATGCAAATCGTCTTCCCAAACTATCGCATCGGTTTCCGAATTGACTGGTCTGGCTTTGCGAAGTTCGCCATGCAAATGCATGACCTTCGAAGAACCCGCGCGCTCATGCAAATCATCAACATTTTGGGTGATAATATGAACATCAAAATCATCTTCTAACTCAGCTAGAATCTGGTGTGCTTTATTAGGTTTAACTTCTTTGAGTTGTCTGCGTCTAAGATTATAAAATTCCAAAACCAATTCAGGATTTCTCGCAAAACCTTCAGGACTTGCTACCTCTTCGATATGGTGATTTTCCCACAAACCATTGGCATCTCGAAAAGTTGAAATTCCGCTTTCAGCACTAATTCCGGCACCCGATAAAACGACTAATTTTTTCTTCATCTTAAAACTGATTTTGACGTTTAAAATATAAAAAACGTGTTGATAAACTAAACAAGCTTTTACAAAGGTTTTTAAACTCGATTCTTGACTCTTATTTCACTTCCAAATTGACACCATTCAATCGTAGAGAATTCAAAATTACTGAAAGTGAGCTAAAACTCATCGCTGCAGCAGCTATCATGGGTGATAATAAAATCCCGAAGAAAGGGTAGAGCAGTCCAGCAGCTAAAGGAATTCCTAAAACATTGTAGATAAATGCAAAAAACAGATTTTCTTTGATGTTTTTCAAGAGTTTTTCACTCAATATTTTTGCTTTGGCCACACCTAGAATATCACCTTTTAACAATGTAATTTCCGCACTTTCCATCGCAACATCGGTTCCTGTTCCCATGGCAATTCCGATATTGGATTGTGCAAGAGCTGGAGCATCGTTGATTCCATCACCCGTCATCGCTACAATTTTTCCTTCAGATTGAAGTTTTTTCACTTCATTCAATTTGTCTTGAGGAAGGCAATTCGCTTGATAATGTCTAATGCCAAGTGCGTCTGCAACGGCTTTTGCAGTATGTTCGTTATCCCCCGTCATCATCATAATATCTACACCATCATTTAGAAGAAATTCTATAGCTTTTTTGGATGTTTCTTTTATTTTATCCGTAAAACTTACAAATCCTAAAACCTGATTTCCCTCCGCAACATAAGAAATAGTGTGTGCTTTAGATTGCACTTCTGTCGCTTTTTGTTTTAAACTTTCGGGAATTGAAATTTGATGAGAACTTAAAAGACTTTCGTTTCCTAAAAACACTTTTTTTCCATTGATATTTCCTTGAACACCTTTCCCAGAAACGTTTTCAAAGTTTTGAACTTTCTCGATATGAATATTTTCTTCTTTGGCTTTCTTTAAAACCGCATTAGAAAGTGGGTGCTCCGAATTTTGATTGAGGGAAGCTGCTAACTGAAGAATATGAGTTGGATGTACATTTTCTAAAGTTTCAATATGTTCCAAAGATGGTTTTCCTTCGGTTAAAGTTCCTGTTTTATCGGTAATTAAAACATTTACTTTATTCATTTGTTCAAGAGCTTCGGCATTTTTTATCAGAATACCATTTTTGGCGCCTTTTCCAATTCCCACCATCAAAGACATTGGCGTTGCTAAACCCAAAGCGCACGGACAAGCGACAATTAAAACGGCAACCGCATTTACAAAAGCGAACAAGGTTTTCTGAGCTTCTGGACCGAAAATTTGCCATAAAATAAAGGTCAAAATAGCCACCGCAATTACCGTTGGAACAAATATTTTTGAAACTTTATCCGTTAATTTCTGAATAGGTGCTTTACTTCTGCTGGCTTCGTTCACCATTTTTATAATTTGAGAAAGCAAAGTTTCATCACCTACCTTTTCAGCTTTCATTAAGAAGACTTGGTTTCCGTTGATGGTTCCAGAAGTTACTTTATCATTTTCATTTTTCTCAACAGGAATAGGCTCTCCCGTAATCATAGATTCATCAATGGAGGAATTTCCTTCCATAATTTTACCATCTACAGGAATTTTTTCACCTGGTTTTACTTTTAAAATATCTCCAATTTTCACTTGATCTAAAGCCACTCTTCTTTCGGAATCTTCTTCCACCAAAGTAGCTTCATCAGGAGAAAGATTCATGAGTTCTTCAATGGCTTTACCCGTTTTTTTATGAGCCATGGCTTCCATCCACTGTCCAAGAATTACCAAAGTTAAAATAACACAAACTGCCTCAAAATAGAGTGGGATATTGCCATCGTGACCTTTTATTTCATGCGGAATCATATTGGGGAAAGCCAATGCAAAAATGCTGAATATAAATGCTGCAGCCACTCCCAAAGCAATTAAACTAAACATATTGAGGTTCCAAGTTTTAAAGGAAATCCAACCTCTTTTCATGAGAAACCAACCCGAATAAAATAAAACTGGAAGCGTTAAAAGAAGCTCTATATAAGCTTGAACATGGTGTGAAAATGGGAAATCTATCCACATTCCGCCCATCGACAAAATGAAAACAGGAAGTGTAAACGCCAAAGAAATCCAGAATTTTCGTTTTAGAATATTATAAGTTTCATCTTCAGAAATGCTATTTTTCTCTGGAATTTTCACCAAATCCATTCCGCAAATAGGGCAACATCCAGGTTCATCACTCAAAATTTCTGGATGCATCGGACAAGTATATTGGGCTTTTTTCTTTTCGGGATATTTCACTAAATCCATCCCACAAACCGGACAACCCACATTAGAATCATAAACTTTGTCGCCCTCGCAATACATGGGACAATAATATTTTCCAGCTTGATCGTTTTTGGGTTGATGTTGATGGGAATGCTCGTCTTGATTCTTGACTCTTGATTCTTGATTCTTTTCCTCAATAGGAACCAAATACATTTTACAAACGGGACATCTTTCACCTTGTTTGAAATACACTTTTTCGCCCTCACATTCCATTGGACAATAATAAACCGACGATGGAGAAACACGATCTTGAGGTTTTACAAAACTTTGATCTTTATTATTAGGATCTTGAAGTTTATAATTTCCAACTTTTGAAAGCGCTTCATTCAGTTCTTCCAACGTGAAATCTCTGTGTCCATGAATCACTGCTTCATTTTTTTCTAAGTTGACATGAGCGTGAATTCCATCTATATTATTAAGCGTTTCAGTGATTTTTTTCTGGCAGCCAGAGCAAGTCATTCCCAAAACTTCGTATCTACGTTCCATAATTCTTGATTTTACAACACAAAATTGCTGAATGTAAATTGTAGTTTGTTATAAATTTAAGGAAAAGATGTATAGAATTTGGACTTTAGACAAAATTAATTCATAGCTTAAAACTCATCAAGTCCTTTTCTGTTATGATTTTTCAGTTTTTTAAATTCTGTTGGAGTAAAACCTGTATTGTTTTTGAATTGAGTTGAAAGATGCTGAACACTTTTGTAGCCCAGTTTTCCAGCGATTTCTGTTAAAGTAAATTCATTGTAGAGCAGGAGTTCTTTTACTTTTTCTATTTTTTGAAGAATAAAATATTGCTCGAGGGTTATATTTTCATTTTGAGAAAAATTCTTGGAAAGAGCGCTATAATCCCTATGCAAATTGCTGCTTAAAAATTCTGACAAAAGAAAATCTTCATCCACATCCAACTCACTGATTTTTTGAATAATAAGCGTTTTAATTTTATCATTCAGTTGAAGTACAGCATCTTTTATATGCTCAAAACCAGATTGTTCTAGTTTTTTCTCTAATTCTTTAAGTTGAATTTCAGAAAATGATTTTTTTGTTTTTACTTCGCCCAATTTTATTTCATCAACTGGAATATTTAATTCAGAAAAAATGCCTTTTACTGCAGCAATACAACGATTGCAGACCATATTTTTGATGAAAATTTGCATGAACTATATTATTTAGGCTTAAAAGTATAAAAAATATAATAGCTGATAATAATATTCTAGAAAAAAAACATATCTTTGCACCCGAATTACATAATAATCATTAAATAATATTGGAATGTATTTAACAACAGAAAAGAAAGCGGAAATTTTCGCAAAACATGGTAAGTCAGCTACAGATACTGGTAGCGCAGAAGGGCAAATCGCATTGTTCACTTACAGAATTAATCATTTATCTCAACACTTAAAAGCTAATCACAAAGATTTCAACACAGAGAGATCTCTAGTGAAATTGGTAGGTAAGAGAAAAAGATTATTAGATTATCTTAAGAAAGTTGAAATCGCAAGATATAGAGCGATTATCGCTGAACTTGGAATTAGAAAATAATTCTCAGTCAAAAAGACAAACGAAAGCAACTCCAAAAGGGTTGCTTTTTTTATTGATATTAGTATTGATTGCTTTTTTAATAATTAACTTTGCAATCAGAAAAAACGAAGTATGAAGCTAACAGAAGAAAATCAAGAAAAAATTTCGGCATTAGAAAAAATTGCTAATGGCACAATGTGGTGGATTGGCTCAATCCCGTCATTAATAGTTCATACGATTTTCTTTTTATTATGTTTTGCCTTACCCGTTTTTGGCATTGTTGATTGGGACCACATGTTATTGGTTTTAACGACTTTATTATCTTTAGAAGCGATTTATTTAGCAATTTTTATTCAAATGTCTGTTAATAAAAGTTCAGAAAATATAGAGGTTCTGAGAGAAGATGTTGAAGAAATCCAAGAAGATATTGACGAAATCCAAGAAGATATCGAAGAAATTAGCGAAGATATTGAAGATATCAGCGAAGACATAGAAGAGATTAATGAAGATATCGACGAAATCCAAGAAGATATTGAAGAGATAAATGACGAAGATGACGAAGACCACAGCGAACGTGCCAGAACCGTCATGTTGAAAAGCAAAGTTTCCTCTAACCGTTACGAAATCAAACAATTACGAGACAAAATAAAAGAGCTCGAACATCTTATTGAAATTATAAAAGAAAAAGAAGAGGAAGATTAATAATCGTTTGGTAATTATTAAATTAATTTGTTACTAAATTGATATTTCCTTAATTCTCTCATATTAAAATTCCTTCTTTATCAAATTAACAAATTCCCATAAATTCCGTATCTTTGCCCACGAAAATTTAAAGAGTTTAAATAATAAAACACTCAATACGGAGTGTAAAACAAAATTAATTTATGAGTGCACCACAAGCAATCACAGAGCTAATTACTCTTGCAGACGGAAGAGAAATTACGCTTGAAACAGGTAAATTGGCGAAACAAGCCGACGGTTCTGTTGTCGTAAAACTAGGCGGAACAATGCTAATGGCAACGGTTGTAGCCAACAAAGAAGCTAACCCTGGCGTTGATTTCTTACCATTAACAGTAGATTACAGAGAAAAATTCTATGCAGGAGGTAAAATTCCAGGAAACTTCTTCAGAAGAGAAGCGAGACCATCCGATCAAGAAATTTTGACGATGCGTTTGGTAGATAGAGTTTTGAGACCTTTATTCCCTGAAGATTTCCACGCAGAAGTTCAGGTGATGATTTCTTTAATTTCTTACGACGGACAAACAATTCCTGACGATTTAGCAGGTTTAGCAGCTTCTACAGCTATCGCAATCACCGATATCCCTTTCAATGGACCAATGTCTGAAGTGAGAGTGGTAAAATTAGACGGAAAACTTTCTATCAATCCTAAATATGAGCAATTGGCAGAAGCAGAATTGGATATTATGGTGGGAGCTACAAAATCTTCAATCGTAATGGTAGAAGGTGAAATGAAAGAAATTTCTGAACAAGAAATGTTAGAAGCTATTCAGTTTGCGCACAAAGAAATCATCAATCAAATTGAAGCTCAAGAAAGATTAGCTGCGAAAGTAGGCAAAGCTTTCCCAAAAAGAGAATATAACCACGAAACTCACGATGAAGAAATTCGTGAAAAAGTGTGGAAAGAAACTTACGATAAAGTTTATGAAGTAGCTAAAACGCCTTCTGCAAAAGAAGAAAGAGCGGAAAACTTCAAAGCTATTCTTAATGATTTCTTAGCTCAATATACAGATGAAGAAGAATTAGAAAGAGTAACACCTTTCGTTAAAGTATATTACCACGATGTGGAAAAAGAAGCGATGCGTCAAATGATTTTGAACGAAAAAGTTCGTCTTGATGGTCGTGATCCACAAACGATTCGTCCAATTTGGTCAGAAATCGATTATCTTCCAGGAGCTCACGGTTCTGCCATCTTTACAAGAGGAGAAACTCAGTCTTTAACAGCTGTAACTTTAGGTTCTATTAAAGATGCTAACATGGTGGACAGCGTAATTACTAACCACGACGAAAAATTCTTCCTTCATTATAATTTCCCTCCATTCTCAACAGGTGAAGCTCGTCCGTTAAGAGGAACTTCAAGAAGAGAAGTTGGACATGGTAACTTGGCTCAAAGAGCTTTAGCAAACATGATTCCTGAAGAAAATCCTTACACCATTCGTGTAGTTTCTGATATTTTAGAATCTAACGGTTCATCTTCAATGGCAACCGTTTGTGCAGGAACATTAGCATTGATGGATGCAGGGGTTCAAATTAAAAAACCTGTTTCTGGTATCGCAATGGGATTAATTACGGATGAAAAATCAGGAAAATTCACGGTTCTTTCAGATATTTTAGGAGATGAAGATCACTTGGGAGATATGGACTTTAAAGTAACTGGAACAGAAGACGGAATTACGGCTTGTCAAATGGATATCAAAATCCAAGGTCTTTCTATGGATATTATGGAACAAGCTTTAATGCAAGCAAAAGACGGAAGATTACATATTTTAAATAAAATTACGGAAACCATTGCTGAACCAAGAGAAGATGTGAAACCTCACGCTCCGAAAATGGTGATGATGGAAATTCCTAAAGATTTCATCGGCGCAGTAATCGGACCTGGTGGAAAAATCATTCAGCAAATGCAGAAAGATACAGATACAGTAATCGCTATTGAAGAAGTTGGTGAAATCGGACGTATCGAGATTTCCGGTGTTGACAGAGAAAAGATCAACGCTGCAGTGGCGAAAATCAACGAAATTACTTTCGTACCCGTTGTCGGTGAGGTATACAAAGGAAAAGTTGTAAAAGTAATGGATTTTGGTGCTTTTGTAGCGATTGCTAAAGGTACTGAAGGTCTTCTTCACATTTCTGAAATCGAATGGAAGCGTCTGGACAAAGTTCCTTACGCTGAAGGTGATGAAGTTGAAGTGAAATTCATGGGTTACGATGATCGTAAGAAAATGAAACTTTCAAGAAAAGTTTTGTTGCCAAGACCACCAAGACCAGAACAAAAGCCAAAGGCTGAAAACGCTGAAGCAACAGTTCAAAACAATAATCAAGAGCCACAAGCTTAAAAATAGAAAACCACCGTAAATGCGGTGGTTTTTTTATGCTTGTGAGTTTCGATTTCTTTTTTGCGGCGGCGAAGCCGCCGCAAAAAAGAAATCATGAATAAAAATGAGTTCTCATTTCAAATAAAAGCTTTTCAGCTTTTTTAAAATCTGGATAATTTGGAAGACTTGAAACTTGATGTAAATTATTCATTTTCAAAATTAATTCATCAGCATACTCTAAAAGTTCATCATAAGAACGGTTTCCAGCTTTAATATTTACCAATTCTTTTCGATTGTCCACACGAATATCTAATGTAGATTTTTCAAAAATTTGTACTGCTGATTGTAATAACCGAATGGTGTGCATCATGTTTTTAGAATCATAATTTTTACCGTTTTTTGATTGGTATCATAACGATCTTAATTCCTTTCATTCACCCATTTCCAGTATTCTTTAAAATAAACAGAATATGCGTCTTGGTTGAAAAATAAATAGGCAACCAATTTTTCACCTTTCGGAATCGAGGACAAAGAAACTTCGTTAGAGTCTTCATTTTTTATAATACCACGATAGTTTTTATTATCTTCAAAATCATAATACAACCCAAACATTCCTTTGGAATTGGGTATTTTTACCAATCCGCATTTTTCAGCGGATTCCTGTAAAATAAAACAAAAATCCAAAACATCTTTTCTTTCTTTTTCTAAAGGATTGACAATTTTCTTTTTTAAACCCCTAGCTTTCTGAATTTGAGCCGAGGCATAACCTCCAAAAATATCTTTGCACAATTTTTATAAAAAATTTTCCAATTTCAATTGATTCATCAATGGATGATTATACAAAATACAATCTTCTGGCGCTGCCAAAACCTCCAAAATATTAGGATTGTTTTACAAGAGTAATTCTACAAAACGACCAATTTCATAATAAACTTCATCGTTGGTTTCGTTAGAAACTTGAGGAATGTATTCCAAACCATAAAACATCTCTTTCGGCAAATAAAAAACTCCGCGAATATCCGTATCTGATTTTTCAGTCGCTAACCCAAAAGCTTTGCTTCCTGAGATGGTTTCTAAAAGAATTAAATTATTTTTTTTAAGAAAATCTATAGTTATCATCTTACCAATTTAATAAGTGAAAGATACCAATCTTTTGTATGCTTGTATATGAATCGGATATCATAATCGCTATCGGGTAATGCGAATCCCCAAGAACGACTTCCAGATTCTATTGCTAAAAGTATTTCTCTATTTTTCTCTTTTTCAAGAGCTTTTAATTTTTCTACTATTTTTGTTTTCATATTAATTTATTAAATGTTAAACGCAAAGTCGATAAATAATTTGTTTTCATCAGTTGTAATAAGTCGCAAAGCTTGATTTTACGGAATTAAAAACCTTTGATTTTCTTTGCGACTCATGTCATATTTGTTTTTAAAGAATTGCGACTTTGCGTTTAAAAATTATTTTCTAAACTTCTTCTTCCAAGGTGCATTTTTTTGCACATCACCTGCCATAATACATCCATAAGGTAAAACCTCGTCGATGACTTCGCACAAGCCAAACTCTTCAATTTGAGCACGAACATTTTGGGCATTTTTGTACGCACTTGGAAGTTCAGAAATATCAATTTCATTAGAGAAAAATCGGACATCTAAATTTTTAGTTTCTTCAGCAAAAATTTCTTCAATGGTTTTATGCGCCAAAGATCTTTTATGTTGCGTTCTGCTAAAATTTCTCCCTGCTCCGTGAGGTGCGAAACCTAAATTTCTCTCGTTTGCAGCACCACTTACAATCAACACAGGTTCTGCCATATTCAGAGGAATCAATCGTGGACCTGTGATGTCAGGAAGAAATTTGTCGTCAAGCGGCGTCGCACCTTTGGCATGGTAGAAAGTATCTCCATCTCTGAATACGAAGTTATGTTCGTTCCAATATCTATCAAGTTTTTCAATATTTAATTGTTCTAAAGTTGCGTTATGAATGGCTTCATGGTTTTCTTTTGTCCATTTTCTTATCAATTGCAAAGCGTTCCAATATTCTTGTCCTTCTTCGGTTTCAAAAGGAATCCAAGCATTTTCTTTCAAAGTTTCTGGAGAAAGTTCCATTCGGAAACGGTTGGCGACTTTCATTCCTTTATCGTACAAAGCAGCACCTGGAGCTCTGGAACCATGATGTGTTACCATCATTGTATTTCCTGTATTTTTAGAAATTCCTACGAACAAGAAATGGTTTCCGTCCCCTTGAGTTCCCATATGCGAACGTGCGATTGAAATCAATTTTTCATCATTCAAAAAAATATTTTCTCTGAAAGCATCCATCAATTCCTGAGACATTTCCATTTGCTCACCTCGTGGTCTTCCGCCATATCCGAAATGTGTGATAGCATGTGCCGCATCTAATACTTCTTTAGGATTAACTTTCCCAAAATCCGTCAACATCACCGAACAACAAATATCCGCCGAGTGAAATCCCGGATGAATGGCGTTTTTCGCCGCCACCACACCACCAACAGGAATATTTCCTTCTGGTCCCGTCGGACAAGCATCTGGCATAATGGCTCCCGAAACCAAAGTTGGCGTTTTCATCAAAACTTTCATCGTATTGATTACTTTTTCAACATTGTCTGTTTCAGATTCGTGTTCCGCTCGAATGTTGACTATGAAATCAATTGGATTTTCATGCAACGGAATTGGATCTGTAGATTTGAACTGCTGCAAATAATCCAACATTTCTTTTTCTTCTAACTGATTTTCGTTGATGTATTCTAAAGCTTCAGCAAACCATTTTTGGGGTTGAAATCCTAAAGCGATTAATTCGTTTCCTGTAATTTTCATTTTGTTTATTTTTTATTTGGGCAGCTTTTTCCGCCTTCCGTTCCCGCTTTTTTGTTTCGCTACGCTACACAAAAAGAGCTCCACTCAAGTCGGGCTGCAAATTTGTTATACAATTAATAGTTGTTTCAATTTGATGATGCAAAGTAAAAACTCAATTGCGCAATCTTTTTGCGTAGTAAAAAATATTTTCTATTTTTATTGAAAATGTTTGAAATAGAAGTGAGAGGTTAGATTTTAGAAGTTATAAGAATATGAACTACTGTTACCTTCAACGATAAAGCGGTTGTCATTCCGAAAGCGGCGAAGCGGATTGAGGAATCTCTTTAAAATAGAGATTTCTCCTTCGTCGAAATGACAAAAAAACTTGAAATATTAAACTTTAAATCAAAAACACACAATTTCAAAATCTGCCTTATGTCTTCTAATAAAAACGCTTTAATTCGCTACAAAACCCTCGACAAATGCTTAAAAAACAAGTATAAAAAATATACTTTGGAAGATTTAATGGACGAATGTTCGGAAGCTTTGTTTGAGTTTGAAGAAAAAGAATCTTTCGTGAGCAAACGTACTGTACAACTGGATTTACAGAATATGCGTAGTGAAAAATTCGGTTATGAAGCGCCCATTGAAGTCTATGAACGCAAATTTTACCGTTACAGCGATCCCGATTACAGCATTCATAATATCCAAGTGAATGAAAGCGACTTGAAAGCGATGAATAACGCGATCCAAATTTTAAAACAATTCAAAGATTTTTCGATGTTTAAGGAAATGAATGGTGTGATTCAAAAACTGGAAGATTCTGTGAATTCTGTTCAGCAAAAATCCATTATCCATTTAGATAAAAATGAGCAATTAAAAGGTTTAGAACATATTGATATTTTGTATCAAGCCATTTTGAACAAGAAAGTTCTTCGAATTTTGTATAAAAGTTTTACTGCACGAGAAGCCAATTACATGACGGTTCATCCGCAATTACTGAAAGAATACAACAACCGTTGGTTTTTGATTTGTTGGCATAAAAACAAAATTTACAACCTCGCTTTAGACCGAATATTAGAAATATCAATTGATGAAAAATCAGATTACATCAATAGAGAATTCAATGCTGATCGGTATTTCGGAGAAGTAATTGGCGCAACAGTTTCGGAAACACAACGACCACAAAATGTGATTTTCAGAATGGTGAGAAAACAAGCGCCTTACGTTATTACAAAGCCTTTTCATCATTCGCAAGAGATTATTAAAGAAGACGAAAATTATATTACTTTCAGAATTCGGGTGCAGCTTAATTTCGAACTAGAGCGTATGATTTTGGGAATGGGCGAATTTATCACCGTTTTAAAACCCAATAAACTACGAGAGAGAATTCAGAAAAGTGTGAGATTGGCGAGTATAAATTACGACTCCGAAATCCAAGATAACAATTAAAGCAAAGTCTTTTTAAGACCTTCCATAAGGCCTTTCCAAAGTATATTAAAAAATGAACGTTCTGGATCTCTTTCTTTAGTAATTTTTACCGTTTTGCCTCCATCTTTTGCATTGCTTCGCACAAAGACATTTACAGCTTTATTCAAAAATTTCTTTTTTTCACCTTTTTTATTTAGAAAATTAACATAGACTTCGTGGTGATTTAAAAAGAAATTTCCTTTAATAATATTTTTATTCCCAAAATAATCGAAGTGCAAATAGTTAATCTCACCATCCAAAGTGATGTTAAGATAAGGCCGTACAAAAAGATTGACTTCATTGGCGGAAAGGCCTTCGATTTTACCATTAATTTTGAATTCATCCATTAGGTTTAATACATCAAAAGTCCAGAAAACTTTCGTTGGTGCCGTACCAAAAAATTTGAAATTGCTATCAATTGTGACAAGGCTAGGGGCGGATTTGACTTTGCCATTTCCAACATTTTTGATATTGGCGTTGAAATGATCTAGGAATAATTTCCCTGGTATATTACTATTAACCGCATCTTCTTCATAAGAAATATAAGAATTTTTGATCTTTACCAAATTAGCAAAAAGTGGTGGCTTTATATGTCTTAGTTTCTCACTGAACATGCTGCGCAAACTTGTATCTTCAGGCGGCAACAAATCTCTATAAATACTACATTTTACGCCATCTAAAACAACTTTATCCAACAGAATTTCATCGTGATTTTCTAATAAAGAATGGCGATTGAAAATCTGGATTTTTTGAGCAAAGATATCGTAAAGGTCTTCTTGTTTTTTGATGATTCGAGAAAAGGCTTTTCGGCTATATTTCGATTTTAGGGTCAATTGATTTATTGTACTTAGTTTTCCATCATTCTGAATGTTTTTGATGCGCAAAATATAATATTTCCCTGCATCGATAAAGATCTCATCCGCATTTATAAAGTGTTTTTTTATACTAAATGGAATTCTATTTTTTGCTGTTTTTTCACCAAATTCAAAATGATCAAAAGTGCCATTAATTTTTGAAATCGAATATTTCGGTTGTCCATCCGATAAAATATGTCGAAATCCAGCATTATTTAATTTGATATTTCCAATTTCAATACCGAGATTAGATGTTAATTTTTTTTCATTCTTAACCGATGTATTAAGCTTAGAAATCATCGCCAAATTAGCATCATCAATCAACAGATTATTGAGTTTAAATTTAATTTTTTCACCATCAAATTTCGTGTTGATTTTATTAAAAAAAACTTGTCTAATAGTACCAGACCAAAGATTTTGATTTGCCGTTTTTCCTGCGACAGCCAATTTTACAGAATCTAATTTTAAATCCGAATTATTGGTAAAAACTTTACCAACAAAAATTTCCTGATGATTATTGGCACGAACAAAAAGTTGCGAAATAGCAATTTTGTGCGACCCAAATTTGAAAGGAACTTTCTCCTTAACCGTATTTTTATCCAGGATAATTTTTGACAAATTAACATTAAACTCCTCAGCAGAAGCAGACTTGATTTTGCTATTATTCTGGACAAGAAATTTGCCTTTATTCAATATAATTTCATGCAGTGCTATTTTTACATTAAGCTCTTTTGGCGCGTTTTTGACAGTCTTTTTGTTGAGCGAAGTAATGATAATAGTGGGTTCGTCAAAAGTCGCAGATTCCGCAATCAGCGAGTCGCGATTAATATTAAAATCCTTTGCTGCAAAGCGTTTTACACGGAAATCAAATATATTTTTTGATTGATATTCATTAGGATTTTTGATTGGATTGAGATGAAAATTAAGAATCTCAATTTCTTTGTTTTGAGTATCTATTTTATCAGCAAGAATTTGATAATAATCGTTAATCATTATCACCGAATTTTCAGCTTTTATAGCTACTTTTTTAAATCCAATCGGAAGTCTGGAATTATCCGAATTGTTCAAATCGATATCTTCTAAATCAACATTGATTTTATTAGCATTAAAAACGGTTTTACCATCATAATTTATGGCTTTAATTTCTGCATTTTCAACTTTTAAATGATGGACAAAAACATCAGGTTTTGTCCTTTTTTTATTGTTTTCATTTCCGTTTTTACCCAAACGGATCTTGAGATTGGCATTCTTAAAACTAATAATTTCAGCTTTATAAGATTTGGAGAATACTGCTTTGAAAACTCCAAAATCCTGCACCAACAATTCTCCAATTTTTCCAGAAATCTGAGTTACAGAAGTGTCTTTAGGATTTTTATTTTTAATATCAACATCTTGGATATGAAGATTCCCCGAAATCAAATCAAAACTAAAGTTTTTCAATTCGACTTCGTAAGGCGTCTTTTCGTTGATGAGATCGGGAAGTTTTGATTTTAAATAAAGATTAAGCACCAACGGAAATGCTACCAATATCAACAAAATAACAGAAATACTTGTTAGGATAATTTTTTTCCATTTCGAAGTTTTGTTGTGCGTTACTTTGTGTTCCATTTGATGGTTTTAAAATTAAATTTAATCAAAATTCAAATAACTCGAAGCGGTATTGTCCGTCGTCGTATTTTGCATAAATGTGCTGTAATCCGTTGGACAAGATAATCTCTGGCGCTTCTATAACCGAATTGTACCTTGCAATCTGTTCAAATTGTTTCTCGGTTAGCTTGACATTTGGCGCCTTCAGTTCTATTAAAATTTGTGCTTTTGTGCGATGCGTTACCAATAGATCCAGACGTTTTGTCGTGGAATTCAGTTCCAATTTTTGTTCCAATATTAATGAAGATGCATTTTTAGCTTTTGTTTTCAGGAAATAAGCTACCCAATGCTGTCTAACCCATTCTTCCGGCGTTAAGATCAGCCACATCTTGCGCACCGAATCATAAATAAAAAATGTATCTTTGTCTTGCTTGATTTTAAAGTCAAATTCGGTACTGAAATTTAGTTTAGGTAGTTGCATAAAATCTGATGAAAGATATAGAAATTGTCCTCAAAAGTATTAAAAATAAAGAATTTTTACCAATATATTTCTTACATGGTGAAGAGCCATATTATATTGATGTCGCGACCAGACATTTTGAAAATGACGTTTTAGAAGAGGATGAGAAGGCTTTTAACCAAACGGTAGTTTATGGAAAAGATACCAACTATGGCGAAATATTGTCCTTAGCGAGACAATATCCCATGATGGGAGAGAAGCAACTTATCATTGTAAAAGAAGCGCAAGATCTGAAATTAGAAGAATCTGAGTCCGATGCTTTTCTTGCTTATCTCACATCACCAGTAGAATCTACGATCCTTGTTTTTGCACATAAACATAAAAAACTTGATTCCCGAAAAAAGGTCAGTAAAGAACTTGCCAATAAGAAATTTTTATTTTTAAGTGATAAAATTAAAGACTCACAATTAGCGAGTTGGATACAATCGGAAATTGAAAGATTCGGGTACAGATCTGCGCCTAATATCAGCTTCTTACTAGCAGAATATTTGGGAAGCGATCTTTCCAGAATCTCTAATGAACTTAATAAACTAAAACTTGTTCTGAAAGAAAATGATGTTCTCAACGAAAAGATTGTTGAAGAACACATCGGCATTAGCAAAGACTATAACATTTTTGAACTTCAAAAAGCTTTAGCTACAAAAAATAAAGAACGTGCTTTCAAAATTGCTTATTATATGGGCAAAAACAAGAAAACAAATCCTATCCAAATGTCGATAGGCGCGTTGTACAAGTTTTTCTCAGACCTTATTATGTACCATACTTTGATAGGGCAATCGCCATCCATTATCGCCAAAGAAATAGGTGTAAATCCCTATGCCATCCAGAATTTCGCAGAAGCAGCACGTTTTTATCCTTTAAAAATGGCAACCAGAATTATTTCCGTTATCCGTGAGATGGATCTTAAATCTAAAGGTCTCGGTGTTCGTCAAATGGAAGATGATGAAATCTATGTTGAAATGACATTTAAAATTTTAAATATCGACCAACTCAAAACTAAATAATTTTAAATAAATAAACTTCTACAAGCGATTTTGATGATTATTTCAAAATCGTTTTTTATTTATTTTAAAACAAATAAATTTCAATAATAATATCTAAATTACAAAATTGAAAAAATTCATAAGTCAAAATTAGTAAGTCCTAAAATTAATTACGATTTTTGACAATTAGATTTTTAAAAACGAATAAAAGTATATGGAAAACATTTTAGATTGCGTTATCGTAGGATCGGGACCAGCAGGTTACACCGCAGCAATATACGCAGCAAGAGCTAACCTAAAACCAGAATTATTTACAGGACTAGAGCCAGGCGGACAGTTGACTACAACTACAGAAGTTGAGAACTTCCCTGGATATCCCGATGGTATTACAGGTCCCGAGATGATGATGCAACTACAAAAACAAGCAGAACGTTTCGACACTAAAGTACACTATGAAATGATCAGCAAAGTTGAATTTGCGACAAAAAGAGGAGGGGTACACAAGCTTTCTACAGGAAGTCGCGAAATTTTGGCAAAAACAGTAATCATCTCCACAGGTGCTCAGGCAAAATATCTTGGTCTAGATGATGAAAAAAAATATGCAGGCGGTGGCGTGTCGGCTTGTGCAACATGTGACGGATTTTTCTACAGAGGAAAAGATGTTGTTGTGGTTGGTGCTGGGGATACAGCTGCAGAAGAAGCAACCTATCTTTCCAAAATCTGTAACAAGGTGACCATGTTGGTGCGCAAAGATCATTTCCGTGCTTCTAAAGTGATGGTGGATCGCGTGATGTCCACACCGAATATCGAAGTAAAATTCAATCATGAATTAATTGGTATAGAAGGGGAGAACGCAATGGTAGAACGCGCCGTTGTTATCGATAACCAAACTCAAGAAAAATCAACAGTCGATGTGCACGGTATTTTTATCGCCATTGGCCACAAACCCAATACCGATATTTTTAAAGATCAAATTACCTTGGATGAAAACGCCTACATCATTACCGAAGGAAAGTCTTCTTTAACCAATCTACCAGGTGTTTTTGCTGCCGGTGATGTACAAGATCATCATTACAGACAGGCTATTACTGCTGCCGGAAGTGGTTGTATGGCTGCGATGGATGCAGAAAAATATTTGGGCGAGCTACATGGCGAAAACCACAATTGGGTGGAACAAGATTAATGTTAAGAAATTTAATTTTAATATTCTTAGGAGGTGGGATAGGCAGCATACTGCGCTATCTCATCTCTTTTTTTTCGGCGCGTTTTATCAAATTTGGGAGTTTTCCTATAGCCACTTTATGTATTAATCTCATCGGATGTTTTCTCATTGGCTTGTTTGCATCTTATTTTATTAAGCATGACAGCACTTTGAAGTTTCTTTTCATCACAGGTTTTTGTGGTGGTTTTACAACCTTCTCAACTTTTTCCGCAGAAAACCTCAGTTTATATCAAAATGGAAATTATATTTCTCTGTTTTTTTATGTTTTATTGAGTGTCGTTATTGGTTTTTTTGCTGTATTGATGGGAGCTAGCATAATTAAAACTTAAATTTTTAGTTCTGAAAATTAGAGAGTTAAAAATATGTTCTAATTTTTTATTAAAAATATTTGCATGGCATTGAAAAGCTTTCTATATTTGCACCACTGAAAACAACGATACAAACGGTGTTTTTGGAGAGATGGCAGAGTGGTCGATTGCGGTAGTCTTGAAAACTATTGACTGTAACAGGTCCGGGGGTTCGAATCCCTCTCTCTCCGCAATAAAGGCTGACAATTAGTTAGTTAAAACACAGACACCCAATTTTACACCCAAAATGTAAGATTGGGTGTTTTATTATTACCTATATTGAATTAAGTATAAA
>NZ_JBSSMA010000019.1:0-46975 GCF_053891095.1 Soonwooa purpurea
GCCAGTTTTTATTTGAAAGCTCATCAACATTGTTGATGAGCTTTTTTTGTTTTAGAATATAATGTAAATGGAGAAAGGGAATAAAACAAAGTTGTTTTAAACACAAAATTTTGATGCTTTTAAAATTTGGCTAATATTTATTAGTTATAATTTTTTTAATTTCAACTTATATTTGTAAAAATCTTACTAAATTTATTAGTTTGCTATTGACACAATTATGGAAACTAATATTATTAATCAATTTCCTATGCTAGGCGTCTTAAATAATCGGAATATTATTTGGCTTGGAGATAAGGTTTCTTATGAAATTTTAAATATCATACGGGATAAGTTCAACATTAAGCTAGAGCTAGAAAGCGGAATTAATTATTTAGAAGATTCTGAATATGCTCGTTTTCTTCTCGGTCTTGATAGTCAATTTAAAGGGCGGAAATTTATTTCTAAAATACACTTTGACAATCTATCAGAATTCTACCGATACCTTGATTCTTTAGTATTAAAAGGATTTTCTACGAGTACTATTAAAACTTATTGTGGCGAGTTTGCCCAACTTCTAAATATTATTGGCGATTTTTCTGTGAAAAAACTTTCCGAAGACAAATTGAGAAGCTATTTCCTATATTGTCATATGGAATTGAATTTATCAGAAAACCAGATTCACAGTCGGATGAATGCTGTTAAGTTTTATTTTGAAAAGGTTTTGGGTAGAGATAAATTTTTTGTAGATATTCCGCGGCCAAAAAAGGCTCAGATTTTACCTAAAGCTTTGAATGAGAAAGATATCTCGAAATTGATAGATGTTACCACCAATGTAAAACATCAACTTATTTTGAAACTTTGTTATGGCATGGGACTTCGAGTAAGTGAAATTGTTAATATCAAAATTCAGGATATTGATGGAGTTAAGCTTAAAGTTCTTATCGAAAGAGCGAAAGGTAAGAAAGACCGCTATGTTAATCTTCCGAAAAGTATTTTGAAAGAATTAAGAGATTATTATAAAGAATACCGCCCTCAATATTATCTTTTTGAAGGAGAACCTGGCCAACAATATTCTAAACGCAGTGCACAAGCAGTTTTCAAACAAGCTATGAAAAAAGCGAACATCAACAAGAAAGTTGGTATCCATAGTCTGCGACACAGTTATGCAACCCATTTGTTAGAATACGGAACCGATATTTCTTTAATCCAAAAATTGTTAGGACATAATAGTATAAAAACAACCTTAATCTATACAGAAGTTACGGATAAGAATATTGCTAATGTTGTGTCACCTTTAGATCGATTAAATAAAAATAAATTTTAAGATTCTAATAGTTCTTGAAGTTCTAGCCAACGCAATTCTGACATTTCTAAGGCTTCCGAAATCTGTTCTAAATCTGTGGAAAGTTTAGCAATCTTGTCATAATCTGTTTCATTACTTAATGCATCAAGGATTGTAGCTCTTTTTGCTTCTAACTCTGGCAGGTCTTTTTCCAAAGTTTCCAACTCACGTTGGTCTTTATAGGAAAGTTTCTTTTTAGGCTTGTTGTTTTGTGTAGGAGCCTTTTCTACAGTTATTTTAGTTTTAGATTCATCTAGTTTTTTAGTTTCGGAATCTTGCGTTTTTTTCCATTCGCGATATTCTGTAAAATTACCGACAAAATCCTTAATTTTTCCTTGACCTTCAAATGCTAATACATGGTCAATTATACGATCCATAAAATAACGATCGTGGGAAACGATGATTAAACAGCCCTGGAATTGTAACAAGAAGTTTTCTAAAACCGTTAAAGTAGGCAGATCCAAATCGTTAGTTGGCTCATCAAAAATCAAAAAATTAGGATTTTGATACAAAACATACATCAAATGCAAACGTCGTTTTTCACCGCCTGAAAGTTTAGAAATTGGTGAATACTGCGTTTGATCATCGAATAAGAATAGTCTTAAAAATTGTGAAGCAGACAAGCTCCTCCCATTTGCTAATGGATAATATTCTGATTTTTCTTTGATGAAATCAATAACGCGTTCGTCTTCTTTAAAACTAAGACCTTTTTGAGAAAAATAACCGAAACTTATCGTTTCACCTGTTTCTATTGTCCCATGGTCAGCCTTTTCTAAATTCTGAATAATATTGAGAAATGTGGATTTTCCAGCACCATTTTTTCCAACAATTCCGACTTTCTCTCCACGCTGAAATTGATAACTAAAATCCTTCAGTAGAACATTGTCACCAAAAGCCTTGTCAATATTTTTAAGTTCAAGGATTTTTTTACCCAAGCGTTTCATTTCAAAATCCAGTTCTAGACTTTGTTTTCTGGTGTCGGTTTTTGCTACTTTTTCAGTTTCGTAGAAAGCGTCAATTCTGCTTTTGGACTTAGTGGTTCTTGCTTTTGGTTGACGACGCATCCACTCCAATTCTTTTCTATAAAGATTGTTGGCTTTGTCGATTGTGGATTCTAGATTGTCTTCTCGGATCATTTTATTTTCGAGATAGGTGGCGTAACTTCCGTTATGGACGTAGAGTTGTGCGTCTTCCATTTCCCAAATTATATCACAAACGGCATCTAGAAAATAGCGGTCGTGCGTTACGAGAAGCAAGGTGATTTTTTGTTTAGAAAGATAATTTTCCAACCATTCTACCATTTCGACATCGAGGTGGTTGGTAGGTTCGTCCATAATTAAAAGTACATGCCGATGTTCAGCTCTGGTCTCTGTAAGAAGCTTTGCAAGGGCAACACGTTTTACTTGTCCACCCGATAATTTGCCCATCTGGATTGATAAATCCGTAATTTGAAGTTGGGAAAGTATTTGTTTCATTTCGTTTTCCAAATCCCAAGCTTTGTGAACTTCCATTTCTAGAAGTGCCTTTTCAATAAAGTCATGGTTGCTCGACGTCAACGACAAATGATAATTTTTGAGTGCTACAATGGGTGGAGAGTTCAACGTCATCATGAATTCTTCAACCGTTAATTTGGGGTCAAAGTCAATCTCTTGGTCGAACAGAACAACTTGTATATCTTTATTAATGAAAATAGCACCATGGTCGGCAATCTCTTTTCCCATAAGGATTTTTAAGAGTGTCGATTTTCCACTACCATTTTTTGCGACAATCGCTATTTTGTCACCTTCATTAATATTAAAGCTAATATCTTCAAATAAAACCTTCAATCCATAGGATTTTGAAAGCTGTTCTGCCGTCACGTAATTCATAGTTCAAAAATACGAATAAGAATTGGCTTTGTTGCTTTTTATGAATTTGTTCCAATAATTTATTTTTTTTGATTTTACTATTTGTAAGGTTTTAGATTGATATAACTTAAAATTTGTTAAAAAATGTTATAATATTTGGAATATTTGGTAGTCATATTATAAAAATATTATCTTAGGTTTAAAATTAAATCTATGAGAAAAGCCATCTGTTTCGGAGAAGTATTATGGGATGTTTTCCCAAATGGGAAAGTTATTGGTGGAGCTCCTTTGCATGTTGCTGCTAGATTATCTAGCCTAGGTGTGCCATCTCGTATTGTTTCTAAAATCGGAAATGATGCGGCTGGAAGAACACTTTTAGAACATATTCAAAATCTTAATTTGACGGGTGTGTACATCAAAATCGATCAGGATTATCCAACAGGTGAAGCTATCGTTAAGTTTGACGAAAATTCTGAAGCTTTTTATGACATTAAAACAGCCTCGGCTTGGGATAATATAGAATTGACCAAAGAAATTGAAGAAGCTGTTTCCGCTGCAGATATTTTTGTATATGGCTCGCTGGCTGCTCGTGGACAAACATCCAAAGAAACATTGCATGAACTTCTTAAAAATGCAAAATACAAAGTTTTTGATGTTAATGTACGAAAACCTTATTGCGATTTTGATGAGATTTTGTTTTTAATGCGACAAGCAGATTTAATCAAACTTAATGAAATAGAACTTCGTTATTTGGTTAGACATCTTGGCGCAGAGAATGAATCTTTAGAATTAGATATTTTGTTTTTATCAGATTATACAGAAACTTCCCAGATCTGTGTTACACGTGGATTAGACGGTGCCGTTCTTTTAAGTGGTGAAAATCTTTATTCGCATCCTGGTTACGACGTGGAAGTTGTAGATACAATTGGCTCTGGCGATAACTTTTTAGCCGCTTTACTTTCCAAAATTCAAGATTGCGAAACCGAGCAGGATTTTAATGATTTGTTGGCTTATGCGAGTGCTGTAGGTGCGGTTGCAGCAACCAAAAAAGGTCCAGCTTCTAGAATTGATAAAGAAGAAGTTTTGCAATTAATCCAAGGTCAGTTGTCGTAAAGACCAATAGCTGCCGTTGTAAACGTTGAGATCAACTTTGACATTGATGCCGTAGGCAATTCCGTTTTCTGTGAATTGCCAGAATTGCCAATTTTCCTCTGGAGATGGCGCAGGAACATCGTTGTAATTGGCTAGCCAAAGTGGATAATCCTCGAACTCGCCTGCTAGTACATCTTTGTGATAATGATAATAGGTGTAGATAATTGGTTTTACACCATAAGCGTTTTCCATTATTTTTAACCAAAGTTTAAGATCAGCAATCAGTTGTGATTTGGTTTTACGGCGAGGCATTTTTTCAATATCCAAAACAGGTGGAAGATCGCCAGATTCTAATTTGACAACGGAAGCGAAAGAATTAGCTTGCAAAATAGGATCTTCGTCGGGACGGTAAAAATGATAAGCACCACGCAAAAGTTCATGCCTTTTGGCTTGTTCCCAAAAGTGATCGAAGTTTTTATCCGTTTTTTTGTTTCCCATCGATGCGCGGAGAAGAACAAATTTTAACGGAATTGTTTTGTTGCCGATGCTGAGACTGTCCCACTTTATATCTTCTTTATTTTGATAATGAGAAATGTCAAAACCAAACGTTTTTGTCGCATAATCGCCAATAATTCTATTGATGCGTTGCTCCTCTTGCTCAGAATTTTTTAATTTTTTGTGATGAAATTTGTTAAAATAACTCGAGTAATAAAAATGAATTTTTTCTTTTAAATAATAGCCTGTTCCAAAAAGACCAAAAAAAGCAAAAGCCAAGCTCCACCATAATAATTGGCGTTTTAGTCGACGTTTTTTTGATTTTGCTTGTCTTGATTTTTTATAATTCGGAACTCTTTTTTTCATCGGCGCAAAACTACAAAACAAATCCCGAAGTAGAGCGGATTTTAATAAATTTCCAAAATGGAAATATTTTGTTTGTTAAAGCTAACTATATCACCCGTTTTATGATTTAAAAGTGCTTGTGCGATGGGACTTTTATCAGAAATAACATAAAGCTTTTTGTCTTCAAATTTTATTTCTCCTAATGAAACTGAAACAAAAAAATCCGAAAGCGAAGTTTTGACGTAACTTCCCAGACTCACGACTTTCTTCTCAGAAAGCTTGATGTTTTTCAGTAAATTGTGTTGTTGTTTAAGTTCGTTAAGTTGAATTTGCAAATTGTTGATCTGTTGCTGCAACATTTCGCGTCCCGTTTCGTATTTGTCGCCCATGCTACTTTTGGTGTCATTATTTGACGTTCGCGTATCATCGATTAATTGTTCGAGTTTTGTGATTTTTTGATTTATAATTTCCAACAATTGCTCTTGAAGTGCTATTTTATTAATGGGCATTTTTTTAATTTTGAGGATTAAATCTTCGACAAAACTACTCAATGATCTTATGATTTCCTATAATTCTAAATTTAAAATTTTAATTTTCATCAACTTGGGACTTTTAATGTTTGGACAGAAAATGCCGCGCCCAGTAGAAGTTGTTGCCAATTATTACAAAGCTTTGGGAGGGAAAGAAAATTTGCAGCGCGTGACCTCTCTTAAAATGATGACAGAATTAAAAGTTGATGACAAAATTTTTCCTGGAACAGAAGTTTGGTTAGCGCCTAATATTTTTAAAAAATCTCAGAAATTAGGTGATGAGGAAATTGTACAGTTATTTGACGGGAGATTTGGTTACGTCAGCCAAGGCGATTTTCGGGAAACTTTTCCAAAAAATGTTATTGAAAAATTGAAACAACGAAGCTTGATAGCTGCGCAAGAATTTGATGTTAAAGATTTTAAAAATGTTGTTGAAATTAAAATGAATACAGCCGTATTTTATGTTTTGGAAAAGCCAGAAGTGAAAGTGTTTTTTGATAAGAAAACGAATTTACTCTCAAAAATTGAAACATCTGAAGCCAGCCAAAGTTTTGAAAATTATAAAATGTATGGTGAGATCATGTTTCCTACAAAAATATTGACCAAAACAAAAGATAAAACAACAGAGCTTATTTATCTGAAAATTGTCGTGAATGCCGAAGTGACTTATGAAGATTTGCGCTAATTAATCAAAATCTTCAAATGGGATTTTCAATTGTATCGAAACTTGTTTTTTTTCGTCGGTGTTGAGATTGGATAAGGACAGACCTAAAAGTCTTACAGCGCGATCAAAAGGTTTTTGTTGCCAAAGATTTTTTGCGGTTTTGTAATAATCGTCTTGGGTTTGGAAATAGTCCGTCTTTGTAAAACTTCGTGTAAAAAGTGAAAAATCTTTGTATTTAATTTTTAAAGTCAGACTTTTTCCAAGAATTTGGTGTTTCGAAAGTCGTGTTTCGAGCTCTTGCGAAAGATATTTTAATTTTTCGTCAATTTGTTGTTCATCCAAAAGATCATCAAAAAATGTACGTTCTACAGCAACACTTTTTTGTATCCGATTGGGTTTTACCTCACTATTATGGATGCCACGCACTACATTGTAATAATATTGTCCAGATTTCCCGAAAAGTCGTGTAAGCTCCTCAATTGTTTTTTTCTTAAGGTCCAAACCTTTGTAAATGGATAAGCTGAACATTTTGTTAGCTGTTACTTTTCCGACACCATAAAATTTTTCAATCGGAAGTTCTTCCAAAAATTTTTCGATATGTTGCGGATGTATGGTTTTTTGTCCGTTTGGTTTGTTAATATCCGAGGCTACCTTTGCCAAAAATTTGTTAACCGAAATGCCTGCCGATGCGGTAAGTCCTGTTTCATCAAAAATGCGTTGTCGAATTTCTTTGGCGATTTGGTTAGCAGATTTGATGTCTTTTTTGTTTTCGGTAACATCGAGATAAGCTTCATCCAAAGATAGTGGTTCGACCAGGTCTGTGTAGTCGTAAAATATACTTCTAATTTTTCGAGAAATGTCTTTGTAACGTTGAAAGCGATGAGGAACGAATATAAGATGAGGACATTTTTCTTTGGCTGTCTTACTTGGCATTGCCGATCGTACGCCATATTTTCTTGCTTCGTAACTTGCAGCTGATACAACGCCGCGATGACCGCCACCAACAGCAATAGCTTTGCCTTTCAGTTCGGGATTGTCGAGCTGTTCCACCGACGCATAAAAAGCGTCCATGTCAACGTGAATGATTTTTCTTTGTGGTAAAGGCATACACAAATTTAGAAATAAATAGACTTAAATTATTGATTTGAGTCTATTTTGAAAGTTGATCGATGGTCTTTTGGATGGCAGGATCTTCGGGAGATATTGCGTAATATTTTGCAATATTCGAAGATTGGTCAATCACCATGAATCTCGGAATCCAATTGAGTTCGATATAGTCATTGAAAGGATTTTTCCAGCCTGATGAGAACCAATAATTTTCTTTTTGCTTCATATTAAATCGTTCAATACTTCTGTCGAATCCTTCTTTGTTTCGTTCCAAAGAAAAGTAAATGAAGTCTATATTGGGATTTTTATCGGCGAGTTCATTAGATTTTGGAAGGGCTAGAATGCAGTCTTTGCACCAGCTTGCCCAAAAATCGATGACTAAAATTTTGCCTTTGTGTTGTTCCAAAATTTCTTTTACTGAAATGGATTTGCCTTCTTCGTCCTGCATTTTTTCAGCAAGGGCTTCTTGGCTAAATGTTGTTTTGTTTACGGATGGAATTTTTTGAGAAAAGCCTAAAGTGAAAATGGATAAACAAAAAATGGGAATTATCTTCTTCATTAATTCTAAAATCTAATATGACAAAGCTAAGTATTCTTGTTTGAGATTATCTTTTTTTTGATGTTAAAATTATATAAAAGTATTATTAAAATCGCGTTGAAAAATTTTTCTAAAAACTCTGTATTTGCGCCCCGGCGTAGGTGGAGCTCTTTTCTATCTACAAGGCTGTGGCGGCGAAGCCGCCACAGCCTTGTAGATAGAAAAAGCGGGAGCCGAAGACGGAAATGGCGCCCAAATAAAAAATGCATCCTTAAGTAGAATGCATTTAATTATATGTTTTAAAATCTTAATTGTAATTTTTAACAAGACCTTTTACGATTTTGATAACGTCTGGCATGGCTTTGTTAGCGGCATTCAGAACTTCTTGGTGGGAAACAGCAAAAGCAATTTCTGGACCGCCCAAATCGGTAATAATTGAAATGCAGAATACGTCCATGCCCATGTGCTTGGCCACGATAACTTCCGGAACGGTGCTCATCCCAACGGCATCACCACCGATGAAACGTACCAATCCGTATTCTGAAGGTGTTTCGAAAGTTGGACCTTGCAAACCAACATAGACACCTTCGTGTACCAAAATATTATTTTCTTTAGCCACATCGTGTGCGGTTTGTAACATGTTTTTGTTGTAAGCTTCGCTCATATCCACAAATCTAGGACCTAGCTCGTCGATGTTTTTACCACGTAATGGATGTTCTGGCATCATGTTGATATGGTCTTTCACCAGCATAATGTCACCAACGTGGAAGTTCGGATTAACACCACCTGAAGCGTTGGAAAGCAACAGGTTTTTGATTCCTAAAAGATGGAAAACTTTGAAGGGAAAAGTTACAGTTTCCATTGGATAGCCCTCGTAATAGTGGAAACGTCCACTCATCATAAGTACTTTTTTACCTTCAAGAATTCCGTAGATGAGTTTTCCGCCGTGACCAACAACAGTAACTTGGGGGAAGTTAGGGATATCTTCGTATTCTATCGTATGGATGGGTTGTACTTCGTCTTGTAATTTTCCAAGTCCAGAGCCTAAGACGATTGCAAAATCGGGTGTGTCATGGATAATATTTTTAATAAAGGCTGCTGTTTCTTTAATTTTTTCTAACATAATCGTTGATAATTTGATTAAACGCTTCTTGATTGTCTATTTCTACATTAATGGGCCAAAAAAAGATTTTATCTCTAAGATAATCGAAAGTTTTTAGTCTTACATAATCTTTTTCTGTGGTGAGGATAATTTTGTATTCTCCTAGTTTTTTATATTCGGATACTATTTTTTTGATGTCGTCATCAGAAAAATTGTGGTGGTCTTTGTATTTAAGATGGGTTACTTTGTTAGAATATTTTCCAACTTCTTTTACAATTTGTGTTGGATTTGCAATTCCAGTTATCAGAAGAACATCGTAATAATCCAGATTTTTAACAGGCATATATTTGTCGGCACTTATGATGTTTTCATCATATTCTATTGAAGAAAAAAACACTTTTTGATAATGTTGTGGTTTTATTCTCGAGATATAATATTGTTTCTTTTCTTCTGTAAGATCGTCTGGACATTTGGTTACCATAATAATGTCCGCGCGGCTTGCTCCTCTACGGCTTTCTCTTAAGTCGCCAGCTGGTAAGATGAAATCTTTAAAGTAAGGATCATTATAAACAGTTAATAAAATGTTGAGTCCTGGTTTTATAGCGCGATGTTGATAGCTGTCGTCCAAAACTAAAACATTGAGGTCCATGTCTTCAATCAGTTTTTTGGCGCCAAATACGCGGTCTTCACACACGGCAATTACGAAACGATTTTTAAACCTTTCGAAAAGCTGCATGGGTTCGTCACCAACACTTTTGTAGTTGCTGTCATAGTTTACTACATGATAGCCTTTGGTCATTCTGCCATAGCCCCGGGACAAAACACCCGTTCTGTAATATTTGGAGAGATAAGCTGCCAAATACATTACCATAGGCGATTTGCCACTTCCGCCCACGGAGAGGTTGCCTACGCCAATGATAGGAGTTTTGAATCGTTTTGAAGAAGAGATTCCCCAATCAAACATTCGGTTTCTAATAGAGGTTCCGAGATGATAACCAAGGGAAAAAGGGTAGAGATACCATCTTTTCATAGCCGACAAAATTACAATAATCGATTGTCTTTATCAATAGGTTTTTGTCTAAAAAGGATTAATATTTATCAGTTTATTGAAAATTTTGAACCAAAAAATATTTAGCGCCTCTTTAAAATTCAAGCAAAACACAATTTATATTGATTATTAAGAATCTTTGAAAGGCTTTTCGAGGAACATCGTTATATTTGCATATTAATAAGAAAGTCAATTATGGTATTATCAATGACGGGATTTGGCCGTGCAGAAGGTGTTTTCGAAGGAAAAAAACTTACTGTCGATATCAAATCACTCAACAGCAAAACATTCGACCTTAACATCAAAGTGCCTCTTCGGTATAAAGAAAAAGAATTTGATGTTCGGAAATTGCTGAACGATAAATTGCTTCGTGGAAAAGTAGATTGTTACATCAATTGTGAAAATCTTGAAGATAGCAACGATGTCAATATTAATAAAGAAATTGTAAAGTCTTATATCGCCCAACTTAGTGATATTTCGCCAGGTGCAGAAGCTGTAGAATACTTGCAGATGGCCGTTCGTATGCCAGAAGCGATTAGCAACAAAACAACGGATCTAAATGATGAAGAATGGCGTTTTCTTTTAAAAATTGTTAATGAAGCGATTTCTAAATTCTTAGAATTCCGTACCACAGAAGGTGCAATTTTGCAAACCGAATTAGGAAAAAACATCAAAAATATTGAGCTTAAATTATCCGAAGTTCCACCTTATGAAGAAGAAAGAATTGTTGCAATAAGAGAGCGTTATCAAAATGTTTTGAAAGAATTCGAAAATGTTGACGAAACGCGTTTTTACCAAGAAATGGCTTATTATACAGAAAAGCTAGATATTTCTGAAGAAAAAGTGAGACTGGCGCAACATCTTAAATATTATAATGACGTCATGAATACTGAAGATTTTAATGGAAAGAAATTAGGTTTTATTTCCCAAGAAATCGGACGCGAGATTAATACACTTGGTTCCAAAGCCAACCATGCAGCCATCCAAAAATTGGTTGTAGAGATGAAAGATGATCTCGAAAAAATTAAAGAACAAACCCTTAACGTTTTGTAAAGTATAATTTTCAGTTACAACTTAGTTTTGTAATCATAATTATTAAATGAAAAATGAATAAAGTAGTCATATTTTCGGCACCATCAGGAAGTGGGAAAACCACTCTGGTAAAACATTGTTTGGCACATTTTCCAGAATTGCAATTTTCGATTTCTTGTACCACGCGTGCCCCACGCGGAGACGAAAAATATGGGGTTGATTATCACTTCTTGAGTCCAGACGATTTTAAGAAAAAAATTTCTGAAAATGCCTTTGTTGAGTTTGAAGAAGTCTATACGGACAAATTTTATGGTACGTTGAAGGACGAAGTGCAAAAGATTTGGGATAATGGGAAAATCGTTATTTTTGATGTAGATGTCAAAGGCGGTGTTAACTTGAAAAAGATTTTTGGAGAACAAGCGCTTTCTATTTTTATTGCACCGCCAAGTATTGAGGAGCTAGAACGTCGACTGATTACTCGAGGAACAGATAATCTAGACACTATAAAAACGCGTGTAGCCAAAGCCGAGGAAGAATTAACTTACAAAGATCAATTTGATAAAGTTGTCGTTAATGATGTTTTAGAAATAGCAACTCAAGAAATGGAAAATATTTTGACGGCCTTTATTAAAGCCTAATTTTAAGCACAAACTAATATGGAAAGTACATTAGAAAAAGCAACATCCAACCTTCCTGTTAAAGGTTTTTTAGATATTAAAGACATTGCAATTCCGCAAGGACAAGATCTTGTAGATGCAATTTTGAAATTAAAAAAAGAAAAAAATGCTGTGATTTTGGCACATTATTATCAACCTGCAGCGATTCAGGATATTGCAGATTTTTTAGGAGATTCACTTCAACTAGCACGTCAAGCAAAAGATACCAATGCAGATATGATTGTTTTCTGTGGTGTACATTTTATGGCAGAAGCAGCGAAAATCCTTAATCCGACTAAGAAAGTGGTATTGCCAGATACCTTGGCAGGATGCTCTTTAGCAGATGGTTGTAGCGGAGAAGGTCTTCGGAAAATGAAAGCACAACATCCAGGTGCTTTAGTAGCAACGTATATCAATTGTAATGCAGAGACAAAAGCAGAAAGTGACATTATTGTGACCAGCTCTAATGCGGAAACTATTATCAATGCATTACCCAAAGACCAACCAATTATTTTTGCACCAGACAAAAACTTGGGTAGATATTTAGCTCAAAAAACTGGTAGAGATATGATATTGTGGGACGGTAGCTGTATTGTTCACGAAGCTTTTTCTATGGAAAGAATTGCCAAACAATTGGCAGAAAATCCAGATGCAAAACTTATCGCGCATCCAGAGAGCGAAGAAGCGGTGCTTAAGTTGGCGCATTTCATAGGTTCTACTTCAGCTTTATTAAATTATGTTGAGCAAGACGATTGTCAAAAATTTATCATTGCAACGGAGGAAGGTATTCTTCACGAGATGAAAAAGCGTGCGCCACATAAAGAACTTATTCCCGCGTTGGTGTTCGATGAAAGTTGTAATTGTAGCGAATGTTTCTTTATGAAACGAAACACCATGGAAAAACTTTATCTATGTATGAAGTACGAACTTCCAGAAATTCTTATCGATGAAGAATTGCGTCTTAAAGCTTTGAAACCAATTGAAGCGATGTTGGATTTGTCAAAAAGTATTAAGTAATAGGGCAATCCCGCGCCGAAGCTTTCCCAAGCTAGCGGTCGGGCTGTACGCTATATCTTGAGCGCTTCGCTCGGTCGACTCCGCGATGCTCCGTCGCCTCGCTCCGCTCCCAAGGATGCCGCTTCCATCCCTATTGCAATCAAAATAGAAATAAACTACAAGTTTTGTTGAGAAATTGGCAAAACTTGTTTAGTTTTACGAAAACGATTAAAGCCTATGAATTCAAAAATTATCCTTGAAAACATTAAGATATTTGCCTATCACGGTGTTTTACCAGAAGAAACGATATTAGGAACCTACTATATTGTCAATGTAGAATTACATGCAGATTTATCGAAGGCCACAGCGTCGGATGATTTGGAAGATACCATTAACTATGCCGAAGTCAACGATGTCATTCATCAAGAAATGAATGTGCCTTCCAAATTGTTAGAGCATGTTATTGGCAGGATTATTTCGAAACTAGAAACAAATTTTCCGCAGCTCAGTTTTATAAAAGTAAAACTAACCAAAACCCGTCCGCCAATGCATGGTGAAATGAAAGGCGTTAGCATCGAGATGGAGAAAAAACTATAATTGTATGAAGCCTAATTACAAACGCGTTAATCGATTTAAAGCCAGCCAAATGACGCGGTTTTATAATTTAATAATTGACAGTATTTTTCTTTTCATTCTCAATTATTGTATTGGGATGATTATCGGTCTTCTTTATGTGTTAACTAACTCTATGTTTATCTTAAAATTAATCTATAGTTTGGAAGACAAATTAATTAATTGGATGTTTGGAGCGGTAACTATGATACTGTATTATTTCTTGTTCGAATATTTTTCAAAAGGAAGAACAATTGGAAAGTTAATCACAGGAACTTGCGTTGTTGACATTAATGGATTGACGCCTTCCAGATGGGAGTTTTTTACAAGAACTTTATCAAGAATAGTCCCTTTTGAAGCTTTTTCTTTTTTATCAAGTGTAGATAGGGGCTGGCATGACCGCTGGAGCGATACCGCCGTTGTACAGTGGAAAGACTATAACGAAGATATTCAGCAAGCAGTGGCATTAGATGAATTAGGAAAGTCTACATAATTATCATTATCAAAAAGCTTGGAATAAACTTTGATGTCATTTCGGAACACTAAAAACAAAAAATATGAAACAATACATTACGGTTGGCATCGCTGCGTTGGGGCTTATAATCGCTGCCGCTTTTCTCGGAAATGCAATCAAAAACCGTAACAAAGCAGATAATACAATTTCGGTAACAGGTTTGGGATCCAAGACCTTTACTTCCGATTTAATTACCTGGTCGGGAAGTTTTTCAAAAAATAATTTTGATCTAAAATCGGCTTATGACGAATTGGCGATTGATAAAAATGTCATTGCGCAATACCTAAAATCAAAAGGAGTTAAAGATGATGAGATGGTTTTTTCAGCGGTAGACATTCAGAAAAATTTTCGAAGTTATAATGACGCAAATGGGAACTATGTGCAAGGCGAATTTGCTGGGTATAATTTATCACAAAGCGTTAGCATAGAATCCAAGGAAGTTGCGAAAATCGAAAATATATCACGAAATATTACAGAAATTATCAACCGCGGTATTGAATTCACCTCTTCTTCTCCACAATATTTTTATACCAAACTTGCGGAAGTGAAACAACAAATGATTGCCGATGCGACCAAAGATGCCAAAGAACGCGCTGAAAAAATTGCCGATAATGCAGGAAGTAGTCTTGGTAATCTTAAAAAAGCAACCATGGGTGTTATCCAAATTACAGCGCCAAACTCCAACGAAGACTATTCGTACGGCGGGACTTTTAATACTTCATCAAAAGAAAAAGAAGCATCAATTACCATAAAATTAGAATATCAGGTTGACTAATTTTACTAAAAAATATTTCAAAAAAGCTAGATTCTTGAAAATCTAGCTTTTTGTTTTACTATCCATTACAATCGTTACAGGACCGTCGTTGATTAAAGAAACTTTCATGTCTGCGCCGAAGATTCCACTTTCTATTTTTAAAGATGATTTTTTGAGTTCAGCCTTAAAATACTCAAATAATGGAATGGCCTGGTCGGGTTTTGCAGCTTTAATGAAAGAAGGACGATTCCCTTTTTTGTAATCCGCAATCAATGTAAATTGGCTGATGCAAAGGATTTCGCCACCAATATCTTTTATGGATAAATTCAGCTTTCCTTCCTCATCACCAAAAACTCTCAGGTCCAGTATTTTTTTTATTAACCAATTGGCATCTTCCTGATTGTCGCTTTCGTCAATACCAATTAAAAGCATAAAGCCTTTTCCAATTTCACCAACAATAACATTATCTACTTTAACCGAAGATTCGGAGACACGCTGAATAACAACTTTCATTTTTAAAATTTAATAATACACAGAAATAGTTCCCGATGCAGCATCGTATGCAAATGGATACGTTTTTGGCGGAAGCCCTTTTGAGGTTTCATTAATCGGAGTTCCGTTCATCATCCATTCAGCACCATCTTTTGGACAAACTATCGTCGTATTGTCTTTTACATAAAGTATTGTTTTGTCGGTGTCTGGACAGATGTGTGGTGCGTTACGATCAAAAATTTTAAAACCAGAATTGGTGTTTACGATGATAAGTCCATGCGTGCCAGAGCCTGCCTGGTCAACATACACCCAACCGCCCTGATAGTTCAAAGCATGGTACAATGGTGTGTTGATATTGATGCTTACATTGATTTGTACTTGTGGGAAACAAGAAACGGTTTCGGCACGTTCACTACAGGAGTTGATAATGAATAAGTTACTGAAAACCAGAAAAATAATTGGCCCAAAATGCTTCAATCTCATTTTCATATCAAAATTAATTTATATATTTGTCAAAACGATTCAACACAGCAAAAATTATATCCGGCAAAGGTCGGATAATTTTTTTATATCAACGTTAAAAAATTATTGACATGAATTACGTGACTAAAGAGGGGTTAGATAAAATGAAAACCGAGCTAGAACGATTGGAATCTATCGAAAGACCGAAAGTGACGCAACAGATTGCAGAAGCGAGAGATAAAGGTGACCTTTCTGAAAATGCAGAATACGATGCTGCTAAAGAAGCGCAAGGTCTTTTAGAAATGAGAATTTCTAAACTGAAAGATGCTATCTCTGGTTCAAAAATTATTGATGAAAGTTTATTAGATATCTCGAAAGTTTCCATTCTTACAACAGTTAGATTGAAAAATCATGCTACGAAAGCAGAACAAAAATTCACACTTGTGCCTGATAATGAAAGTGATTTGAAATCAGGGAAAATATCTGTTAATACTCCAATCGCAAAAGGTCTGCTAGGGAAAATCGTGGGTGATGTTGCAGAAATTGTATTGCCAAATGGTAATAAGTTAACTTTTGAAGTTTTGGAAATTAGTCTGTAAATTTGCAAAAGATTTAATTTTTAAAATAATGAGTTCTATTTTCACAAAAATCATCAACGGAGAAATCCCAAGCTACAAAATAGCCGAGGATGACAACTTCATTGCCTTCCTAGATGTTATGCCTTTGGTGAAAGGTCATACTTTGGTAATTCCAAAAAAGGAAGTCGATTTGATATTTGATTTAGAATCTGAAGATTTTAAAAATCTTTGGGGCTTTGCCCAGCAGGTTGCAAAAAAAATTGAAAAGGCAATTCCTTGCAAAAGAGTCGGCGTTGCCGTGGTGGGATTAGAAGTTCCACACGCGCACATCCACTTGGTGCCGCTTAATGCTATGCAAGATCTTAATTTTGGGAATGAAAGGCTTAAGCTAAATCCTGAAGAATATCAAGCAATTCAAGAAGCTATTACAAACGCATAATTTAAAAGAAGCAACTGCTTCTTTTTTTATCATTATAAAAGAAAAACGTACAGAATTATTATATGAATCCGAACCAATGTTCTTTCTGTGGAAGAAAAAGAAATGAAGTACAAACCCTAATATCTGGGCAGAATGGTTTTATCTGCGAAAACTGTATCGAACAGGCACATGCTATTGTTAAAGATAGTATGAAAGCTAATGGCGATGCTGGATTTACAATGGAAGAATTGTCAAAGCCCAAGCAGATTAAAGAATTTTTGGACGAGTATATTATTGGTCAAGATCAAGCTAAAAAACAATTGTCAATCGCGGTGTATAACCATTATAAAAGACTACTTCACAAACAAGATGAAAATCGCGAAGTAGAAATTGAGAAATCAAATATCCTAATGGTTGGCGAGACTGGGACGGGTAAAACCTTGTTGGCAAAAACAATTGCAAAACAGCTTAATGTTCCTTTTTGTATCGTAGATGCAACGATATTGACAGAAGCAGGCTATGTAGGAGAAGATGTGGAAAGTATCCTGTCCAGACTTTTGATGGTGTCCGATTATGATGTTGAAAAAGCAGAAAGAGGTATCGTCTTTATTGACGAAATTGATAAAATCGCCCGTAAGTCTGATAATCCCAGCATTACAAGAGATGTTTCTGGAGAAGGCGTTCAGCAAGGTTTGTTAAAACTTTTGGAAGGAAGTGTTGTTAATGTGCCACCGCAAGGCGGAAGAAAACATCCTGATCAAAAATATATTCAGGTGAATACACAGAATATTTTGTTTATCGCGGGAGGTGCTTTTGATGGTATTAAAGAAATCATCGAAAGACGTCTTAACAAGCAAGCGATCGGTTTCAGCGCAGAGAAGCTTAATAATACCGAGGATGACGAATATATTTTGAGCCAAATCAATGCGATCGATTTAAAATCATTTGGACTAATCCCCGAACTTTTGGGAAGATTTCCTATTATTACCTATCTTGAGAGTTTGACGAAAGAAACTTTGGTAAGAATTATGAAAGAACCAAAAAACTCTATTATTAATCAATTTGTAGAATTGTTTAAGATGGATGGTGTTAAGCTAAGTTTTACAGATGAAGCTATTGAAAAAATAGTTGATGATACCGTAGAAAAGGGACTTGGCGCTAGAGGACTTCGTGGTACAACGGAAAAAGTTTTAGAAGATTATATGTATGATATTGGTAATGTGGAAGAAATTGTAATTAATAAGACCTAAACTAAAGTATGTTTGAAAATGAATTAAAATATTCTTAAAAATGAATTAAGTATTGATTTTTAAGGATATGATTTCATATTTTCAAAAAAAAGGCATAGTTTTGCAATTGATAAAAACACATAACACAATTTTGTAAATCATGAGAAAAACTTTATTAACTTTAGGAACTATTGCTGCTTTTGCACAAGTTCATGCTCAAGATAATTTCACATATATTGGAGATAAAGCTTATTTTAAAGTAAGTGAAGGTGCATTAGTGTATAGCAAAGATCTTAGTATGCGTACGGTTGGCTCTGGTGTTCTCGATGTTTCTGGCGATGTTATGATTGATGGAGGAGTCAGTAATACTTTCGAGACAGTCAATACCAACGGAAGTGCCAAGAGTAATGGAGGGAATATAATTCTGAGAATGAATAATGCTTCCAACAATACTTATGGGCAGTTGTATATTGAAGGTTTTAACCAAAATAATATAACAGGTATAGTAGATAAAGAGTATCGTGAGAGAAAACATGGTACTTATCAACAATTATCATTGCCATTTTATGGGAAAATTTTATCGACACTAAATACTGAATTTGGAAAACCTTTTTCCGATGTAAGATGGTCAAAAAATGAAATCCTAAAATGGAATAACCCAAAACCAAGATTCGATATTTTTTCAGTAAATCAACAAACTTTAACTGGATTAGAATATATTGCATTAGGCTCAGGAAATTTTGACGCATCGAGTAATCCAACTGTAGGAATTCAGAATCCAAATGTTGCGACTAACGCAACAGTGCCTAACTATACAAATGGCGTCTATATTGTAAGAGGGAAACCTATCGCCGATACACAAAGCAAGACTGCAAGGCTGTATGGCGCAGGACTTGGTATTGATTATGGAACCAGCGGACAGGTTAGAAATTTACATGGAGAAACTTATAATTCTTATCTTCAGGATAATTTTGATGCCTCTGTAACCAATCCATGGTTACAAGCCAACTTCGGTAAAAATCTTTATCAATATGGAAACCCATATTTAACCAATTTAGATCTAAGTCAAATAGGAATTGTAGAATCGGCTACTATAGGAGATGGAAATGCTATTCCAAACATACAAGGTATTAGATTCGATCCAGGAGAAGTTACTTCAGATAGCGATGGTGCAACTTATTCTACTAACGCAAGATATATTACCTATGCTGGAGGGGTTCCTGTAGCGGATGTTAATAATGCTATTATTAAACCAATGCAAACCTTTGTAGTAAAGTTGGCAAATAGTGTGGATAATGCGTCTTATAATTTGAATTTTAAAACCCTAAGACGTTTTAAATACACAGCCCGCGCAGCAAATGTCAATTATGACGTTACCGCAAATAGAGGAGCTTCCGCAACGACTGTTAAGCAACTTGGTGTTATTGCTTTAGATGCTAACGGGAAAGAATTGTCAAGAACCTATTACGTTGTCTATGCAGATGCTAAGACAGGTATGTTGGATTTAAACCAAGTGAGTTCGCAGGTAACAGCAGGACCTATAGATATTATTGGTACCTATGAGGAAAAGCCAGACGGAGGTATGGATACTAATTTGTCCGACAAATATTGGCTGTATGTTAACGAAGCTAACGAAACTAACTTTGCTGGAAAGCCAATTGTAATGGAGCTGTATAGCAATGATATTAAATCATTAAAATTCGAAATTCTAGAAGATGCCGAAATGATTGATGATAACCAAAGTTTATTATCATCAGGTAAAGCTTTTTATATTCGTAAAAGTGATTCTTCGGAATTGGTAAGTATTTCTCAAGGGAAAATATTAGATATAACAGGAGATCAGTTTAATCTTTATTATGATAAACCTAATGATGCGACTTTAGGAAATGATGAGGCTAAAATGTCTAGATCTAAGATTGCATACAATCCGAATATTGATGAATACGTTTTACTTTTTGATCCAAAATGGAATGAAGCAGACGTTAAGGTGTATGACATAAGTGGCAAATTGATATTATCAAAAAATAGAGTTTCAACAAAAAAAGATTTGATATTAGATATCCAGAAGTTCAACGGAACCTATGTTGTAACTGCAACATCTGAAAAAGGTGAACTATTTAATGGTAAAATTATAAGATAAAACACAAACACATATGAAAAATTCTTTTTTTAAATATCTTGCTTTAGTACTTTTTTGTGCAAATCAGTTCGTTTTAGCGCAGATGGCGCCACCGGTGCCAGAGTCCCGACCAGGTGCAGGAGGAGGTGGTGGAGCCGGAGGAGTTGGACCTGGTGGACAACCGAAAAACCCAATCGATATGTATGAATATGTTTTAGTAATTGCTGCAATTCTTTTGGTATTCTACTTCTACCAACGAAATAAGAAATTAAAATTATCTTAATATCATAAAAACTCACTTATTATTAAGTGAGTTTTTTATATTTGTAATATGAGAAATATAGCGCTGGCTCTATGTATTTTAGGAGCTTCTACTGTGTCCGCACAATTTAAGGTTAATGCTAATTTGCCTTCCAATTTTGAAGTTAATGATGCTTACTTATTCGGTTATGATGGTTCCAAAGATATTTTATTAGGAAAAGGAAGCATAAAAGGAACTGATCTGAAAATTTCCGTTCCCAAAGCGTATAAAGGAATGTTGCGTTTAGTGCTTTTTCCTTCCAATAATAGCATTCAGATGGCTTCGGAGAATAAAGACATCACGCTTAGTATTAATAAAGTTGAAAACAAAGCCATTAAAGATGTGAGCTTTTCCGATGAGGTTAACAAATATTTTGAATTTTCACAAAATGGACAAAAGAAAAAAGAAGTCATTTATCCCGCACTTCTGCAAATAAAAGAATATTATACGCCTTCCGATACGTTTTATTCCGCATTAGAAAAAGAAATTCTGGCACTATCTTCTGCTGAAGCTTCGAGTAATAATTATCCCTTTATTAATTATTATAACGAAACTTCATCAAAGTATGTTAATAACCCGAATTATAAATCAATCCCTTTACAAGAATACATTAATTTCTTTAACAATTCGGGAAGCTATTTAGAAACCTCGTCTTTGTTGAAGCCCGCACTTATTTCGTATCTTAATGCTGCTGGTAAAGATAATGTGAATACAGATATAGAAAAGCTGTTAAAAGCTGTTAATATTGAAACACCAAGAGGTCAGACCATTTTGTCAGAATTAATTGATATTTTTGATACGTATGAGATGCATGACCTTAAAGACAAATATTTCAAAGAAGCAAAAGATCTAAAATGTACAATTAATGACAGGCTAGCCGGAACTATTAAAAGTATTGATGATGTCAAAATAGGATCTACATTTGCAAATGCTGATTTATATAATACTTATAATACAAAAGCTAAATCAATCTATGATGTAAAAGCCGACCACAAAGTTATTGTATTTTGGTCTTCCACTTGTTCACACTGTACAAGCGAGTTGCCTCGATTCATCGAGAAATATCCAACGATGAAAACCAAGAAAATCGAGATTATTGGTTTGTCGCTAGATGCCGATCTTAAGTCTTATGCGGATATGGCATCAAAATTTCCATGGATAAATGCATCAGAAGCCAAAGGTTGGTATAGCGACTATGCAAAAAAATATAATATCCACGCAACGCCAACTTACTTTATATTAGATAGTTCTAATAAAATAGTTGCGAAGCCTAATCATCTCAATGAAGTTTTTGATTATTTTAATCTAAAATAATTTTGTGCAAGTGCAAATTTTTTCTATATTTGCACCACAAAATCGGCGAGGTAGCTCAGATGGTTAGAGCGCAGGATTCATAACCCTGAGGTCACGGGTTCAATTCCCGTCTTCGCTACAAAAGACACTTATTTGATAGGTGTCTTTTTTTTGTCTTTAATTTTAAAATTAAGGCAAAAAAAACATCCTAATTTTAAAATTAGGATGCCTTAGCTCTTTTCTTTTCATTCTTAAACTTCTTCGTCGGACTCTAAAGTATAAGATTTGGATTTAAAATCTTTGTCATGCTTTTCAGAAATCACATCTTCACCTTTTTGATCGATGATGAAATCTGTTGACTCATTGAACATGTCTAAGAAGTTCTTAAAATCTTCTTTGTAAAGATAGATTTTGTGCTTTTCAAAAGTTGCCTCTCCGTTTTCCCCGAAATTCTTTTTACTTTCAGTAATCGTAAGATAATAATCTCCAGCTTTTGTCTCGCGCACATCAAAGAAATAGGTTCTCCTACCTGCTTTCAATACTTTTGTGAAAATTTCATTTTCGTGGCGTTCCTTGTATTCACTCATTTGTACGATATTTTTGAAATCTGTGTAAACAAATATAATAGAATTCTGCCTAATCCAAAATTATTTTTGAATTATTTATAAAGAAAATTAAAAATTCATGTATTTAATTCTGTTTTTTTGGAAAAATTAAGAGTCTTTCTATGGTAGGTAAAGTATTTTGTCTGCACGTTTTGCGCTTGATTCTCTGTGTGTTATAATAACAGAAGTCGCACTTTGCAAATCCTTCTCAATGTTTTGTAAAATATTTTCCTCGGTTTCTGTATCCAAGGCAGAAAGGCTATCATCGAACACAAGAAGTTGTGGTTCTTTTATTAATGCTCTAGCAATACAAATACGCTGTTTTTGTCCACCAGAAAGCATTACACCACGTTCTCCTACAACTGTGTCGTATTGATCTTTGAACTCGATGATGTTTTTATGCACATCGGCTTTTTTAGCAAATGTGGTGATGAGGTCTTTCCCTGGATTGTCGATGGCAAAACCAATATTATAACCTATCGTATCAGAAAATAAGTAACTTTCTTGAGGAATGTAGCCAATCTTTTGGCGATAATTTTCGAGATTGTGATCTTTCAAACTTTTACCATCGATCAAAATTTCACCTTCATCGGGATCAATTAAACGGCAAAGTAATAAAGCAATAGTAGACTTTCCACTACCAGTTTTTCCCATAATGGCAAGTGTTTCACCAGCATTTACTTTAAAACTTATGTTCTCCAAAGCTTTAATTCCCGTATTTGGATAAGTGTAGCTAACATTACGAAATTCGATATCGCCTTTTATAGGATATTCTTCATGGTTTTTGTTAATGATTGTAGACTTCATTTCTAAAAATTCATTAACACGTTGCATGGATGCTTCGGCTCTTTGGTTGACCGATGTTACCCAACCAACCATAGAGAATGGCCATATCAGAATGTTAATATATAAAAAGAAATCGGCAATGGTACCCACGCTCATTTCGCCAGCAATGTACTTTTGCCCGCCGATGTAGATAACCGCCACGTTAAGGAGTCCGATAACAAATAAGATGATTGTAAAGAAATAAGCTTCTGTTTTTGCAAGATCTAAAGCTTTGTCTTGGTAATCCTTGACTTTGATGCCGTAATTACGTTCGATGTATTTTTCTTTACTAAAATATTTAACAACGCGAATGCCCGAAAAACTGTCTTGGACAAAAGTCGAAATTGCAGATTGGCTTTTCTGCATGGTCTTCGATTTTTTGTTGATAATATCGCTAACCTTATAAATTACAAATGACAAAATGGGCAATGGTAACAAGGTCCACAAAGTCATTTCGACATCAGTCATCAACATATAAGTACTCGTGATAATCAACAAAATTGCAAGGTTGACCACATACATCACCCCAGGACCTAGATACATGCGGATGGCTACAACGTCTTCGCTTAATCTGTTCATAAGATCACCAATTGTGGTTTTCTTATAATCTGTTAGCGATAATTCTTCGTAATGTCTAAAGATTTTATTTTTAAGCTCATATTCGATTCTTCGTGATGCAACGATAATGGTCTGGCGCATCATAAAAGTGAAAAATCCAGACAATAATGAACAAAGTAATAATATCCCGGAATTGATGAAAATAATGCGGAAATAATCCCAATTGGCTTTTACGTTATCAAAAATACTTGCCTCTTTAGAAAGTTTCAGATTGTCGTAATTACCTTCAATGATATTAATGGTTTGTCCAACAAATTGAACTTTGTAAATAGCAAAAAAATTACTGAGTATGATGAATAAAAATCCCCAAAAAAGGAGTACTCGATGTTTCCAAAAATAAGGGTTTAAGGTTTTTAAAGCTTTCATTATTTAAAAAAGCTTAGTCATTTCAATAGGCTAAACTTGGTCGTAAATTTACGAAAATATTTTTCAAGATATTCGGCAAATTAATTGCTTAGAAAGACTTCTTTGGTACGGAATTTTCTGCAAAATTTTGCATTAAACAATATAAATGTAATGGATACTCCGAAACCGAAATACGACCTTGTACTGATAGGTGGTGGTATTATGAGTGCAACATTGGGAACCATCGTTCACCAATTAGAACCCAATCTTAAAGTCGCAATTTTTGAACGTCTGGATGACGTTGCTAAAGAAAGTTCTGATGCCTGGAACAATGCTGGAACAGGGCATTCCGCTTTTTGCGAACTCAATTATACACCCCAAAAAAAAGATGGAAGTATTGATATCAAAAAAGCTGAAAAAATCGCTGAACAATTTGAAGTTTCTAAACAGTTTTGGTCTTATTTAATTGAAAATAAGTTAATCAGCAAGCCTAAAGATTTTATAAATTCTTGCCCGCACATGAGCTTTGTAATGGGCGAACACGATGTTGATTTTCTTCGAAAACGACACGCTGCGATGACAAAATCTCATCTTTTTGAAGGAATGGAATTTTCTGACAATCACGAAAATCTTCAGAAATGGATACCTTTAATCATGAGAAAACGTAACCCTAGTGACAAGTTAGCAGCCACCAAAATGGATATGGGGACAGATGTTAATTATGGCGCTTTAACAAAAAAACTAATTCATCATTTACAAGAAGATAGCAGTGTGGAAGTTTTCACGTTTCATGAAGTTAAGGATATTAGCTTGCAAGATGACGGCGAATGGCGCCTTACCGTGAAAGATCGTAAGAATCTCCATAAACAAGAAGTTGATGCACGATTTGTTTTCATAGGTGCGGGAGGTTATGCTTTGCCACTGTTAGATAGTTCTGATATTAATGAAAGTGCTGGTTATGGAGGCTTCCCAGTAAGTGGACAATGGTTGGTTTCGAAAAATCCAGAGTTGATCGCACAGCACAAAGTGAAAGCGTATACGCAAGCTACAGTTGATGCACCGCCGATGTCTGTGCCGCATTTGGATCTTAGAATTATCGATGGGGAAGAAGCTTTGTTGTTTGGTCCGTTCGCGGGATTTTCAACAAAATTTTTAAAGGAAGGAAGTTACCTAGATTTGCCAGAAAGTATTAACTTTAAAAACATAAGATCCTTGTTCGGCGCATGGTGGCACAATTTACCTTTGACAAGATATTTGATTCAGCAAGTTGCAATGACAAAATCTCAGAGAATTGCCCATTTGAGAGATTTTATCAAAGATGCTAAAGAAGAAGATTGGGATCTTAAAATAGCTGGTCAGCGTGTACAAATCATTAAAAAAGATGCAAAACACGGTGGAAAATTAGAGTTCGGGACAGAGGTTGTTGTCAACAAAAACGGAACTATAGCCTCGCTTTTGGGTGCTTCTCCTGGAGCAAGTACATCGGTTCATGCCATGTTGAGTGTCTTGGAAAAATGTTTCCCAGAAAATATGACAGGAAAATGGAAAGACAAAATCGTAGAAATGATTCCTAGTTACGGGACGAGCTTAGCGACTGACAAAGACCTAACTGAGAAAATAAGAGCTGCCAGCAAAAAAGCTTTGGAATTAAATTATTAAAAATGGAAACGATAAAAACCAAACCGATTATAGAAACGTCCCTGATGGAGGCTACAAAAGAGCTAGAACAACTGGACAAAATGGTAATTCTACATTGCCGCTATCAATCGATTGGTTTTTTTGAAGAAAAAATAAGAATTTGGGAATCCACTTATCTTTATGATGATGCAAGTCCCAATGATATAAGTTTTCTTATCCATTGTGAAAATATTAGTCTTTACCCGCAGTGGACAGATGTGCCGCCGGGTAAGACTTTTTATTTTACTTTATATTTTACAGGCCTATCAGATTCTTGTAAAAGTTTTAGCTTGAAAGAAGTCATTGCCGAATCTGGAGGTTTTTTTGTGCCGAATATAAAACGTAACAAATCCGATGTCTATAACGTAATTATTGCTTAAATGAAACAAATTCTATTTTTTTTTATTTTTCTAAATGTCATTAATCTTAATGCACAATCTTCTAAATCATGGAAACAAAGTGTTATTGATTTTCAAAACGAACTAAACCGAGAATATAAAACGCTAGACGAAACCCCACTGCGAGGCGAGAATTTTGAAAAATTTAAACGTCATCCATTTTTTCCAATTAACAAAAAATACTATGTTGTAGCCAGATTAGAGAAAGCTACTTCCGAAAAAAAAATGATTATGCCAACCTCTTCTGGGAAATCAAAATCATTTACAGAATATGCTAAAGCTTATTTTAAATTGAATGAGAAAAACCAGGAATTGACACTTTATACCAACGATGCTTTGCAGGATAATCCCAAATATGCAAATCTCGTTTTTCTACCATTTAGAGATTTGACAAACGAGGATAAAACCTATGGTGGCGGGCGCTACCTTGATTTGGAAAAAGTTGATGGCGATACTATGATGATCGATTTTAATAAAGCTTATCAGCTTTATTGCGCTTACAATGCTTATGATTATAGTTGTCCTTTAGTACCAGATCAAAATAAATTAAATGTAGCGATTGAGGCCGGTGTAATGTATGATGATGTCTACCATCATTAGAAAATATCCTGGATGATTTCTAATGATTTTGGGGTTCTGAAATCCACAAAATGAAAATGATAATACAACAAAAGACTGTCTAAGAATTTTCTGCGTTGTTCTCTTTTTAAAGTTAAATCATAAGGCTTTTCCTTGGCCAAGTAGGCTTTCCAGATTGTAGAATTTTCTTTATCAAATAAATAATGAACTTCGGAATGGACAAAAGTTCCTGTTTCTGGATTGAGATATGGCGCGTCGTTTTCCAAAGGTGCCCAACCTTGGATTTTAATTATTTTAAGCATCAAAACCAAATGCGCTTCCATGTTGGCGCATTCCACTTCATGTAAAAACTCAGAAATAGCTTGGTACAGTTTTGTGTTGGCTTGGTTTTCGTGTTTTAAAATTTGATTTAAAAGATCCGCAATATAGAAGATAATGGCATTGGCCTTTATGTCTTGGTACAAGTCATTTTTGTTGACCGATTCTATACTAGATACACTTAACAACTCCGAATTGAATTTGCTTTTTGAAGTGATTAATGCAATTTCATTTAATGGAAATAGATAAGCTTTCTTTTTGTTTCTTACGGAATATATACCTTTTACATAAAAAGTTAAATAAGCACTTTCTTCTGTATAACAGTGCAATATAGCATCATTATCTCCATATCTGATGTGGGAAAGAAGAAAGGCTTTGTAAGAGTTCATTAATTAACTACGGCAATTTTTGCAGTTTTTGTATCAGTACCATCTTCGTTGGTCATCAACACGAAATAAATTCCAGAGGCAACGCGAGCGCCTTTTGCATTGTTAAGATTCCATTCGTAATAACCACCACGGGCAACTGCAGAATGCACAACATTGCCAGCAGCATCTGTTATGCGGATGTTGGTTTTGGCAGCTAGACCTTTTATATAAACATTGCCTTTGTGCTGTGCATATACGACAGGATTGGGGTAAACCAAAACGTCGCCAAAGTTTTCTGTAACATCCGCAACATCACCTTGGTATACCATAATGCCATCAGCTGTTGCGAAATAGACTTTACCTGTTTTGCTGTCAATTTGGACATCTGTCACGGTGTCATTTGGTAGCGGCGAATTAGATTTTGTAAAATGTTGATAAGTCTGCTCTCCATTTGGACTAAGATAGAAAACGCCACCGCCTGCAATAGAAATCCATTTTTGATTTCCTGAATCTACAGCAATCTGCAATATTTCTGAGTCACGGAAGAGTTCTTCTCCTAGTCCGTTTTCTTCAATTATTATAGGTTCGGTCTGTGGTTTGTCTTCATTAAAAGCTGCTTTGGGGTTGGATAGAATTCTAAGACCTTTGTGTCCTCCAATCCACAAATTATCATTTTTATCTAAAGCAACACTAATTGCATCACTTGATGGTAGATTATTATCTTTTGTAAGATACTTAAGTGGATTAGTTGATGAAGAAGGATTGTTACCATAATCATACATAATTAAACCACTATTGTCGGCTCTAGGAGCGGGAATGTACATGGTGTTGTCCTTTAAAAGGGGCTTTTGAGCACGATTTGCATTAATTAAGGGAATTGTTATAAAATCGTCTGTACTTCGATTGTATAAATAATAACCGACATATCCAATATTTGGATTGTCTTTATATAAAGTACTAATTGTTACAAATAAATTATTGTTCTGATCGAAATCAACACTTGTGGGCCTGTTATATCCTGCAGGTCCATCACCTGACATATATAGTTTAGTAAATTGATCGTTTTTCATTTTGTAAATACCTTTTTGTCCTTGGATGGTAGAGTAGTTTACAAAATATACTTCATTCGTGTCTAATGGGTTAGGAGTAACATCAAGTAAGTTAAATAATGTAGAATTATTTTTAAAATACTCTGGATAACTCCAAGTTTGACCGTTAAAATAATAATACCCTAGGTTGGTAAATATTTCTTTGTCATAATTATCGCGGCTTCCGGTAGAAACCCATATTTTATTATCTATAATACTTAATTTATAGGAGAAGTTATTATACGGTCCATCTGGTTTAAAACTAGATTGGCTTTCATTAAGGAGCCCATTTAATTTTGTTGCAGAAAAAAACTGATTGTTAAGCGCATAACCAGAATTAAGTTCTTCAGAAAAGTCGATGTTTTTTTGTAATGCACCAGAGCTTTTATTAAAAATATATAATCGGCTGCCATCAGCAACAATTATATTTTGTGCCGTTATCACAACATCTTTTACATTGCTAAAATTTTGTGGCAAAGCGGTGGTTGATGTTATATTAGCTCCATACCTCACTTGGTTTGCATTAGAATACGCAATGATATCTTTTGTAGCGATGTTTGTAAAACTACCAGCACTTTGCGTTGTCCAAGTTGAATATACCGGGAAAGTGGTATCAATTGCGTGGGTTAAAAGTCCATTCTGTGTGGCGACTACAACTTTTTCATCGATAATGCCAGCTTCGAGAGCTGCATTGTAATTTCCTCCAATATTAAAAAATGCACTTTCACCAAATTCTCTTTTGTCAAGATTAAAAATAGAAACGCCATATCCAGCCGAGATAACCGCCTTATTCCCAGAAATAGAAATGTGATTAATTTTTTTATCTCCTAAATACCCCATTGCAATTGGAATGTCAACGATAAGGAACACACCTTCTGGTGTAATAACGTCCATTGCACCAGATTTGTAACCTACAAGTCCGATTTGTGTTTCCGGATTGTAATCAAAAGCTGTTATTTTAACTTCGTGTAAGCCATTGGCTTTTGATAATTTTTTAATTTCGCCTGAGGTAGGATTATAATAAAAAATTCCGTTTTCTGTTGCAGCTATTAGTTTTTGTCCATCATCACGAATGGCCAATACGTTATTATAGGAAAACAAATCACTCCATTTTGAAGTGTTTTGTGCGGTCAATGCTCCTAAACTAAGCAATGAAGATAATAATAAAGCTTTTTTCATATTAGGCAATTATGCTTTCATCTATAACTTGATTTCTCCAAGAAATATTTTTCACAGACTTATCTTTATTAAAATAAAAATCGATTCTTCCCAACAAAAGTCCAGCCCAACCAACTTGATTCACCAAGACGTTTTTCCCGTCTTTATTAACAAAAATTTGAGGTTCTGGTAAAAAAGTGTGGGTGTGGCCTCCCAAAATAATATCGATTCCAGATGTTTTGCTGGCTAAGATTTTATCGGACATTTTCTCTGCTTCTTTTTCGTAATCGTAACCAAGATGCGATAGACAAATTACCAAATCACATTGTTTTTCTTGTCTCAAAATACGACTGTATTCTTGGGCGGTTTCTATAGGATGCAGATATTCCGTTTCCTTATAATTCGCTTTTCCTACAAGCCCCTGAAGTTCTACACCCAGCCCGAAAATTCCGACTTTTATTCCGTTTTTATTAAAAATTTTATAAGTTTCTGTTTTGCCGTCTAAAATAGTATTTTTAAAATTATAATTGGAGCAAATAAATGGAAATTTCGCATTGGGTAAAACTTTTAGAAAACCTTCTAGTCCATTATCGAAATCGTGATTTCCCATTGTTGAGGCGTCATATTGCATCATGCTCATCAATCGGAATTCTAATTCGCCACCGAAAAAGTTGAAATAAGGCGTACCCTGAAAGATGTCCCCAGAGTCCAAAAGCAAAACATTGTTTTCCTGATTTCTGATTTGTTGGATAAGACTTGCTCTTCTTGCAAAACCTCCTTGGTTGGGGTTTTTGGAGTAAGAAGCATCAAATGGTTCGATACGGCTGTGTTGATCGTTGGTGTGTAAAATGGTTAACTTAAGATCTTTCGAAGATGTCGGTGAAGTTAGCGTATTAGCAAGCGTCAAACTTGGTGTCAAACTAAGTCCTAAAGTTCCTGCGCCTAGATATTTTAAAAATTCTTTTCTTTTCATAATTTTCTATTTTAAATCCAAACGTATGTCTGTTGGAACTTTCACTTCTTTATTTTCTTTAAATTTTTGAATGAAAAGATCCCGCATTTTGATGCCTGTTCCGATCATTTGACCTTTATTGAAAAAATACATACGATCGCCACCCATTGCTAGATAGTCGGAGGTTGCGATGTTATAGATTTTGTCTTTATCAATCGGTTGTCCCGATATTAACCCCGTTTTTATTTGATTACCACTTGTCAGAATTGTAATGTGCGAAACAGGATTGTTGGTTTTGTTTTCCAAATAATATTTGAACATATCTTCCAGATCGCTGCCTTTTATTTTGACAATTACGATTTCGTTTTCGAAAGGCATGACTTCAAAAATTTGTTTGATTGTAATGTCACCTTGTGGAATAATTGTACGGATACCTCCGATGTTGATGACGCCGCCATCGATTTGTGGAATGTTGTTTTTCTTCCCCCATTCTGCGGCACCATCATAGGTGAAATCGGCTAGGAGATTTCCCAGGTTACTATTGTCACCAGTTTTGTTTAGCTCAACAGAAGTATGAGAGATTTTAATGTTCATTTGCTTTTCAAGTTCGCTTTTGTAAGGCGCAATTACTTGATTAAAATTCGGGTCTTCAACAAGTTTCACATCAATCACAATATTTTTTTGAGGGTCAATATTGCTGATGTTTTGACGTGGCGAGCAGGCGTTAAGTAGCATTAGTGAAAATGCCAGCGCCAAGATGTGTAAGCGTTTCATGTAAGGTGAAAGTTTTAGACAACAAATCTAAGGATTTTTCTTAAAGCAGATTTCTTATCTTTTTAGTAAGTAATACATTTTGCTGTGTATTTTTTCGTTCTAATATTTAATTATAAACAAACGATTGAACGCATCTTATTTTTTGAAAATTTGATAAAAGAAATTCACTTTAAAATAAAACAAAAATCATAACTTTACCTATCAGTAATTTTTTAATAATATGAGCAATTTAAAAGGTGTAGGTGTTGCATTGGTAACGCCATTTAATGAAGATTTATCGATAGATTTTGATGCGTTAACCAAGTTGGTTGACTACAATATCGATAATGGGACTAACTATCTCGTGGTTTTGGGGACAACAGCAGAAGCGGCAACACTTTCCGAGGACGAGAAGAAACAGGTTATTGAGCATATTATAAAGGTGAACAATGCACGTGTACCATTGGTATTAGGAATCGGTGGTAATAATACGATGGAAGTTAAAAAGCAAATTGAAGAAGCAGACTTGTCGGCTTTTGATGCTGTACTTTCTGTATCGCCTTATTATAACAGACCAAATCAAGAGGGGCTTTATCAACATTATAAAATGATTGCTTCTACAGGGGAAAATATTATTATTTATAATGTTCCGTCAAGAACTGGACAAAATATCGAAGCCGAAACAACTTTGAGATTGGCAAAAGAATTCCCAAATCTAATTATGATAAAAGAAGCGGCACCTAATATTCTACAATATTTTGATATTATTAGAAAGAAACCTGCAGGATTTAACCTGGTTTCTGGTGATGACGAGTTTGCACTGCCAGTGACTTTAGCGGGCGGTAACGGCGTAATTTCTGTAATCGGACAAGCTTATCCAAAAGAATTTTCAACGATGGTACAATTGGCTTTCGATGGAAAAGTGAAAGAAGCTTACGACATTCATAACAAATTGGTTAACATCACAAGATTGATTTTCGCAGAAGGAAATCCTTGCGGTATTAAAACTGTTTTAGCAGAAAAAGGAATTGTCAAAAACTATTTGAGATTGCCTTTAACAATCGCTTCGGAAGGATTGCAAGACAAGATAAAAGCAGAAATGCAAACCATCTAAAACAACATCTAGGGCTTCGGCCCTTTTTTTATTTTTAAATTATGATATCAACGAAAAAGGCGAGTCAGTTCGATATTTCTATAATTCAGGATTTGGCGAGACGCTCATGGGAAGATGCTTACGCTGAGATTTTGTCTAAAGATCAGTTGGGATATATGTTGGATAAAATGTATTCTGAACACGAGATTATGTCGCATTTTCAGAATCCGAATTATCATTATTTTTTAATTTTTGAAAAGGAGACGCCACTAGGTTTTGTCGGTTTTGAGCATCATGTTGAGTCCGACATTACAAAACTTCACCGCATTTATCTCGTTCCGGAAGCCAAAGGAAAAGGTGCTGGAAAAATTGGACTTAATCTGGTTAAAGAAAAAACGAAAGAAAATCAGGATTCTAAAATTATACTCACGGTTAACAAAAACAATTCAGCAAGACAATTCTACGAATCCCAAGGTTTTAAAGTCTATGACGAAGCCGTGTTCGACATTGGGAACAATTATGTGATGGATGATTATTTAATGGAATTTGATGTTTGATTTCGATTAAAGAAAATAAATACAAATACACAAATCAGCAATAACCAAATATAATAAGAATGTCCAACGAGCGATAGATAATCAATATTCCCTTTGCTGAAACTCATTAATATTAAAACCTGTGCGCCGTAAGGAATAATGCCTTGGATGATACAGGCAAAAATGTCCAATACAGAAGCCATTTTTCGGGGCTCTATTTGATAATGTTCAGAAACAGGTTTTGCAACTTTTCCTGTAATTAAAATCGCAATGGTGTTGTTGGCAATACAAGCGTCCACCAGACTTACCAAAATGCCCATGCCAAACATTGCCGAGAATTTTGATTGAATGCTTTTCAGGATTTTATTTAATAAAAAACGAATGCCACCAGCATATTCAATAATGCCTGCAAGTCCTCCCGTTAGTAACGACAGTAGGAAAATTTCTGTCATCGAGGTAAAACCTTCATAACTGGTTTTCGAAAATGTGATGAGGTCCATTCCCGCGCTGTACCAACCGATAATTCCAGAAACGACAATCCCGATGAGCAATACGAAAAAAACATTCATGCCTAGAAATGCCAATCCAATAACCAGAATATAAGGAATCAAAAGATAAAAATGACTGTTGTGTTCGGTGTGATGCTGTAGTGGTGGCACATCCGAATTATTTAAAAATAGAAGGACAATTGTTATTAAAAATGCGGGCGCGGCAATCCACAAGTTGGTTCGGAATTTATCCGACATTTTGCTTCCCAAAGATTGAGACGCCGCAATAGTCGTATCCGAAATCACGGAAAGATTGTCCCCAAACATCGCTCCAGTCAACAAAGCGGCAGCCATAAGGTTGATGTCAATGCCACTTTTTGTAGCCAGTTCAATAGCGATGGGCCCAAGGGCAACAATACAACCTACCGACGTTCCGGAGGCTAATGACAGAAAAGATGCTAAAATAAAAATCCCCAACGCAATGTAATTAATAGGAATATAGTCCAAACCCAAATTAACAATTGCATCAACACTTCCAGAAGCTTTTGCTACTGCTGAGAAAGCGCCTGCCAAAAGATAAATAATACACATGGTCAGCACATTCTTATCGCCACAACCTTTTAAGAATTCATTCATTTTAGTTCTAAAGGGAAGACGGATTATCAAAAATGCGGAGATAATACCCACGGCCATAGCAATAGGAGAAGGCAAGGCATAAAAATCGCCCAAATATATTCCAGCGCCTAAAAAGCTAAATACAAAAACTAAAAAAGGAATAAGGCTAATGAAGCTTTCGCGAGATTTGTTTTCGGTCGTCATGCATTGATGTTTAGTAAGACCACAGCAGAAGATTGATAACAACATTTTTTCCAAAAATTGGCTTATCGCTTTAGCACCTTGCTTGTCGTTGCAGGTTGCTACCTCTGCGGAGGTTCCTGATAATTGAGTTACAAAACTATGTTATAAATGCCAATCTTCCAAATCTTTAGGAAATCTTGCCCCACTTATTTTTGCCTTTATATTGTTTGATGTAAAAATTCTTCATGGACAAATGCTTCGGATGTACAAGCAGTGCATCTTTTTGCAACAGATGGTCAACAGCCAGTTTTGCGCTTTTTATAATCTCCGAATCGGTCATGAGGTTCAGCTTTTTGAAATCGACAACGCCGCTTTGTTGTGTTCCCAAAATGTCGCCAGGACCACGAAGCTCCATATCCACTTCAGAAATTTTGAAGCCATCGTTGGTTTCGGTCATGGTTTTAATGCGTTTTCGACTTTCGTTAGATAATTTATCAGAAGTCATAAGAATGCAATAGCTCTGTTCTGCACCACGACCAACGCGCCCGCGCAGCTGATGAAGTTGTGACAATCCAAATCGTTCAGCACTTTCGATGACCATCACAGAAGCATTTGGGACATTTACGCCAACTTCAATAACCGTTGTTGCCACCATAACTTGTGCATTTCCTGAAGCAAAATATTGCATGGCTTGATCTTTTTCATCAGGTTTCATTTTACCATGAAGCATCGCAATATTGTAACTTTTGAAATGTTGTAAAATATGATCAAAACCATCTTGAAGATTCTTGTAATCCAAAGTTTCGGACTCTTCAATTAATGGATAAACGAAATAGATTTGTCGGCCTTTTTGTAATTCTTCATGACAAAAATTGTACACATAAGCGCGGTCTTTTTCACGGCGATGTGCTGTAACAATAGGCTTTCTACCAACAGGCATTTCGTCGATTACAGAAACATCAAGGTCAGAGTAGAAGCTCATCGCTAATGTTCTCGGAATGGGCGTGGCGGTCATTACCAAAATATGAGGCGGGATTTTGTTTTTTGCCCAAAGTTTGGCACGTTGTGCAACGCCAAAACGATGTTGTTCATCAATAATTACCAAGCCTAAATTTTTGAACTGAACAATATCTTCCAATACAGCATGCGTCCCAATAAGTATAGACAGTTCCCCCGACAAAAGTTGTTCATGAATGATTTTCCGTTCAGATGTTTTTGTAGAACCCGTCAAAAGTTTGACCTTAATATCTGTGTTTTTTAATAAATCTTGAATCGAATTAAAATGTTGTTGCGCCAGAATTTCGGTGGGTGCCATCATACAGCTTTGGAAAAAATTATCCATCGCGATCAGCATTGTTAACAATGCGACCATGGTTTTTCCGGATCCAACATCGCCTTGTAGCAAACGATTCATTTGTGTGGAGCGTTTCATGTCGGTTCGTATCTCTTTCAAAACACGTTTTTGCGCGCCAGTCAAATCGAAAGGAAGTTGATGGTTATAAAAGTTATTAAAATAGTCACCAACAATTGGAAAAGGATTTCCTATAGATTTGGTGTGTTGATGTAGTTTTTTTAGTCCAAAACCTAACTGGAAAAAAAAGGCTTCCTCGAATTTTATTCTTCGCTCGGCTTCTGCAGCTAGTTTTGCATTTTGAGGAAAATGAATATTAAAATAGGCCTCCATTCGTCCCATTAATTTTAAAGATTTAATGAGGTTTTCTGGAAGATTTTCGGTTGTAAGTTGAGGTAAGTTTTTCAGAATTTCATAAATGACGTTCTGAAACAATTTGTTAGTAATGCCACGTTTGGTTAGTTTTTCGCTGCTGGAATAGACTGGAAGAAGGCTGCCAGATATGGCTTTGGTTTCATCGGTTTCTATCTCGGGATGCGGCATGGAAAAACTGTTGTTAAACGATTGGACTTTTCCGAAAATAAATATATCGCGATTAGCAGGAATAGATTCTTTCATCCATTTGGTGTAACGGAACCACACCAAATCCATTGCGCCTGTCTGGTCCCGGAATTTTGCACTTAGTCGTTTGCCTTTTGGAGAAACTACCTCTTGCAAATCTGTGATTTTCCCTTTCAACTGAACATCAATTTCTAAAGAAGGCGAAAGTTCTGCTACCGTATAGATTTTACTTTTATCGATATAACGAATCGGGTAGAAGTTAAGAAAGTCTTCTACATTGTAAATGGCCAAAACATTTTTGATGAGTTTGGCACGTTCTGGGCCAATGCCTTTGATAAATTCTATTGGAGTTTCTAGACTCAAAATGGTGTTAAAATAAAATGCAATTTACGGGTTTTAAACATAATTAAAAATAGAAAGACATTCTAAGTTCTGTTGGAATGATAAATTGATGTGCATGGATTCATTTTAATTATTTGATTCAAATTTAATCTCAGTTTCAAAAATCAAAACTACTTTTGTATAATCTAATGAAATAACAATGAAAAAGTTTTTGCTCATAATTAATTTGGTATTGTTTAATCTTATTTTCTCACAAGTTGATACGGCACAAGTGATTGTTCCGAACCGAATAAATACGGCGACCAATTTTCAAGAAAAACCTTATGTTATCATGATTTCTGTTGATGGATTTCGTTACGATTATCCGCAAAAATATCAGACAGAACATCTTAATAAATTGGCATCTCAAGGTGTAAAAGCTAAGTATATGACTCCCAGTTATCCCAGTATAACTTTCCCAAATCATTATACTTTAGTCACGGGACTTTATCCATCGCATCATGGCTTGGTTGATAATTTTTTCTATGATTACAAACGTAAAGAAGCTTATAAAATGAACGATGGAAAGGTGGTCATCGATGGCTCTTGGTATAGTGGAAAGCCACTTTGGAGTTTGGCGGAAGAACAAGGCTTGCTGTCGGCTTCGCTGTTCTGGGTGAGTTCTCAGAGCGATGCGGGCAAGACGCGTCCAACTTATTATTATAATTATCATGAAAAATTTAATAACGAAACTAAAGAAAATATTGTCCTTAACTGGCTGAAACTTCCTGAAGAAAAAAGACCACATTTTATAACATTATATTATCCAGAAGTTGATGCCAACGGTCATCATCATGGTCCAGATGCAAAAGAAACCGCACAAGCTGTAAAAAGTGTTGACCAAAGTATCGGTAATCTGGTGCAAAAAATCAATGCCTTAGGTCTTAAAAACGTGAATTTTATTTTTGTTTCTGATCATGGTATGATTAAAGTTGATAAAGAACATACGATCGATATTCCAGAGATTTTGAAAGACAGATCTCGTTTCGATTATTTTAATAGTCAAACTTTATTACGTGTGAAAGTCAAAAATGCTGATGAAATAAAACAAGTTTATAGAGAACTAAAGCGCAGCAAATCCAAAGATTACAAAATTTATACGGCGGATTGTATGCCACGACGCTTGCATTATGGAGCCAAAGATGATACATTCGGTAGAATTGGGGATATTTTTTTATTACCAAACGCCCCGAAAATTTTCTTAGAGAAAGGCAAAACGACTACTTTGGGAAAACATGGTTATGACCCTAAAAAAGTCCCTGAAATGAGAGCTGCTTTTATGGCTTGGGGCCCTGCGTTTAAAAATAATTTAGAAATTAGTGCTTTTAACAATGTCAATGTTTATCCGCTTGTGACCAAGATTTTAGGACTTAAAATTTCCAGTTCGATTGACGGTGATTACGAAATCGCTAACGAAGTTTTAAGATGATTTTGAAATTTATAAATAATATTTAAGTATTGTGAGAAACAACACTTGTAATGTGTTTGTTTGCTGTTTCTTGCAAAAAAGACTCTGATGATGATACGTCTGCAAACTACGTTGGAAAATGGTACACCATGAAATTAACAACAAGTATTAATGGTTCTGTAGAACATTATACTTTTGATGAATGTGAGAGAAAGTCAAACTTCAATATTGAAAGTTCTGGTAAATTAATCTATCAATCCTATGAAGATGGTTGTACGAATCATGATGAATATTCTGGAAATTATGATGACAAAACCAAAAAGATAAGCATTTATATTGACGGAGAAACAATCACTGGTGATGTTTCTATTAACAATAATGAAATGGTAATTACAAGTAAAGAAACTTTTACAGAAAGTGGAACAACATATACAGCAATATCACAAATATATTGCACCAAAAAATAAATTTTAAAATTTAAATTAAAAACGCCTTTCAAAAAAAATTGAAAGGCGTTTTGCTTTATTTAGCACAAATTACTTTGAACTCAGTTCTTCTGTTTTGCTGATGTTGATCTTCTGTGCAGTTGGCGTCATTGTAACATTCGTTTAACAACTTGGTTTCTCCATAACCTTTAGCAACAATTCGGTTTCTGCTAAGGCCTTTCGAAACTAAATAATTAACCGCAGAGTCGGCGCGACCTTGCGAAAGTTTCAGATTATAATCATCCGATCCACGCGAATCTGTATGCGAGGATAATTCTAATTTTACAGAGGGATTATCAGTTAAAAATTGATAAAGCTTGTCCAGTTCTGGTTTTGCATCGTTTCGGATTTCGGTTTTATCAAAATCATAGTTGATGTTTTGCAGGTTAATCGCTTTATCGCAAGTCGCTTCTTCCATACAAACCTGAAGGTTGAGAAATAACTTTTTAGTTCGGTCATTTAATTTGCCATCAAGATTTTCTGTTTGAGAAAAATAATTGCCTTTTTTCCCGTAGATACTGTATAATTCGTCTTTTTTAGCCATGAAACTAAAAGTTCCGTTGGCTGAAGTTTTCAAATTTCTGACTTCCGAAGTTGTTTCATTTTTAAGGCTGACACTTGCATAAGGAAGTGTTTTTTTTGTGTTACAATCGCTAACTTTCCCTTCGATGATGAATCTTTCGTCTTCGTTTTCCAAATCCATTTTCATAGGAATTAAGGTAATTAAAGTCGTTTTTTCAACACGTTTGCTGACCAGCGTTATATCACGAAATTTTCCTTTCAGTTCGTAATCATCAGGTTTTACATTATTAAAAGTGATTTTTCCTTCTTTATTAGACGTTCCGTAATAGGCGCGCTGACCTTGGCTGTTGATAAGTAGAACTTCTGCGTTGGGAAGCGCCTCGTCTGTATATTTGTCTTTTACGATAACTTCCAGTTTGTAAGGATAGCTTGTAGTTTTGGATTTTTTTGATGTATAAGAATTTCCGAATCGGTAAACCAAACCAGCAAATGCGCCTACAGAATGCGCTTCGTGCTCCAAGCTGCCTCGAACTTGGTAATTTTGTTCTACATTATTTTGCCCATTATTTTCTGTAAAAGGCCGATAGCCCGCAATATTTCCAGAGCCATTTTCTTTAACTTGAAAATGCTGCAAGTAATAAGCACCAAAATTTAACCCAAGATTTTCGGTAAAGAAATAATTAAATTCCAGTTGTGCTTTTGCCGAAGCTATGTTTTTGATATCGTAACTGTTATGGCTGTTAAGGTCAATGCGATTGGCTTGGTCAACATATTGTTGCACTTCTCCGTTTTTTAACGTGCTAATGCCGCCTCTTAATTTAAAAATCGCAGAAAACTCATCCGAAAATTCATGTTTAAAATTTGGTCCAATCCCGATAAACAATCTGTTGATAGGATGTTTGTCAAGTTTTATGTTATTGAGTTTAATCGTATTTAAAAATAAATTATCGCTAGGATACGTACTTTCTGTAGCATTGCTGATGTAATTAAAATCGGCACCTAGCCCAAACCAAGTCCAGAAATAATCCAGATTAACACCAATATTAACACCAGGTTTATAATTGATGAAAGGGGTTTTGTTATCCAAAGACGGCATGTCTATTCCTGCATTGATTCCTATTTTGAAACTGTTGTCAAAATCTCCGTAATACTGCGCTTTTGAGAATAAAAAAGAAGCACAAATTAAAAATAAAATATAGATTTTCCTCACGAAATTAATTTTTGTAAAAATAAGGATTTTTAAAAAGCATAATTTATAAATTGACATTTCTGGTAGAAATTAGTTTTCAGTTGGAATAAGAAGTTTATATTTGAAAAAAAAATTAATGAAGAAACTCTTATTAGTTCCAATGTTTGTTATCAGCGGATTGGCATTTTCACAGTCAAAATTTGTGGAAGCAACAATTGTTAATAGAAATGGGCAATCAGAAAAAATACTGGTAAAAACGCAGAATCAAAACAATGCTGTAACATCATTCGTAACAAAAAAGAATGACAATGATAAGGAAGTTGTTTTGTTACCCAAAGATTTTGAAAGCATTAGTTATAACTCTGGAACAAAATATGTAAGCGTTGTTACTAATTTTTCGAGATTTGATGATATTAGAATTGAAGAAAATAACTCGATCTTGCCAACCGAAAAGGCGCTTTTACTGCGCGTTGTTTTAGAAGGACCATATAACTTGTTTCAATATAATGACAGCAATTCTAGAGCGTTTTTCTATCAGGATAAAAATGGTGAAATAAAGCAATTGATTAACAAACGCTATTATCGAGATACCAATGTTGTTACGGATAATTCTTATAAAAAAGAACTTGCAAATTTATTCGGCATTTCCGAAGATAGTAAAGACATCAGATTTCTAGAGTATTACGAAGATCCTTTGAAAAAATTATTTTTAAAATACTCAGGTAGTGATGCTTCTAATAATCAAGTGAAAGTTTATTCTGAAAAAGAAAAAACAGGGAATTTCTCTATGGGCATTGTCGCCGGTGTAGTTAATTCGTCTTTGTCAATGAATTACCAAGGCGATATCGCTGCAGAAAAAGCATCCTATAAATTTTCAAATACAGGATTTTTGATTGGAGTTAATTTTGAATACAGACTCAATTTTTTCAATGCTTCGGTTTTCATCCAACCAAGTTTTCAGTCATTCACAGATGAGGTGGATTCTGCCATAAGTCCTTCGAAAAAAGTGAAGTTGGATTACAATAACATTTTGTTGCCTTTTGGCGTTAAGTATAATTTTTACAATCATGGAAAATCCACCGTGTCTGCAAAAGCAATGGGGATTCTATATTTACCAATGGATGCTAAAACGGAAAATCTTATGGATTATTCTTATGTAGGACAAGACAATAGCATCGATGCAAAATTAGGTTTTGGCATTGGCTTATCTTATGAATATAATAAAAAACTAAGTGCTGAAGTTAGATACAGCTTACCGAGAAAATTGGTGCAGTCAAAGAATGGATATGTATATTCTAGTCTATGGGATACGGAGTATAATTCGATATCCTTCATCCTTGGTTATCAATTGTTTTAAAATAATTAAATGGTGTTTACAAATTAGTAAGCACATTTTTTTTGTCTTGATTCCATATTGTTGTTAACGAATCTATTTTGATTCGGATTTGGCGATGTGTTTTATAAATTGCTTTTTTTCCTAAACTTTCATCAGCGATATTGGACAATATAATCACCGATGTTTTGGTCTCGGGATAATAAAAATTAAGCGAAGGCGCGCCTTTCACATATCCAGAATGCATATAGGTTTGTGGTGATTTGGGACTTATCATAATGCCACAAGCGTAACCTACTTTGCCTAAAATATAATGTTCAAAACTCTTCTCGGGTTTTATGAAAATTTTGAAAGATTCCTTGGTCAAAACTTTGCCATTGTATAACGCATTATTCCATAAATGAAGATCGTCAACAGTTGATAAAATACCGCCTGCAGCAATAGAAATGTGATTTTTGTCCAAACGTTTTGGCATATTAGGAACTTCTTTAGGATTATTAAGTTTTCCTAAATGAGCACTTGCAAAATTTGTCCCAGAGTACAAGTTTCCCGTTGAGGAATGTCGCATGCCTAATTTTTGGAAAAGTGCCATAACATTCTCATCATAAGATTTTCCTGTGACCACTTCGATAATGTCGCCAAGACTTTTGTAAGCATCATTGGAATAATGAAAATCAGTGCCGGGTTTGAACATCAGTTTTTCACCAAAATAATTAATGCCCGAACTGTGATGAAGAAGCTCGGAAATTGTGATGCCTTTATAAGAAGGCGTTTGAAAAGATTTTAAATATTTTGAAACCGTGTCATTAAGACTCAGTTTTTGTTGTTCTTCTAATTGTAGAATTAAAACCCCTGTAAATTGTTTGCTATTTGACGCGATAGGAAATACCGTCTGGTTGTCGATGTTAGTTTGACGTTCAAAATTAGAAAAACCTTGTGCGCGTTCGTAGATTTTTTTTTGATCCCATTCGACAGACACAATGCCATTGAATTTATTTTTTGAAATAATAGAATCTAAAATTGGGACGATTTGTGATTTTTTCTGTTCCAAAACTATGCTGTCCCGAAGTGCGTTTTGGTCTATGATTTTTTCAGCTTCTGTTTTTTCTTGTTTTTTGCAAGCGTTTAGCATTAAGATGCTTATAAACATAAGGATCAATTTCTTCTTCATCTATTTTGTGTTTTTTACGAAAATAGGAAATTTAAAGTGAAAGTATTGCTGAAGTTAGTTCTAATTTTTCAAAAGATGAAGCTGATTTTATGTCGGGAAGCCGACTTGTATGTGTTTTCGGTTGTTGGTTTTAAAGATTCTGAAACCTATAAATTTATTAATAAGTAAATTTTGTTCAATATCATAATTATTTAATTGCATAGAAGTATTTCTATAAGTTAGAAGTCTCAAGATGTTTAGCATTTTGTGGCTTTTTTTATAGCATATTCTAAATTTTTCAACAAAAAAATATTGTTTCTATCCAAAACAGTTTTTGATTAATTTTGTTTTAAGTTTAAGACAAATATTATACGGAGGAATTATGTTATTGAGATATTTTTTATTCATTTCATTTTTTTTGGACAGGCTTTCAGTGCACAAGTTGCTGCTGAAGTTGCTAGCCCTATGGTAAAAAATATTGAAGATTTGGTTAGGAAATCGGACGAAGTCGCAAAATCAAATCTAGATTCTGCCCTTTATTATAGTAAAAGAGCGGAAATACTTATTAATCAACTTCCCGAGAATAATGATAAAGTCTATGTGTATAGAATGCTCGGCAGTATTTATTTAGGCAAAGGTAATTTTGCAAGTGCATTGAATTACAGTTTATCTTCTATAAAAATTAATGATAAATTATTTAAAAAAAATCCAAACGATCAAAGTTTAATTGTAAACAAAATCCGATTAATCACACAACTTGGTAACATAGAACTACAACAAAACAATTATGACAAAGCGCTCTCAAAATATCAAGAAGTTCGAGCATTATTAAATAAAGAAAAAGTTCTGGTGCCTCAAAAAGTACAAGCTTGGCAAACAAAAATACTCAATAACATTGCAGCAACTTACGCAAAACAAAAACAATTTGATAAAGCACTTGGCTTTTTTGAGTCAGCACAAAAAATAAATACTAATCTCAACGACCCTTCATTGGAAGCCTCTTTGCTCAACAATATTGGGGTTTGTCATTTGGAAGGTAAAGAGCACAGACTTGCTATTTATTATTACAATCAATCTTTAAAAATCCGTGAAAACTTGGGCGAAGATCGCGGCGTGGCACAATGTTACAACAATTTGGGAAAAGCATATTCCGAAATTGGTGGTTACGAATAATCCAAATATTACCTCAATAACGCGCTCTCTTTAGGGAAAAATCTAGGCAATACAGAGTCTATTCTCATAAGTTTGGAACTCTTACGGAATGTTTATAAAAAATTAGGTAATTACCAGCAGGCTTTAGAAAATCAAGAGCAATATAGCCATTTGAGAAATAGTCTTTTTAATGCAGAAACGGTTAAGAAAGTTAGCGGTGTAGAGCTAAAATACGCTTTAGAAAAACAAAAAGAAGTTTATGAAGCCAATGCCCAAAAACAAGAAAGTGAAAAAGAAAAAAACCGTTTGGCGTTTTATGCCGCAGGTGGTATTTTGTTACTTTTGTTAGCCCTAGCGGCACTTTTTCTGTATTTACAAAAAACGAAACTCAAAAATGCTAAACTTTCTAATGACAAGTTGGAGCTAGAACGGAAAAATTTGTCTTTAGAAAAAGAAAAATTAACCGAAGATTTGGATTTTCAACATCGGGAAATGGCAAGCAAAGTCATGTATATTTTAAAAAAGAACGAACTTATAAAAAGTATTTCCGACCAATTGTCCACTTTGAAAGCAACAACACCTCCTCCAAATCAGAAGCAATTACAAGAAATAATCTAGGAGATGAATCAAAAAAAAGATCAAGATGTCTGGACCGAATTTGAAACCCATTTTACAAAAGTGCATCCTAATTTTTATGCAAAACTGAGTCATCAATTTCCCAATCTCACCCCGAACGAAAAAAAAATGTGTGCGTTTCTTAGACTTAATATGTCCACAAAAGATATTTCGGCCATCACGCAGCAGTCGGTTAATAGTATCATGGTTTCGCGGTCGCGTCTTCGCAAAAAGCTTAAAATACAAGGCGAAGAACAAAATCTCATCAACTTTTTAATGAATTTGTAATTTTCAAAATATTTACTAATAAACCATTGGTTTTCAATATTTTATTCTGTTTTGTATTGTTAATGTAATAATGTTTTGAGGCTTAGTACAAGTTTTGTAAGGGCGTTTTATTTAGTTTTTTTGAACAGAATAGGATATTTGTGTTGATCAAATTCAAGATTATAACGATTACTTAATTTCAGTTTTATACAATGAAAAAATTTACATTATTAGCATCGATGTTGTGTGCAGCCGTTAGCTTTAACGCGCAAGAAAAATTAACATTTGAGGATTTTTCAAAATTCGGAAACCTTGACAATAGCTTTCTGAATCACTCTAATTCCACGGTATCCAACTATGCCAATTTGTTAGGATCGCCTTCTGCGAAATCGGCAGATGAGGCTACCAGTACTTTGACGAACAAAAGATGGGGACAATTTCGAAATATTAATGATAACCAGCTTCAGACTTTCGAACTTAATTATAGTTTCGGTGCTGCTGCTAATATTAGCTTAAAACTGTTAAATGATAATCTTGCAGAAACAAAAGCGATTAATTTTGATATTCCTACAACGACTAATGATGTACAGATTATCACAAAAGCAACCAAAAATATTGGGGCTAATGATGGTAAACTAAAATTTGGTATTTATGCACATTATTTTGAAGGGGGGATGGGGCCTAACTTCCAAAAAAATAAAGTCTATATTTTTAACGAAGATGGTGAAAAGTTGCATGAGTTAGAGGCTAGTTTCTGTTTTTTCATTAACAAGCCAGATGGCTCTACGGCTATCCTGACAGCGTCGGATGACAAAGCTGGAATGACTTATAGATTGTATGATGATCAATTCAATTTCAAAAAAGAATATTTAGTAGAAAAGTTCAGAACAAGTAATTATGCGGGTAATCCATTAAGCTTTGTTAAAATTAATGGTCAAGACAAAATAGTTTTCTCTCATTATGAAAAGCAATTCATGAACACTTCTATGGTGGTGACACCAGACAATCATCTTTTGGTGCAAATTGCAGATCTGGATCTTAATATCGAAAAAGAAATTAAATTGCCTCTTACCTCGAAGTTTCCAGATGAAAATATGGTGTTCGCATTAGGAAATTTCGGAACTTTACCTTTTACAGAACAATATGCTATTACCAGCCATAACTTTAATTCGGATGATAAATTAGAAATCATCTACGCATTGAGTTACCGCGATATGGTTAATGACAAAACTTGGAGTAACTATTATGTAGCATCCGAAGATGGCACAATTGTAAAAGAAATAAATAAAGACGTTATCGCTGTGAAAGGCTTATCACCAATAGAAGGAGAAAAAGACCAAGTTGGTTTTGTCGTTGGCGATGATAATGTGATCTCTAGCATCGATATGCTAAATGTGGAAACTATGGAAGATGCGGTTTCGTTTCCCGTTATTTTCAACGAACAGTTTTTAACAACCAACTTTGATAGATTCTCCAACAATGGTACTTATAGCTATATGTTGGGAACCAATAACGGTATTAAAGATGTTGACACGAACAAATCTTATGGTATCGTAAATCAAGCTTCAAAAGACGGTGTTCTTGAAAAAGAAAATAGAATATTTATCGGTTACGATCCTGTTGGTTTCTCGGTAGTACTTAACTCTGATACGCTTAATCCTAAAGTTTATAATGACGATGAAGATATTGAGTTTTCCTACGTACATTTCCAAAAAATGCCTGTAGGAACCAAATATTATAACACCTTTAGCGTGTCCAAAGGTGGCGATGAGGTTTTGTTTACTAAAAACGGAATGGGCGATTTGGGCGATGTTAAATCCAGCAGTTTCTTGAGAAATAAAGACAATACCAAATTCACAAAACTTGGCGTGGTTTATCAAGTAGGCAATAATCCGATTATTACAAGCGAGTTTTATGACTTGCCTTTGAGTAAAACTTTGGCTGTTAATGAGATTAAAAATAAAGCACAAGTATATGTTGATAAATTAAACAACAGCCTGAACTGGAAAGATAAAGCAGAAGAATTCCAAATCTATTCTATGTCTGGACAACTTGTTAAGAGAGGTTTTAATGACAATAAAACAAGTATGGATGGTCTTGAAAAAGGTGTATACATTATCAAATTAAAATATAAAAACGAGTTGGTAACCAGTAAATTTATCGCGAATTAATTGTAGCTCGTTTTTTAAAAATCCTCTTTGTGCAAACAAAGGGGATTTTTTATTGAGACATTGTAATAGATTATTTAAAAACCTCACCAAAATAAGTGAGGCTTTTTATTTTATAAAGTTGTAACGTCCTGAAATAGCGATACAAAAAAGAAATCGTTATTATGGAAGAAAGAAGCAATTATGTAAAACGTACTCAGCGCGATTACAGTATGTCTTTTAAGTTGAGTGTTGTAAAAGAAATCGAGT
>NZ_JBSSMA010000020.1:0-13948 GCF_053891095.1 Soonwooa purpurea
GTAATTATCCAAAGGTACCAATCGATCCAAACTTAAATCGTAAAATAATTGGGGTGTAAATTCTTTTTTGCCTTGCATAATAACAAGTTAAGAAATTTTACGTTATTCTAGTTGTGCAACAGGCACAAGGGTTTGGCGCAATGGCGGGTTAAGTCATAACTGAAAATTTCGGCTTTCTATTCCGCAAAAAGCTGTTTGCTTTTGTTTTTTTATTAAATTTACCAAAAGGCTCACAGCTTTGGCTTCCTTCGGTTCTGAATTGAACTTTCGCTCAATTCAATCCCGCACTATCGCCAAGCCTCGGCCCGTTAGCCGTAATTTTCAAAAAACATCGTAAATGATTGAATGGAGTACATTTCTTAATTCTGAAAGTCTAAATATTTATCAAAAATTTGAAGGAGAAATAAGATTCGGACCAGAATATTTACAACTTAAAACAGAACCAATAATTCAAGAGTTTAATGGAAAAATTTTTGGAAAATGGTTATAGAACATCAAGTTTTAATGTAGGGCCTGGAGGTAAACTTGGAGTTGGCGTTATGTATACTAATAGTCAAACACGATTGTTAAGATGAAAAAAGCAAATGTAATAATATCTCTACTTGTTTTTTTACCATTCTTTTTATTAATTGTAATTGTAGGAATTTTTATTTTAAAGTTTTCAGGAAAAAGCCTTTTCGGTTGAATACAAGGCTCTTATGTGGGTTATCAAAGATAGTCAAGTAACGATTTGGTAACGGTGCTTATTGCTTTGCTTTTCAACACATTTCCGTTAGCTCACAGCAAATATACAAAATTTATTATTCTCAAAACCATACAAAGGATTTTAATATCCGATTATTACACTTGGTAAAACAGGACAAGAAAAAAGGGCTTTTATTAAACCCTTTTTACGCTGTACAGATATAGCAAACCCTACCTACCGTCCTGCTCGTCCATTCTCCGTATAAGTTCCTCCCGAAGCACATCAAGGAATTTTGTACGGTTCATCTTTCGGTTTCTCAACTCCAAATAGGTCTGATAGAAATTGCCCAAATCAATGCCAAAGGCACTTTCAAAATATTGGGCAACTTCTCTTATGTCGTTGCTCCCGTTGTCAAACACATTTTGGAAATGCAGGGAATATATCAATTCTATCAATGCCACTTTGCTACCTGTCCATTTCAGCTTCTTTTGGGCTTTCGATTTATTCTTTTGGAACTTGTGATATAACTGGTCTTCGATGTAGACCTGTATCAAATCGTTGGCTATTATCTTGGCGACCTTGTAATCATGTGAAGTGGAAAAGGACTGGTCAGACTGGAAATAATACGTGTCCAGCCACAGCTTTATATCGTGGTTGCCCCGAACGAAATATTTCTCGTCAAGGAACGAGTTATTGCTACGGTAATACTTGTAAAAATCGAGGTTGCTGTCAAAGAACCTCTTTAGCTTTTTCAGTTCTTTTTTGAGGTATTTCCTAATAGGCTTTGCTCCATAGGGCTTCTTTGTCTCAATTTTATAAATGGCATTGTAATAGATGAGTTTAGCCACGATGACAGGTTTTTGATGTTTGAAAAAACGGATTTCCTCATCAGTATTCTTAAACCCTCTTTTTAGCACATATTCCTTTAATTCGGATAGGCATTCTACAATAAGAAGTATAACAGCTTCTATCCGTTGTATGGAGCAATCAGCTTCAACCTCCAATTCGTTGACTGTTGTTTTTAACCTATGTAATGTTTCGTTGTAAAATTTATTCATTCGATTATTTTGAAATGTTTAAGCGCACTATGAGTAGTGAATTGCCAACAGCGCTGTTCCCTCATCAAAAACATCTGTCATTTCAACGATGATGATGATGATGTTGGTGTTGATGGTGCTGAAAATTGCCTATATAATGATGATATATATGACGGACAACAGCAAAAATTAGGAATATCAATATGGCAGAAAGGAAAATCAGCATTGTCCAATTAAGTATTCTATGACGCAATCTTTCTACCCTTTTTACAGGCTTACTTGATTGAGAAATATGCCGATTGGGGATATATTTCTTTTTTCGTTTTTTCTTTTTCCTTTTCAAAACTCATAAATTGAAGGGGTTTAAAATTTCATTCGCTGTATTCTTACCGCATTCAAAATAGCCAATAACGCCACGCCAACATCCGCAAAAACAGCTTCCCACATTGTCGCCAATCCACCTGCTCCAAGTACGAGTACAATCGCTTTGACACCGAAAGCCAAACCGATATTTTGCCAAACGATTTTCTTTGTCTGTTTACCGATGTTGATTGCCATAGGTATTTTACTTGGCTTATCGTCCTGTATGACCACATCTGCGGTTTCGATAGTGGCATCGCTTCCCAAACCACCCATTGCGATACCGACGTCGCTCAATGCCACAACAGGAGCATCGTTTACACCATCGCCCACAAAAGCAACGCTTTCGCCTTTGGCTTTGATTTCTTTAACCCTGTTTACTTTGTCTTCGGGCAATAAATCTCCAAAAGCATTGTCTATCCCTAACTGCTCCGCCACATATTTTACAACGGTACTTTTATCTCCGCTAAGCATCGTTGCATTAACATTGAGCTTATGCAGTAGGGTTATGGTTTCCTGTGCATCTTCTTTGATACTGTCGGCAATCGTGATGTAACCGACAAATTTGCTGTCGTAAGCAACGGCGATAGTTGTATAAACGATGCTGTTCGGGTCTAAGTCGTATGGTATGCCGAACTTATCCATCAGTTTGAAATTCCCGACCAATAAATCCTTACCGTTTACAGTTGATTTCAAACCGTGTCCGGCGATTTCCTCCGTATTTTCCAATTGGATTTCATTATTCGGTTTCCCCACGTATTCGTGAATAGCGGTTGCTACGGGGTGTGTGCTATGGCTTTCCAAAATGTTAACTAATTCCAGAATTTCGGCTTTATCAAATTCAGGATTGAAATTGACTTCCTGAACCTTAAAAACGCCCTCTGTCATTGTGCCTGTCTTATCCATCACTACGTTTTGGATATCGGAAAGAGCATCTAAAAAGTTACTCCCTTTAAACAGTATTCCGTTTTTGCTTGCAGCACCAATACCACCGAAATAACCTAACGGAATGGAAATAACCAACGCACAAGGACAAGAAATAACCAGAAATACCAAAGCCCTGTACAGCCAATCTCTAAACTCATAATTTTCTACAAAGAAATAAGGCAGTAGGCAAATAGCTATGGCTAACAGCACTACAATAGGCGTATAGATTTTTGCAAATTTCCGGATAAATAATTCCGTTGGTGCTTTTTGTGTAGTGGCGTTTTGCACCAATTCTAAAATCTTGCTCAACTTACTGTCGGTGTATGCGGTCGTAACTTTTACCTGCGATACGGTGTTGAGATTTATCATCCCTGCCAAAACGGTTTCGCCTTTGTTTTTTGTATCTGGTTTGCTTTCGCCTGTTAAAGCCGATGTATTGAAAGATGCCGTTTCGGACAACAGTTCTCCGTCTAAGCCTAATTTTTCTCCCGGTTTAAGCTGTATAATTTCGCCAACGGCAACAGTTTCTGCCTTTACGGTTTGCGGTTCATTGTTTTTTAAAACGGTTACTTCATCGGGTCTTTGGTCAAGCAAAGATTTGATGTTTGATTTTGCCCTCGAAACAGCCATTGTCTGAAAAACTTCGCCAACGGCATAGAACAACATTACCGCAACGCCCTCGGGATATTCGCCAATGGCAAATGCCCCGATAGTTGCAATGCCCATCAAAAAGAACTCCGAGAAAATCTCGCCTTTGCGAATACTCTCAACGGCTTCTTTGAGTACGGGCAGTCCAACAGGAGCATAAGCCACCACGTACCAAATAATCCGTACCCAATCAGTAAACCACGTCTGCGGAAACCAATTATCCATTGCAATACCTGCAAGCAACAGCGCAAGGGAAATAATGGCGGGAAGAAACATCTTGAAAACATTGTCAGTATCTCCTGAATGCGAATGGTCGTGTCCGTCATCATCACTGTGGTCGTGATTATGCCCGTCATTTTTGTGATGCCCTTTTACCAATTCCTTAGCACCTGCTTTGGTGTAGATTTTTTCTTCCTGTGTGCAACAAGTCATTTTGCCTTGTGCATCGTAAGTATGCTTGTGATTTTTGTCTGTATTTATCATAGCCTTTAATTTTTTAGGTTCGTTACACTTTTTTATTTCTTATTCTTTCTACATTATTATTCATTATATGCCTCACGATATGCTGAAAAATAAACTTCTTGAAAGCGTTCAGTTCTTGTTGATGTTTTGCATAAAACGCATCGGGTGTATCAAAAACGCCAAAGTCCCGATTGATGCCTTTATCCTGAATAAATGTATTATTGAGGTTCCATTCAATCGGCGGGTTCTCAAAATTATCGGTATAAACCCCGAAACCGCAAAAAGTGGTCTTGCAATCACTGTTCTGTTCCTGTAATTTAGTGAGGTACGGTTTATCCAAAATCACGCCCTCCAAAAAATACCATTGCTCGTTTACCCAAACTTCAACCCAGCTATGCAAGATATTCTTAGGCGATAGTCTGTACCAAATACCTGTAATAGCTCCTTTCTGCAATGCCTTGTCAATGGTAAAGCCGTGAATACGGTTAGGTACATCTGTTGCTCTTAACAAAGCCATTAATAAAGTGGCTTTTGTGTTGCATTGTCCGTACCCGTCATTCAGCACCTGCGATGCGGAAATATAATCAGAAACATTATAGCCAAACTTTATTTCGTCCCGTACAAAATTGTAAATGGCTTGAACTTTGGCAACGGTGTCCAAGTTTTCCCACCCTCTCTGCTCCAATAGCTTTTGTATGGAAGCATTGGAGTAGTCAAGGATTTTTGTTTCTTTAAGATAGGTGTCCATAACACATTTATATTTATAACAAAGTTACACAGGGAGAGCCTGCAATGCTATTGCAAACTCTCCTTTAAACAGTTTTCACAAATTCCCTTACCAAATAATTTTAGTTCGTCGATACGGTAATTCTGACTTCCATTCTGCGGTATTATAAAATCCTCCTTACAGGTTGTCTGCTTACAAATCTTACAATAGAAATGTAAGTGCCAATCCTTGTGTGTATTTTCATCACACCCATCGTGGCACAGAATATACTTGACCGTAGTGTTCTCCTGAATACTGTGTACAATGCCTTTTTCTTCAAAAGTTTTCAAAGTCCTGTAAATCGTAACCCTGTCTGCTTTATAAAAATGGCTCTCAATTTCAGATAAGGACATTGCTGTCTGCTGTTGCTCCAAGAAGTCGTACACCAATATCCGCATACTTGTCGGATTGGTGTTCTTTGACAACAGCTTCTGTTCAATGTTTTTTTTCATTATCCAATGTTTTTTAGTGAGCGTGGGCGTGTTCTCCCGAATCATCCATTTTTGCATTCACAAAAAACGCGCCTTTTACCACGATATGCGCACCGTGCGGAATTTCACTTACAGGTGTAATTGCCGTATAACCCAATTGCGTAGCACCTTTAACGACTTCCATTCTTACAAATTGAGTTCCTTTTTCAGAACCGTGGTTATGGTCGTGAGCTTCGCCCTCTTTATGGTCGTGAGCTTCTTCTTCCCGCTCCTTGACCAAAAAGATGTAATACTTTCCGTCTGCATTGACAATAGCATCGTTGGGTACAGCCGTACTTAATACATCATCTAAACTTACCATTCCGGTTATACTCATTCCGTCAATCAATCCTGCTTTATCTCCTGTAATCTTGCTGTGAACAGCAATAGTTTTACTCTCTCCGCTAAAGGATGAGCCGATACTATAAACTTCGGCAGAATAAGTCTTATTGGGATTGTTGGTTACGACAAAATCTATTTTCTGACCTATTTTGATTAAAGGAATATCCTTTTCATACACCTGTAAGTCCAAGTGCAGGGCTGTGTTTTCTATGATTTCAGCAATAGGCGATGACACATCTACATAGCTTCCGATTTTGGCAAAAACATTGCTGATAGTACCGCTTATCGGACTTGTAACGACCAATGAGGATTTAAGGCTCGAATTTGACAAGGAAGCCGGATTAATCCCCATCATTTGAATTTGCTGGTTCAAAGAAGACTTCCGTGTTCTCAACGTGTTCAGTTCAGTAGTGGCACTTTGCAGGTTTTTCTTTGCTCCGACATTTCCGTCGTTCAGCTCTCTTTGTCTTACAAGTTCCTGTTCGGCAAACTCTATCCGGCTATTGATGCTTAGGTATTCTTCCTGCAATTGTATGAATTGCGGATTGGAAATAGTAGCGATAACCTGACCTTTCCTTACGAAATCGCCTATCTCCACATTAAGGGATTTGATAACACCACCAAACAACGAGGTTGCATTCGCCTTGTTGCTGTTGGGAACTCTTAATGCTCCATTGGCTTTCAATGTTGCGGATAATTGCTTCTGTTCAATTGAACCGATTTCAATACCCACCGCTTTCATCTGCTCATCGGTCAGCACTGCAACATTTTCTTCTTCTTCTTCGTGTTCGTCCGTTGTTGTTTCTGCTTCCGTTCCGTGATTATGCCCATCGCCCTCTTTATGATTATTTGTACAGGCGTTGAAAGCAAAGAATGCAACGAGGACAAGAACGCTAAAAACTATATTATTTATGATACGTTTCATATATTGTATTATTTACTGATTAATGAATGGATAAGCGTTACAGCCTCATTGATTTGCTGAATGCTATTTAAATAATTAAGCTGAATGTCTGCTGTTGTCTGCAAGGCAAATAGGTACTCCACATAAGAAATATCTCCGGTACTGTACCCCAGCTTTGCAGCATTGATAATCTCATCAGCATTGGGAAGTGCCTGCTCCTTGAAATAGGTAAACTGCGCTACATATTGTTCGTATTGTTTCAAGGCGTTTGCCAATTCCGTTTTAAGCTGTTGTTCCTGCCATTGCGCATTTAATTCCAATGATTGTTTCTTGTAATCAAGCGAGCGAATTTTTGCTTTGGTGGTGGTAAAAATTGGGATTGTAATACCTAAATCAACAAAACTAAACCGCTGTCCTTTGCCATAAAATTGCTCTACACCATTTTTACTGTGCATTCCTATCAGCGATATGTTATTATAACCGAATGTAAAATCAGGCAAGCTGTTTGCTCTTTCCAATTTCTTGTTCTGCTCGGCAATTTTCGCCTCTTGATACAATAACTGGATGCTCGGATGATTTGCAACAGCCGAACTGTCAATGAAAGAACTTAACAGCAATGGTGTATAATCCGGTTGCGGTTCTATTAAGAAGTCTTCCTGTGTCTGCATCAGATTTTTAAGGCTTTGATAGGCGTTCTGCCTTAAAACCTCGTTCTGTTGATACAAAAGACTTATTTCCCCTTTCTTGGTAGTCGCAGTATTAACGTCCAGTTTGCCTATATCTCCGGTTTTGTACCGCAGTTCTGCTACGCGGATAAAGTCTGCATAAATAGTATCAAGATACTTTAAAACCGAAGCATTATGCTCCAAATATTCCAACTGGTAATAATAGGTTCTTACCTGTTTTCTAAGTTCATTTTCTGTCAGAGCCTTTGACCATTGCCGACCTTTGACTTGCTCTTTGACCAAGTTTTTCTTTGCCCCAAAGAGCGTTGGAAAGGGTATGGTCTGCGAAATCTGGAAGCCGTTATCAAATTCGAAACTGTTAATATTCCCATATTGGAAATCTACACCGGTCTTCGGCAGTTCATACGCCGTCTTGCTAAGGCTTTGGGCAGATTGAATATCCATATTTTTGGAACGTAGCTGAGGGTTATTCTCCACAGCAATCTCGATAGCCTTATCTACATTTATCGGAGTTTGTGCCTTACCGTTTTGAGAAAATCCCAAGAACATAAACAGGAACAACACGGGTGCTATGGCTTTCGTTTTATTATTTTTCGGAGGTTTTTGGTTTCTCATAAATACGAGGTACAGCAAGGGCAGCACGAACAACGTCAATGCAGTTGCTGAAATCAATCCTCCGATAACGACCGTTGCCAACGGTTTTTGTACTTCTGCACCTGCACTTGTACTCAATGCCATTGGTAAAAAACCTAAACTTGCCACAGATGCTGTCATCAATACAGGCCTAAGCCTTGTTTTAGCTCCCTCGATAATTCTCGGAACAATCTCGTTCCAACCCTCTTTCTCCAGTCTATTGAACGTGGCAATCAGTACAATCCCGTTCAGAACAGCAACACCGAACAGAGCAATAAATCCGACACCTGCCGATATGCTGAATGGCATATCCCGCAATAAAAGGGCAAATACGCCTCCAATGGCACTCATCGGGATAGCCGTATAGACCAAAACGGCTTCCTTGAACGAATGGAACGTGAAGTATAACAGGATAAAAATCAAAAGCAGGGCGATAGGTACTGCTATGAGTAATCTGTCGGTAGCTTTTTGGAGGTTCTCAAACTGACCACCATAAGTAAAATAATAACCTGTCGGTAGCTTAATCTGTTCAGCCAATTTATCCTGAATTTCATTGACAACGCTGGCTACATCCCGCCCCTGTACGTTGAAGCCGACATATATCCTGCGTTTACCGCCTTCACGGCTGATTTGTGCGGGCCCTAATTTGTAATCAATGTTTGCAACCTGTGAAAGCGGTATTTGGTCGCCGTTTGGTAGTGGGATAAACAGATTGCTCACATCCTCAATGGAACTGCGGTGGGCTTCATCAAGCCGTACCACCAAATCAAATCTTCGTTCGTTTTCATAAATCACACCTGCTGATTTACCTGCGAACGCAGTGCTGACAATATCGTTTATTTCCTGTACATTCAAGCCGTAATTGGCTATTCGGGTACGGTCATATTCGATATTGATTTGCGGAAGACCTGCTACCCGTTCTACCTGCGGAGCAGTCGCACCTTCTACTGTTTGAATAATAGCATTCGCTTTATTGGCATAAACCAACAAACTGTCGAGGTCTTCTCCGAATATCTTAACGGCTACATCCTGCCTGATACCTGTCATCAGTTCATTAAACCGCATCTGTATCGGCTGATTGGCTTCAAAGAATACACCGGGAATAACTTCAAGTTTCTCCATCATTTCATTGGAAAGCTCGTCATAGGATTTTTTTGTTTTCCATTCGTCCTGCGGTTTTAGGATAATCATCAGGTCAGTGGCTTCGGGAGGCATCGGGTCTGTCGGTACTTCGGCAGCACCAGTCTTGCCTACGACCATTCTCACTTCGTCAAATTCCTTGATTATCCTTGATGCCTGCATAGAGGTTTCCAGACTTTGGCTTAACGATGTTCCTTGTGGCAGGATACAGTGGAAAGCAAAATCGCCCTCGCCCAATTTTGGCAGGAACTCTCCACCCATCCGTGAAAAAAAGAATATACTTATGGTAAACAGCCCAACGGCAACCGCAATAACCACATATTTTATACGAATTGCTTTTTCTAACAATGGTTTATAAACCCCTTGAAGATAGTCCATCATTTTGTCTGAAAAATTCTTTTTGGTAATCGGCTTTTTAGACAAACACAAAGCACTCATCATCGGGATATAGGTAAAGGACAAAATCAATGCACCCAAAATGGCAAAACTTACAGTCTGTGCCATTGGCGTAAACATTTTACCCTCTATACCCACCAAAGTAAGGATAGGGATATAGACAATGAGAATGATAACCTCGCCAAATGCGGCACTCGTACGAATTTTCCGTGCAGATTCATATACCTCCTCGTCCATTTCTGCCTGCGTAAGTTTTTGTGTGGATTTCCGCAAGCCCAAATGGTGCATTGTCGCTTCAACAACAATCAGGGAACCATCTATTACCAATCCGAAATCAATAGCCCCCATACTCATCAAGTTGGCACTAACACCAAACAACCTCATCATTCCCAACGCAAAAAGCATAGATAGCGGTATAGCTGAGGCTACAATCAGTCCTGCCCTGAAATTCCCCAGGAAAAGAATTAATACAAAAATAACAATCAGTGCGCCCTCAATGAGGTTCTTTTGAACCGTACTTATCGCTCTATCAACCAAATCCATTCTATCTAAAAACGGTTCTATGACCACGTCTTCGGGTAGAGATTGTTGGATAACTGGTATTTTTTCTTTGATATTTTTTACAACTTCAGAGGTGTTTTCTCCCTTCAACATCATTACAATCCCACCCACGGCATCTACTTCGCCATTATAGGTCAAAGCCCCGTACCGGGTAGCGTGACCAAATTGTACTTCTGCCACATCTTTGATAAATACCGGAACGCTACCTGTATTTTTAACGACGATATTCCCTACATCTTCCAATGAAGTAACCAGACCAATCCCACGAATAAAGTACGCATTGGGCTTCTTGTCGATATAAGCACCTCCGGTATTTTGGTTATTGTTTTCGAGTGCGGTAAAAATATCGGAAATACTAACGTCCATTGCCTTGATACGGTTTGGGTCGATAGAAACTTCGTATTGTTTAAGCAGACCACCGAAACTATTGACTTCTGCAATTCCCGGAGTACCGTAAAGTTGTCTGGCAACAATCCAGTCCTGCATTGTCCGCAAATCCATTGCGGAATATTTGTCTTCACTGCCTTCTTTGGGATGAAGAATATATTGGTACACTTCGCCAAGACCTGTACTGACAGGAGCAAGTTCAGGTGTTCCAACCCCCTCAGGTATCTGGTCTTGTGCTTCTTTCAGCTGTTGGCTTACTAACTGTCGTGCAAAATAAATATCGACATTATCTTGAAAGACAACGGTTACAACAGATAATCCAAATCTTGAAACACTTCTTATCTCTTCTACTTTTGGAAGATTAACGATACTTTGCTCTACGGGAAATGTTACTAATTGTTCTACTTCCTGTCCTGCTAATGTAGGCGACAGGGTAATAATCTGAACCTGATTGTTTGTAATGTCAGGTTGGGCATCAATGGGGATTTGCTTGGCACTCCATACCCCCCAAATGATGAGAAACAAGGTCATTAATCCTATAATGAACTTATTCTTTATAGAGAATTTTATAATACTATTTAACACTTCTATTGTGATTAATGATGAATAATTAATGATAAATTGCAATGATTATAAATTCGAGAATACGAAGTATGACCCAAAAACATTCAGCTTAATGCTGTAAGCAAAAAGCAATAATCATTAAAACACTAAAAATTATGCATTAATCTTTGGCGGTTGCCAAATTCCTCCCAGATAGTGGGATATAAAGGTAGATTTATAGTAAACTTTAGGCTTAGACAAATCAAAAGTCTTTGCTTTAACTAAGCTATATACATTCCATTGAAGCACTATACCTGAAACTATTCCACAACAACCGCATAAACAAAAAGGTGTACATAAGTCGCTGTCTGTATGTTCGTGGTTGTCCTGATGTGTTATTTCTGTAGAATGTTCCTGAATATTAAATACATTTTTTTCATACATATCAGCACAAGGCATTACAAATAATGCCATCATAAAAAGTGCCAGTATGGAAGAGAAGACTTTCATATTCTTTTGCAAAGTTAGTAAAAAAGTAATGCAATGGCATTGCATTGTTTATTGCAATCGTCTCTTTTTCTTCTTCATCCGTTTAGCAAATGTTTCTTCTTTATAATCCACGCCTTGTGCATCAGGTAAAAGGCTGAATAATCCTATATCGAAATTCTGAGAATGTTCCTGTGGGATAAACTCAAAAAGGTCTTTCGTTGGTTGGTTGTCTATTGTATTCGTTTTGGAAAGAGGGTTATCCTGTGTTTTCAGTTCGGGTTTGTTGCCGTTGTTCCACCAATCGTTAAAAACATTTGCAGACAGGTTTCTGTCTAACTGTGAACCATTCCATACACTACGGCTTTCGTGGTCAATAAAAGTCCTTTAGTGGTCGATTGCTCTTCTTTCTTTTTATTTTGGTTACAACTCAATAATAGTGTTGACGAAATTATAAGTAGTATAAGTGTTTTCATTCTGTTTTTTTATCATTGTTTCCACCAATAGTAAAAATACAAAAAAAGCCAATGTAAATAACATTGACTTTCCTTACCTGCTTTAATTGGTTTCAGAGTTGCGAAACAAAAGAGCGTTCTAAACCTTTGAATTTATGCGATACCTTTTGCATATCCTTACCAACTTTCTCGTTAAGTATCTTGGCATAAATCTGTGTGGTGGCAATATTCTTATGTCCTAACATTTTGCTCAAACTCTCCAATGGAACACCCTCGCTTAAAAATAGGGTAGCAAAGGTATGTCGTGCCAAATGAAAGGTTACTTTCTTTTCTTTCAGGCAGTCGATTTGTTTGGATATTGCACTTAATCTATCGTTGCAGTAGCTGTTAGACGGAACAGGAAAAACCTTGCCGTCCTTTGAAAATCCTGCATACTTTTCGATAATCATTGTCGGAATATCCAACAGCATTACATTGGACGATGTAGCAGTTTTTTTCCTACGTACAATAATCCATTGGTTACCGTCAAAAAACTCTTGGATGTTGCTGTTTTTAAGTCCTTTCATATCCGAATAGGACAGCCCTGTAAAACAACTGAAAACAAAGAGGTCTTTTATTAATTCGTCTTTCTTCTTCTCGCAGTTGAACGTTACGAGCTGTTCAAGTTCGTTCCGTAACAGATAACCACGGTCTTTGTCCTTTTTAGTATTCTTGTACTCGCAGAACGGATTAAAAGCGAGGTGCTTTCTGCTTATTGCCAATCGACAGAGGGTAGTAAATCCAATCATATACAGCCAAATGGTGTTGTGTGTTAAACTTTGGTCGTCACGCAGGTAGTAATCAAAGTCCTGCACAAAATCAGGTGTAAGATCGTTAAAGGACACATCGGAATAACCGTATTTTGTAAGTGCAAAATTTCGCAGGTGTTTTAAAAGTATTTTGTATTTACTGCGTGTGCCATTTACCCGAAGTCCGCTGTTTACCTTTTTTTCATAGTCGGAAAGGAACTGTTCATAGAATTTGAAAAAGGTAAGCTCTCCGCTTTCCATACCAAGAAAAGCATTTTTAAGTTTAGCACTGTTTACAGCTCCCTCGTTTTTCAGGATTTTGGAATAACATTCCTCGATACCCGAACGAATTTTGTCAAGTTTGCTGTTTGTGTCCTGGGCTTCTCGGCTTTTACCTAAAACCCTGCCGTACTTCAAATCCCAATTTGTTACGGAAATATCCAGCTTTGTACTGAATGCAGACTGTTTGCCGTTTACGGTAATCCTGCACATAACCGTAACTTTTCCGTTTTTCTTTGGGGCGTTCTTTTTAAGGTAGAACAATACCTTAAATGTTGATTTTTTTGTCGTTTCCATACTCACAATTCTTAATGATAAAATTAAACCTATGTGAGCTACTGAACAATATGAAAAACTATGCAGAAAGCTGAAATACAGTATTTTAAAACGATTGTTTCTAATATTTAAAAGTAACGTTTTAGTAACCTTACTTTTGCCAAACCTCGCTTTTTCCTGCTTTTTACCTCATTACCAAAAAATCACAAAACGGCTGTAAAGCCCTTATTTACAACCGTTTTGCCTGTTATTAATCTTTAATGTATTTTTACTGAAACTTTATTTTAAAAGAAGAGCCGATAAGTGATAGAGAATATTTTTTAAAGAGTCAATCAAGGCAAAATTTCAATTCAGTTATACTTGAAATCAGGAATGACAGAGGAAATCGTAATGTAGAAACATTATATTCGAAATATAATAAGATTGTACTACCAAGAAAATGGAAAAAAAAAGTACAAATAGGCGATTCTATTTCAAAGCAAGATGGGAAACTTTATCTAAAAATATATAGAGAAGGATTAATGATAGATTCTCTAAATTATAATGATTTGAATGGTTGGTAAGAGGATAGTGTCGAGTTAGATAATTTTGGTAGTATCCCACTAACTGTGTAAGTTAAAAAGTTATTCTGATAAATTTTGAGCCCTTAATGCTCAAAAAATTTATTGGCAATAACTTTTTATTATTTTTAAACATTATACAGTTATGACTAACAAA
>NZ_JBSSMA010000021.1:0-11568 GCF_053891095.1 Soonwooa purpurea
ATTCCGCCGAATGCTTTTCAATTCTGCAATTTTTTGTAAGTTAGCAGAAGTGAAAAAGCATCGGCTACGTTTCTGAATTCTTGAACTTTCAGTCCTTCGAATTCCCGCACTTCGCCAATACTTTTTCCGTTAGCTGTAATTTTATCCAAAATGCCGTCAATAAAAATAATTCTTTTATTTCCTTGTATTTTATTTTTCATTTTTAGTTGTAAAACTAATGATGTCTTATCCTTAAAAAAGATGAATAAGAAAGAGCGAAATAATTTCATTTCTTCAAACTTAGAATCTAAAAATGGTGCAGATTTAGGAAATTTCATTTATCACCTAAAACAATCAAAAATAGATTTAAATAAATTTGAAAAACTTCTGCTTGAAAAATTAAAAAGCACAAAATTTCCTTACGATATAAATATATTAACCGAAACATTGATAGAAAATCCAAAAAACAAATCTGAAATTGAGAGTGTTTTAAATTCAAAAATAAAAATTTGGGATACAGGAAACTGGTCAGAAAAAATGTGGAATTTTATTAAGAGTAATAATCTAAATGTTGAGAAACCAAATCATTATACTTTAGAAAATAACTCTTCAAAAAAATATAATATTCGTCAGTTTGTAAATTCGAAAATTGAAAATGAAGAAATAGGCAAAAATCCTTTGCTAATGGTAGATTGGCAAATTGTTAGTTATGAGGAAGGAAAACTAATTGAAACTTTGGAAAAATTAGACATTAAACAAATTGATTATACTTCTAAAAATCAATCGGTTTCATTATACGGAAAAAGAGGGATGGATGGACTTTTACAAGTTACAACAAACTAAAAAAACTACAGCTAACATTGTATTGGCAAAATGCGGGGTTAAATACTAAATTGGAATATTCGAAACTTTTAGCCGCCGCTGCTTTTCATATTGTTTTTTTTCTTAATTTAGACAATCTGAAAAAGCATCGGCTCACAGCAGTTCTGAATTGAACTTTCAGTTAAATCCAGTTCGCACTTCGCCAATACTTTTTCCGTTAGGCGATATGCTATAAAAATTGCCATCCACAACAAATTAAAGAACTAAATATAATTTTATGATTCTGCCTTTACTTGGATTGATTACTTCAATTTTATTATCTTCGATATTAGCAATTTTGGTAATTATATTACACAAAAAATGGAAAGTAAGTTGCATAAATATCTTTTTTTTCGATATTGGAGGAGCAATTCTATTTTTTATTTTTACAATGATTTATACCAGTTTTTTTGGTAATAACGGAGAACTTGAATCAACACTTTCTGTAATATTCTATTTAGCCTTTTCATTGATTTTTGTAATTTTAGGCGGCTTCTTTTCACTCAAATTACTTCATTCACTTATAAAAAAATAATTTGGAAAAATGTAACTTTTATATTACCTTTGTTTTATGAAAGTAAGAGAAGTTATATCGTTTAAAAAATATTTTGAAAATTTTCTTTCTGAACAACCTCAAAAAGTTCAGAATAAAATATTCAAGATTATTGAAGCGATTGAAACTCTTGAGCGTGTTCCTTCAAACTATTTAAAACATATTGTAGGAACCGATGGATTGTACGAAGCAAGAATTCAATTAGGTTCAAATATTTGGAGAGTTTTTTGCTTTTTTGATGGTGAAAAATTGGTTGTTTTAATGAATGGATTTCAAAAGAAAACACAAAAAACACCAAAAAATGAAATTGTTAAAGCCTTAAAAATTATGGCTGAATATTATGAACAAAAATCAAAAGAAAATGGAAACTAAAAGTTGGAAAGAAATAAAGGACAGCGTTTACGGAAAAAAAGGAACTGAAAGAAGAGATGAATTAGACAGAGATTTCGAGTCTTTTAAAATTGGTTTATTGCTACGTAAAGCTCGTGAAGAAAAACATTTAACTCAATCTGAATTAGCAGATTTGGTCGATAAAAAACGTGAATATATTTCTAAAATTGAGAATAATGGAAGTAATTTAACACTTAAAACATTATTTGACATTGTAGAAAAGGGACTTGGCGGAAAAGTAAGAATTTCGATTGATGTTTAACAAGCACATCGCCTAACATTGTATTGGCAAAATGCGGGGGAAAGTAACAATTTGAACTACTCTACATTTTTAGCCGCCGCTATTTTTCCATTTCACTAATTTTTTGTAAGTTCGTTTCATGGAAAAAATATCGGCTACGTCCGAACTTTCTTGAACTTATCGTTCTTCGAATTCCCGCACTTCGCCAATACTTTTTCCGTTAGCCGTAATTTTATACAAACATTGACCTTGAAAGAAAAAATTGAAAATTTAAGAAATATCAAATCTGATTTTTTTCTTGCTACAAATTCTTTTTGCTTTGATTTAAAAACTGAAGATGAAATTTTAGTTTTGTGGATTAATCCTATATGGAGATTATATAAAAATAATGTTCTTATAAACTCATCTTTTGAATGTCCAATTTTTCAAGATTATGAAATTGAAAAAGAATATGAAACTGATTTCAAAAATTGGTGTGAAAATTTTAATTATTTAAAATCTCAAATTATATTAAACTTTAAAATTGCAGATTTAGATGATATAAAATTATATTTTGAAGATGGAAGCATTTTAGAAACGTTCAAATTTGACGAAGATGAAACTTGGTATTTGCAAAACAAAGAAAATGATTAATACGATTCGAATATTTTCAATAATTACATTTTGTTTAATAATTATTGCCGGAGATATGATTGCTTTTCCACTAATCTTCTGGTTGTTAATTTCCGCATTTTATATTGGAAGCATTGATCAAATTTTTGCAATTTTAGCATTAATTGGAATTATCTTAAACTTCACAAAATGGAAAAATAAAGTTCCGATAACAATTTTAAGTTTCTTATTTATGCTATCACCTATAATCTCTAGAATGGTTCAAGTTCCAATCGAATTGTTTGATTACTTATCTTTTGAAATTCCATTAGTCATATTTGTAATTACTTATTTGACTTTTATTATTACAAACGCAAAGCAAAAAAACTACGGCTAACATAGGTTTTGCAAAATGCGGGTTTAGTCATTGATTGAAATTTTGTCAAAATTATTCGCAACTGCTTTTCATATTGTTTTTTTAACTAATTTAGACAATCTGAAAAAGCATTTGCTTCGTTTCGGAATCCTTGAACTAAAGTTCTTCGAATTCCCGCACTTCGCAAAGCCTTTTTCCGTTACCTGCAATTTTATGAAAACCACACTATTATTGAGATATTTTGGAATAGGAATAATGTTTTTGGGAATTATTCTCAATATTTTAATGGTAATAAACCAAGCGTGGCCAACCTATCTTTACGGAATTTTATTCCTAATTGGTTTGTGTTTCTTCTTAATTGCAAAATATTTCAAAAATACTCCAATTTTTTTGCAACTATTAATAATCATCACTCCCTTTCTAACTTATTATATTTATTATGAAATTAATTCTTCTTCAAAAGACATCTTTTTAATTCCGAATGGTTTCAGAGGGAAAGTTGTAATTCTTTACGACCAAAAAAACGGAACAGAAAAAGAATATGAAGGAAATTTTAGAGTGTATAAAATACCTAAAAATGGAATATTAAAAACTAAATTTAAAGTAAAAGGAGATTCTTGGGATATTGGTGATGCAAAATATTATTTTGTGAATGGAAATAAGAGAATTCCGATTCAACAATATTGTTTATACTGCGAAAATGAAAAAATTGACACGATTTCTGTTCAATCAATTCCAGGCGAGGGCGGAAGTTTTAATCAAAATGCAAATAACTTACAAACTAATTATTTATCATTTTATATCGACGTTCCCAACAAAAAATTCAAACCCAATAATAACATATTTCAAACCTTAAAACTCGAATAAAAAACTGCAGGTAACATTGTATTGGCAAAATGCGGGGTGAAGTGCAAAATTGAAAAGCAGAAATATTATTCCGCTCATGCTTATCAATTCTGCAATTTTTTGTAAGTTAGCAGTATTGAAAAAGCATTCGCTACGTTTGGTCGTTCTTGAACTTTCAGTTCTTCGAAAGCCCGCACTTCGCCAATACTTTTTCGTTATGTGTAATGTCGCCAAATCAGACGCAAAAAAAATGAATCAAGAAATACCGAAATTCCACGAGACTTTTAATCCTATTTTAGAAATCTTAGCCGACAAAGAAATAATTCACACAAGAGAAATGCAAAAAAGAGTAATTGAAAAATATTATTCTCATTTACCTAAAGAATTATTAGAAGAAAAAACTAAATCAGGCGAAATTTTAATAAATAATCGTATTGCTTGGGGAAAATCTTATTTAAAAAAAGGAGGTTACATTCATTATCCATCTAGAGGTAATGTTCAAATAACAGAAAAAGGGCTAAATCAAAAAGTAGCATTAAATTTAAAGGATTTAGAAGAAGAAACATCCCTACTCGACTTTTATCAAACAGAAAACGAAAAGCATTCTCACTCAACAGAAATAAATCAAATCTCAAATGCTTCGCCTCAAGACTTAATTGATGAAGGTTTTGACCAAATTGAAAGAGAAATTAAATATGAACTTTTAGAAAAATTAAAAACTATCGATCCATATTATTTTGAAAAAGTTGTTTTAAAATTATTGAATAAAATGGGATATGGTGATTTTATTGAAACTTCTAAATCTGGTGATGGTGGAATTGATGGCATTATAAATGAAGACAAACTTGGACTTGACAAAATTTATATACAAGCAAAACGTTTTACGGAAAATAAAGTCCGAGAAAAAGATATAAGAAATTTTATCGGAGCAATGAGTGGTGATACAAATAAAGGAGTATTCGTAACTACTTCGCTTTTTGACAAAGGCGCAGAAGAAAAAGCTAAAAATGCGCATCATAAAATAATTTTAATTGATGGAAATAAACTTGTTGATTTAATGCACGAATTCAACGTTGGAGTTCAAATCAAACAAACTTATGAAGTAAAACATTTAGATGAAGATTTCTTCGTCGAACAATAAAAAGAAAAAAGACACTACACATAACATTGGTTTTGCAAAATGCGGGGATAAGTCTAAGCTGAAAATTTTGTCAAAATAATCCGCAAATTGGCTTTTCATATTGCTTTTTTTATTAACTTAACAATCTGAAAAAGCCATTTGCTTCGTTTGTGAATCCTTGAACTGAAGTTCTTCGAATTCCCGCACTTCGCAAAGCCTTTTTCGTTAGCTGACATTTTTTACCAAACAATGGGATTATTTGATTTTTTCAAGAAAAACAAAAAGATAATGAACTACGAACTTATTAGAGATGAAAATGGAAAACATCAAATTGGTGGTGAAATTCCTAACGATTTCAAAATCCCTGAAAATGAATTTTTAGGAAACTTTCAATATTTAGGATTTATTAATAATGAAGATCCACTTTTTTCTTGGTTGCCTTTCAAAGTGAATTTAATTCATCCAATTTATACAGACGAATATTTTGTTTACCTAGATTATGAAAACACAAATGCACCGAAAATAATTGAACCTAAAGACACTTCTTCTTCTACGAGTGCATTCGACGAAGTTACAAAAGATTCGAGAATAATTTTTGAAGCAGTAAAAGTTAAAACAGAATTAAAAGAAGAAATTGATGAATATGAATCTATTGGATTATGTGGAGAACCAGAATGGTTACAAGAAGCGAAAATTCCAGTTTGTCCTAAAAGTGGAAAGCAAATGAGATTTCTTTGTCAATTAGGAAGTTTTGGGAAAATTAAATCAACTTTCTCAAATGTTATTCCCGAAGACGGAATGGAAATATATTTTGAAGAATTAAATTTTTGGTGTGATGGAAACATCTATATTTACATTGAACCAACTTCAAAAACAATGTGCTATACAATGCAAAACACTTAAAAAAAACGTCAGCTAACATTGTATTGGCAAAATGCGGGGTTAAGTGCAAAATTGAAAAGCAGAAATATTATTCCGCTCATGCTTTTCAATTCTGCAATTTTTTGTAAGTTAGCAGTATTGAAAAAGCATTCGCTACGTTTAGTCGTTCCCAGAACTTTCAGTTCTTCGAAAGCCCGCACTTCGCCAATACTTTTTCCGTTAGGCGACATTATGCCAAAATTCTGCATAAAATGAAATTAAAAGAAAACGAAAAAATATTAGAAGAAATTGTACATTCAAATCGAATTCCTTTTAGATTAGAAGATATGTTAACGATCCCTTTTTTTATTTTTTTTTCATTTATTATTTCCATGATATTTTCTCTAAGTATCGACGAATCAAAAAAAGATGTAGTAAATTTTTTCATTTATCCTTTCGCTGCTCTTTTTGCGCTATTTATGACTGTTGGTAGAATATTTATTAGATGGTACAAAACAAAAATAAGTAGGTTTTATATTTCAAATCAACGAATTATTTTCACAGATAAATCGGGAAAATTAATTGATAAATCATTTAAATTAGACGGTTTAGAAATTAATTATCGGGAAGATTTATATGGCAGCGGATATATAATAATTGGAAAACAAGAATCTTTATTTCAGGGAAGAGGAATTAATTTATTTGAAGATCAAGATGTAATGTATAATGTTTATAGAGTTAAAGAAATTTTTGACAAGATAAACAATGTGAAATATAACGTCGCCTAACAGTGGTTTTGCAAAATGCGGGGTTAAAGTCTAAGTTGAACTATTTTAGATATTTATCCGCAAATTGGCTTTTCATATTGCTTTTTTTTATTAACTTAACAATCTGAAAAAGCCATTTGCTACGTTTTGGAATCCTTGAACTTTTCGTTCTTCGAATTCCCGCACTTCGCAAAGCCTTTTTCCGTTAGCAGAAATCTCAAACCAATATTCCGTATGAAACTAAAATTTAAATTTCTATTCACAATCATCTTTTTCTCAAATTTTGTTTTTTCGCAAAACACAATTAAAATGACCAATAATTATGGTAGTGAAAATAAAGAAATTCAAGATTTAATTGATTTTGAAAATATTTATATTGAACAACTCAATTTTGAAGGAGAAAATCTTAAAGGAAAATCTTATCAAATAAATCTAGAAGAATATGTCAATGGAAAATTAAGTAAAAGCACAATGATTTTCGATGGTACAGAAACTGATTATTTCAAAATTGATTCAGATAAAGAATCATTAAAATTCTTCTTTAAATTAAGCGATGGAAAATTAAAGACATATATACGTGGAAATAAATTTGGAAGCAAAAAATCTTATTTTAAATTGTTAGGTGAATCAGATCAATATGCTCTTAAAGATTTTTACGGAAGCAAAAAGGAACTAATTCTTGATTTAAACAAGAAAAATTCTGTTTTCGCAATTATTACTCCAACAATTCATAAAGATGGATCTGGTTCTTATTGTGAAGTTGCACAATCTGATATACAACCAGAAAAATTAGGAGAAAAATTCAAAATACCTCATTATTTTTTAGTAACTATAACATTTAAATAAAGAGACTTCTGCTAACATCGGCTTGGCAAAATGTGGGGTTAAGTGCTAAATTGAACTTCTCACCTATTTATCCGCAAAAGCTGTTTTGCTTTTGTTTTTTTTATTAAATTTACCAAAAGCCACAGCTTTTGCTTCGTTCGGTTCTGAATTGAACTTTCGCTCAATTCAAGCCCGCACTTCGCCAAGCCGCGGCTCGTTGTACGCAATATTTTCCAAGATTGCGCTTCAATTCAAAATTAAAAACTTAAATTTGTGATAGTATCAAATGATAGTATCAATATATGAAGCCACCGTACGAAATTACATCAGAAATTTTAAAATTTATTTCTTCCATTTCAGAGAAAATTGGAGAGGTAAACGCAAAATATTTAATAAAAACCAATCCAACTTTAAGAAAACAGAATCAAATCAAAACGATTCATTCTTCATTAAGTATCGAGGGAAATACATTAACTGAAGAACAAATCACAGCAATCCTAGAAAATAAAAGAGTTGTTGGACCAGAAAAAGATATTTTAGAAGTTCTAAACGCTTTAGAGGTTTATAAAAACATAAACAAACTTAAACCTGAAAATGAAAAGGACTTTCTAAAAGCACATAAACTACTTTTACAAAAACTGATTCATGAACCTGGAAAATATCGAAAACAAGGTGTTGGAATTGTAAAAGGTTCAAAAGTTGAGCACATTGCTCCGCCATTTGAAAATGTACCATACTTGATGAAAGATTTGTTCGATTACTTGAAAAGTAAATCTGAATTAACTTTAATAAAAAGTTGCGTATTTCATTACGAAATGGAATTTATACATCCTTTTATAGATGGAAACGGAAGAATGGGAAGATTGTGGCAAACATTAATTTTAATGCAAGATTATCCCATTTTTGAATTTTTACCATTTGAAACTTTAATTTCAAAAAATCAAAACGAGTATTACAAAGTTTTATCCATTTCTGATAAAGAAGGAAAATCAACAAAATTCATCGAATATATGTTGAAGATTATTGACCGTTCATTAAGCGAATTACTCGAAAATTCTGCTAAAAAACTTAGTGATAAAGATAGAATTCAACTATTTTTGGAAAGTAATCAGAATGAATTTAGTCGAAAAGAATACATGATTTTTTTTAAAGACATTTCTTCCGCCACAGCAAGTCGTGATTTAAAAAATGCCGTAGAAAATGGAATCATTTCAAAAAACGGAGATAAAAAAACAACAACTTACAAAAGGCAATAATACTGCGTACAACAGTGGTTTTGCAAAATGCGGGGATAAGTCTAAGTTGAACTATTTTAGATATTTACCCGCAAATTGGCTTTTCATATTGCTTTTTTTATTAATTTAACAATCTGAAAAAGCCATTTGCTACGTTTGTGAATCCTTGAACTAAAGTTCTTCGAATTCCCGCACTTCGCAAAGCCTTTTTCGTTAGCTGTAATACAACTCAAAAAAAACTATTTCCAATGAAAGAATACTTCACTTTAATTCCTTTGGAATTACACATTCTTATACTTGTCTATTCTTATATCCACTATAACAGTGATAAGTATATTAATCAACGTGTTAATCCTACTGTTGAAAGTCCATTAAGTTGGCAAATAAAACAACCTTCAATATTTGAAAAATCGTTTGCTATTTACGAAGGAATTTTCTCCACTCTTTTAATAATAATTACATGTCTTTTCATGGGTTATAAAGTGAAATGGTATTATGCAATATTTTTATACTTAGAGATTATTATTATAGCTGGACTATTTATAGGGATTTTAAATGGCTTAATAATGAGACTTTTTAAAACTAATTTATTTGCAATTCAAAAATTTTGTAACAATACAAGATTTTTAACAATATTTATTGACATATATTTATTCTATAATTTATTCAAAATAATAAGTAATTACTAATTTGTACTACAGCTAACAGTGGTTTTGCAAAATGCGGGTTTAAAGTCTAAGTTGAACTATTTTAGATATTTATCCGCAAATTGGCTTTTCATATTGCATTTTTTTATTAATTTAACAATCTGAAAAAGCCATTTGCTACGTTTCGGAATCCTTGAACTTTTCGTTCTTCGAATTCCCGCACTTCGCAAAGCCTTTTTCGTTAGCTGTAATATCACTAAAAAAGACCGTTTATGAGAATATCTTTATTTTTTTTGACTTTACTATCTCAAATATTATTTGCACAAAAAAGCGAAAAGAAAATATTCAAAATGCAAATAATGTCACCTGAAAATATTTCAATTCCACAAGATTTGGTTAAATACAAAGACACAATTCTAAGCAATCATATTAAAGGTTTTTACAATCAAAAAAAACATTTACAAGACATGATTAGTTTTACAGATTATCCGGAAGATATGAAAGATGATTTTGAAAAAACTAAGAAAGATGCTGCTCTGCAACTGAAATATATGGATAGTATTGAATCCAATTTAAAAGATTATACGGTTTCTGAAGATTTTCTATATTCGGTTGCGGTTTTAAATATGGTTTACAATGAATATGAGCCTTATTCAGAAATCTCTGGAAGTAAATATTCATCAGAAGCGAATAAAAACATTGAAAATTATTGTAAAAAGAATAATCTTGATTATTTCATTTTTTTTGATAATCCAATTATTACAAAATCAAAAAATGATTATGTGATGAGCTCTACTTTAAAAGTTTTTTCAAAAAAGGAACAAAAAATTATTGTTGAGCAGAAAATTACAGGTGATACAAATAGTTACGGAGATTTATGGACTTGTGGAAATCCATTAAGTTGCTTAATAATAACCTCAATACGAAGCTCATTAGAAGTTGTAATTCCAGAAATAAATAAAAAACAAAAAAAATGATACTACAGCTAACAGTGTATTGGCAAAATGCGGGGAGAAGTGAAAAATTGAAAAGCAGAAAAAATATTCCGCTCATGCTTTTCAATTCTGCAATTTTTTGTAAGTTAGCAGTATTGAAAAAGCATTCGCTACGTTTAGTCTTTCTTGCACTTTCAGTTCTTCGAAAGCCCGCACTTCGCCAATACTTTTTCCGTTATGCGACATTTTATTCAAACCACAGTCAAATGAAGAAAATTTTCACATTTTTAGTTATAACTATATCACTAAAAACTTTTGCACAAAACACAGACACAATAAAATTTTCTGACTTTAAATTGTGCGAACTAACTACTGATATTTTAAAACAAAATGATCCAAATCTAAAACAAATAAAAACTGAGGAAATGGATTTATGTTCAGATGGTTTTGTACAAGATGGAAGATTTGAAAACAGGATTGGTTATGAAAGCAAATTATTATCCGGAATTATTTTCCAAAAATATCAATCAAATTTAAATACAATTGCAAAAATTCATTTAACAAAAGATTTTAAGGGATTTTTACCGAACGGAAAATATATTGAAGTTGCAAAACTTAAATTAAAAGACGTAATTGGAAATTCTCAAGATTACAAATGGAGAGGAAGAGATTGCTCTGATTATATGAAAATAAGCAATGACGAATCTCTAAGTTATTACGTGAAAATTAATAAAACTTTAGAACCAAGATATCCAGTTGATAAAAAATATTATATGGAACAACAAATAGAAGGAATTGATATTGTTTCCGACTGTTATTCATATTACGAAAAAAATCAACAGAAAATTAAGCCTTTAATAATTTTGGAAGGAAAAGAAGTCAGCGAAGAATCAATGCATTCGGTAAAACCAGAAGATGTCGACCATATAAATGTAATAAAAGACAAAAATGCAACTGATAAATATGGAGAAAAAGGTAAAAATGGAGTCATTGAAGTTTTTCTAAAAAAGAAGAAATAAAAAAACGTCGCATAACATAGTATTGGCAAAATGCGGGGGAAAGTATAAAATTGAACTACTCTACTTTTTTAGCCGCCAATATTTTCCAATTCCACATTTTTGTTTAACTTAGTTCCATTGAAAAAATATTGGCTACGATTGGTCTGAACTTGAACTTTCGTTCAAATTAAGCCCGCACTTCGCCAATACTTTTTCCGTTACACGCAATAGATTAGCGCGTTTTCGGATAATAATTTCTCTTTTTTTAACATTGAAATTTAAGGTTTTATAAGAAAAAATTCAGTAGAAATATTGGGTTTAAAAAGTTATTAAATTTTCTTGA
>NZ_JBSSMA010000022.1:0-10694 GCF_053891095.1 Soonwooa purpurea
TTAATAATTTGAAACCACCAACAATAATTCCTTCGAAAATTATTTCAACAAAAACCTGTACTATAAATTCAAATATTATTGTCATTTTTTAAGCGGTCAGTTTGGCAAAATTGCGTACAACGGAAAAAGGCTTTGCGAAGTGCGGGAATTCGAAGAACCAAAAGTTCAAGAATTCACAAACGAAGCAAATGCTTTTTCAGATTGTCTAATTTAGAGAAAAAAAACAATATGAAAAGCAGTTGCGGATTATTTTGACTAAATTTCAATCAAGACTAAACCCCGCATTTTGCAAAACCTATGTTATCTGCAGTACTATTTTTTGAATTTTGCTGTTTCAATACTATTAATTATTTCTTCACCGACTTCGTTATCAAGATATATTACCGAGATTGCTAAATCATTTTTATTTTTAAATGTTGCATAATTTATTACTTTCATATCAACTTTGTTTGGAATAATAACTGATAGGAAATATTTAGTAAATTCGACATTGTCAATTTTAATTTTTGACGTTTTATCTGTGATTTCAGCATTTTCAAAGGCTTGTCTGAAGGTTTCCTTTATTGTTTTATTATATTCTATAACAGCTTCATTATAATTTCCATCTATTTTTTCATCATATTCTCTGACATTTATTGTGAAATAATTGTTTACATCTTTTTGAAAAAGATTTGGTTTCAAATTTTCAATTTCAATAATAAGATTAGTTCTATCTTCTAAGGTTTTTTTACCAAGCTCTAATGCTCTATTCGTGCTATTCTCATCCATTTTATGGAATCCTTTAGGTAAATAAGTCTCAAATTTTGTCTTTGGATCATATATTTCTACTGTTGAATCTTGAGCATCACAAGAAGTAAAAATGAAAAATGAAAAAAGTAATTGTAAAACTTTGAATTTTAATTTCATACGTGATTTTGGTGTATTGCAGATAACGGAAAAAGTATTGGCGAAGTGCGGGAATTCGAAGGACTGAAAGTTCAAGAATTCAGAAACGTAGCCGATGCTTTTTCACTTCTGCTAACTTACAAAAAATCGCAGAATTGAAAAGCATTCGGCGGAATATTTTTACGAAATTTCAAGGTTTACAAAATCCCGCATTTTGCCAATACACTGTTACGCGCAGTAGAAAATGAGAACTTTTCAACGCTGAAAAATAGTTCTAAAAAATTATGAGCAATTAAATCACAAATAAATCAGATGAATAAAACGAAACTTAACCAGTTTTCAAACTGCATTTTTCCAGCAAAATTTAAAACTAAATTATCTGAAATTTTTCTCGATTGTTTTTGCGCAAAGTAAAATTGAAAATTCGTAAGAAATGAAATTATTTTTATGATAATCTTAAAGAATGACAAATCTTTCAACTCTGGTTTCTGAAGTTGATATTTTCTGATTTTTTTCAAATGGGAAAAATTTCAATTATAAAAAAAAAGAGTAGAAGAAGCTTAAAACGTTACGAAATTTTAAGCGAAAAAAACTCGAAATTTATTTGTCGAGAAAAGTGTTTTCAAGAAAATTAAAGAACTTTTTAAACCCAATATTTCTACTGAATTTTTTCTTATAAAACCTAAAATTTCAATGTTAAAAAAAGAGAAATTATTATCCGAAAACGCGCTAATCTATTGCGTGTAACGGAAAAAGTATTGGCGAAGTGCGGGCTTTCGAAGAACTAAAAGTTCAAGAAAGAACAAACGTAGCGAATGCTTTTTCACTTCTGCTAACTTACAAAAAATTGCAGAATTGAAAAGCATGAGCGGAATAATATTTCTGCTTTTCAATTTTGCACTTCACCCCGCATTTTGCCAATACAATGTTATGCGACGTTTTTTTTAATTTTTTAATAAGTTGGAAAGTTTCTCAAAATCTCCATCTTGACCGAAGTTTTCTGTATTTGCATTTGTTCCTATGATTCTGAATAAACGGCAATCAAAACATATTTTACAAAATCCTATAATTTTCTTATTTTTTTTAAAGACAAGAATATCACGATAAACTGCAACACAAGCTGCTGCATAATTTTCATAAACTGTTTTTTCGGTGAAAATTTGATTAATTTCCTTAAATTTAGATTGAGGAATTTGAGATCTTGTAAATCCTATTTCGCTTAGTGAAGTTATAAACTTTAAGTTATTTAAATTTTCAGGTTTTTCGCCAATAATAATATCAAATTTTAATTTGTCTATTTGTGATTTATTTTGTGAATCAAATAAATCCATAGCTTTATCTTCTGGAATTTTTGTGTGATAATATTCAATTACATCAAAATTAAAAAATGAATTTCCATATTTTGGGACAAATTTATTTTCAACGAATTTATTTTTTTTATTATCAATCTCAGTATTTTTATTCTCAGTTTGTTTGCATCCTATAAAAATGAGAATAATTAAAAAAATGTTGAAAATTTCTTTCATAGACGTGTTTTATGTAAAATGTCGCATAACGGAAAAAGGCTTTGCGAAGTGCGGGAATTCGAAGAACCGAAAGTTCAAGAATTCAGAAACGAAGCAAATGCTTTTTCAGATTGTTAAGTTATAAAAAATAATCAATATGAAAAGCAATTTGCGGATTAAATGGGAGAGAAGTTCAATTTAAGACTTAACCCCGCATTTTGCAAAACCTATATTAGGCGATGTTATTGATTTTTTTAATTAAATTCAAATAAGCCTTGTCATTTCGATTGATATTATTATCCAAAATTTCATTCCAAATTTGTAAATTTTCTGAATTATTTATTATTTCATTTCTGTTTGAAATAAGATATTCTGAGAAATAAAATATTGATTTTTTATTATTCAATATTAAATTTAGATTTTGCAATAAACAACTATTAAATAACTCTTTTCTTTCTTTTTGTGATACAGAATTCTTTTCTTTTTGTTTTTTTAAGAAACCTTTAATTTTTTCTTGTTTAATTATTTTTTGTTCAGATTTTGACAGTTCTTTCTGTTTTTTTAATTTATAATTTTGTAAATCAATCTCTTCTTTTTCTTCTAAAGAATAAATTTTATATCTTGGAATATAATAATTACCACCTGTATTAATTATCCAAGCCTCTAATTGTTTAGCCATCTCAAAATCTTCTAATGCTAATTTTTCTAATAAAAAAAATGTAGAACTAGGACTTCCAAAACCTCTGCAATATATTTCAATAATATGTAATCCTTTAATAAGGTAGAAGAAATCATTTAATGTATGTTTTTTGATTTCTCTTAATAATCTCCATTTATCAAAATAAATTTCATTTCCCGATCTTGAAAAGTCGGTCAAATTATTTTCAGAGATTAAATCTTTTTTTCCAATCTCAATTATCTGTATAATATCTATCATTGGTTTTTATAATATCGCCTAACGGAAAAAGGCTTTGCGAAGTGCGGGAATTCGAAGAACCAAAAGTTCAAGGATTCACAAACGTAGCAAATGGCTTTTTCAGATTGTTAAGTTAATAAAAAAATCAATATGAAAAGCCAATTTGCGGATTATTTTGACAAAATTTTCAGCTTTGACTTATCCCCGCATTTTGCAAAACCACTGTTAGCGGAAGTTTTTTTAATTTTCTTCAAGCCATTTTACAATTTTTGGATTGTTCTTAGAATATTTTATTTTTCTAAATTCTCCAACGTTATAATTGTTTAAATATAGTTCTTTTTCAATATTTTCAAAGTGTATTGTAGTAATATCAAATCCTTTCAAACTTTTTGACTTGTTTTCTATTTTTACTTCCTTGATTACTCCATGATTTTTCAATTGATTTTTTTCGTAATAATTAAGAAATGAATAGTTTAGACAAACAACAATAATAAAAGTACAAATGAATAATAAACTGTTTTTTAGCTTAATATTTTGATATTTCTCTTTTCCGATATTCTCAATAATTTTTTTGAATTTGTCTTCATCAATTATGAAAAAGGAATATCCTGTCTTTTTAGGAGCAATTAATTGTTTAGTTAAGAAATCTGCAATTAACATTGCTGAAATTCCAAAGGAAAAAAATGAAACAGCAATATTTATTGGAGACAAATCAATTTTATCATTCCACCAATAATTGAAAGTATAAACTATTCCAAAAATTAAAACTAGAAAAATGAAAAAAAGGCGTAGTAAATTTCTGATATTTCCCTTTGACATGATGTTGTGTAAAATTTCCGCTAACGAAAAAGTATTGGCGAAGTGCGGGCTTTCGAAGAACCAAAAGTTCAAGAACGACCAAACGTAGCGAATGCTTTTTCAAGTACACTAAATTAAGAAAAAAAGTGGAATTGAAAAGCATGAGCGGATTATTTTTCTGCTTTTCAATTCGTTACTTTCCCCCGCATTTTGCCAATACACTGTTGTCTGCAGTAAGAATTCTAATCGTAATGAAATCTACATTTAGCAATAAGAATTTCATTTTCTTGATATTTGTAAATTAATCTATGCTCATCGTCAATTCTTCGCGACCAAAATCCAGAATATTTATGTTTCAGAGGTTCTGGTTTTCCAATTCCATCAAAAGGATTTCTAGAAATATCTTTTAGCAAATCATTTATTCTTTTTAATTTCTTTTTGTCAGTTTTCTGCCAGTATAAATAATCTTCCCAAGATTCATCAACAAAAGTATATTTCATCTTATTCTTCTATTAAATCTTTAGAAAATGATTTATCACTTTTTAATTTTTCAATTGCTGAATCTAGACGCATTTCGTTTTTTCGTGAAGAAAGTTCATAATTTGTTGCCATCAATGAATTATATTCTTCTAATGACATTACCACAATACCTGAATCTTTTCCACGATTAATAATCAAAGTTTCGAAGTTTTTCGCAACTCTATCTAAATATGATTTAATATCTTTTCTGAAATCTGAAACACTTGCAATTAACATTATTCGTATTTTAATTAGTACAAATATATGTACAAAAATTCAATTAACAAAATTATGCAGTATTTTTGACTTATTGCAGACAACGAAAAAGTATTGGCGAAGTGCGGGCTGGATTTAACTGAAAGTTCAATTCAGACTGAGCGAAGCCGATGCTTTTTCAGATTGTCTAATTTAAGAAAAAAAACAATATGAAAAGCAGCGGCGAATAAATTTGAAAAAGAGTTCAACTTAACCTTAAATCCCGCATTTTGCCAATACAATGTTACCTGCAGTTTTTTTATTTGCAAACATTTTTCCTTCCAATTTTTACAATTTCCTCAATATTGTTTTTATCAAATTTTTCTAGTAGTTCATTTGCATTTGTATTTTTCTTAAACTCCAACTCTTCGGGATAAAGCGGAATTAAAGTGTAAATATCAATCTGTTTTTTGTTTTTAAGAGGTATTGTAGTAAATTCTTCGGAAAGCTCCATAGAATTTGCTAACATTACTGAGTTAAATCCAATTCCTTCAGCGAATTCCTCTTTGTCATCAAATTGAAAAGTATGACCATAACTAAACCAACTATTATTTTCGTGAGGTGAAATCATAATTTCTTTCATTATACGAATTGGCCAATAATTTTTTTCATCATGAAATGCTTCATAATTTAAATTCCACTCTTTCGGTAGCAAAAACATAATTTCAATATATTTAGATGAATTTACGTCTTTCGGAATGTTCATTGGTAAAGCACTCATGCCACAACTCAACAAAATGTGATAAGGTCTTTCTTCGGTCGCTTTTATAAAAAAAATATCTCTGTGGATTGTTTCTGATTTTATTTCGTCAAAAACTACAATATCCGAATTCTCGTCAAAAAATTCATCTAAATGACTATCAATTATTTCTACACTATTTGGAATGTCGTTTTTCATACTTTTCTTTTTTTGTTGAGAATATAAAATAGTTGAATATAAAATCAAAAAAATCGTGTTTAATTTGATAAAATTCATTTTTGTGGTACTTTTTGTATAAAATTGCAGGTAACGGGCCGCGTATTGGCGATAGTGGCGGATTAGAAAGCCTAAACTTTCAATCTTGCACTAAGCTAAGCAACAGCCTTTTATTATTTTCTAAATTTATGAAAAAAGGAAATATAAAAGGCTGTTGCGACAAAAAAAGGAGAAACTTTCAATTTCTCCCTTAACCCGCCATTTCGCCAATACGATGTTAGCGGAAGTATTATTTTAATAGAATTTGTAGAAATCAATTCCTAAACTATCTTGTTTCACTATACTAGATAATCCGTTAAATAATTTTATTTTAATTTCTTCATTGTAGTCTTCTTCATTTAGAATCGAAAATATTATTTCTTTTAAAAATTCTTTATCAATAATATTGTCTGCTACCAAAACTGCAATGTTTTCCATTTCAATAATAAACTTATCTATACAATATTCTAATCCATTAAGTTGTAAAAAATATGCACCTATAGCAATCGATGTTCTTTTATTGCCGTCATTAAATGCATGAAACTTATTGACAGAAAAAACTAGATGAGTAAGTTTGTCCTCGAAAGCTGGATAATAATCATCGTTATCTAAATGATTTAGTGGGCTATCTAAATTCCCAAAGTTTTTAATTCCTGGTTGTCCACCTGAAATTTCAATAATTTTATCGTGAACTTTTATAGCATATTCTGTTGGAATTTTAATAATATTCATAATTATCTATCTTTCAGTCTTATGAATACATCTTTATTCTCTTCTAATCTTTGTTCTAAAGATTTGCTGTTCTCTCCTAGAAATTTTTCAAAATCTTCAGCACTTACTTCTGAAATATATTCTCTTAGTTTTTCGTGAAGAGCATCTCGAAAAACTAGATCCCTAGAAGCCATTAAACTTCTAGCTTTTTCTTTTAACGGTAGTAAAGTTGAATTCATTAATCCGTCATATTCATTGAATAGAAGATGTGCTTCTGATAAAGTTAACTTTCTGTTTAATTTTTTAAATTCCCTTTTTAAAAAATCTGAGAACCCATTTTCATATGAAGCAATTAAGTCAAGCACTTCCGAATACAATGTACTTCTGACACTTTCTTTTGAATTTAGGTTTAGTATTTGTCTATATTCTTTTGCGTTTTCAATAAAAATACTTTTGTAAATCTTATCAGTTAATTGTGCATATTTAAACTTATTCTCCGCAATATAGTGATCTAAGCAATTTGTAAATTCCTGTCTATAATTGTATTCTCTAATTGCACTTGGAATAAATTCTTCTTCTCTTTGATTTATAAATTTTGTTTTTCCTCCAATCTTCTTATTAAGAAAATCGATAACAATATCTAATATTACAGATCTGAGTCTTTGTGCATTTTCTGAATCTGTCAAAAGCATCCCTATATTTAAAAATGCTTTATATGTAAAAGTGCCAAGAATAGATGTTTTACTTAAGCTATCTATTTCATTTTCATATATTTGTTTTATGGTAACGACATCGATGTCGTTACCATCTTCCTTTTCTAAAAAAGATAAAATGTGGTCTTTAAATTGTTTTAATTTAATGCCATTGTAAACTTCATATCCACTATTTATGAGTTCTTCTTTATTATTTTCTAATATTCTATCTATAGTTCTTGTGTCTACATCAAAATATTTAGCAACTTGATTCTTAGTGAAACGATACTTGTTTTCAAACATCAATCCATAAAAGCCAAGATTTTTATATATTTCTTCAATAGCTTGATTATTATTAAGTATATTTTTTCTCTCAATACTTGAGTTAGTTAAATCTTTCATTTTGACTGAATGTTGAAATTATCGCTATACAAATTTACGAAAATTTAAAGTAGAAATTGTATGAACGGATTTTAGGTAATATTTCCGCTAACGGAAAAAGGCTTTGCGAAGTGCGGGAATTCGAAGGACTAAAAGTTCAAGAATTCCAAAACGTAGCAAATGGCTTTTTCAGATTGTTAAGTTAATAAAAAAAGCAATATGAAAAGCCAATTTGCAGATAAATATCTAAAATATTTCAACTTAGACTTAAACCCCGCATTTTGCAAAACCTATGTTAGCCGCAGTTATTATTTTTTTCTTGAATCAATCAGCTCTCTTAATTCAATTATTTCTGATAAGTTTTCAATATTATTCTCGTCCAATTTTTTCCAATCGATCCAATCAATTCGTTTTGTAACATCATATTCACCTAATAAACTATCTAAGAGAATGTATATAGCATTTTGCATTTCAGCAGTTTCATCATAATTTCTAATATTCAATTCTATACCTAATTGATTTTCTTCGATTAAATATCTAAAAAACAAATCATCGTAACCGATTTTGTAATTACCATACTGAATTTCCAAATCATCGCTTTCAATTCTCTGTCTGAATGCAGTAAAATTCCAATTTTTTATTTTTGGCTTTTTTGAAATTAATAATTCAACGGCTGGAAAACTTTTCTCTATTCCATCTGCGGAAATTGAAAATTCACGAGTTCCATTTTTCTGAATTGGAGCAAGTTCAAAAACTATGTTTTCATCAATTTTTTGAAGTTCTGAACTTATATCGTCATAAATAGTTTCCCTCACTTTTAAATTGTCAGCATTATCAAAAATGTATTTTTCTTTGCTTAAAAACCATTTCCAAAATTTATCTTCAGGAGTTTTTTCATTATTCTGACACGAAAATAAATTTGAAAAGATCATAAATGAAAATATTATTAATTTGTAGGGATTTAGTTTATTCACGTCGTTTTGGTATAATTGTGGCTAACGAAAAAGGCTTTGCGAAGTGCGGGAATTCGAAGAACGAAAAGTTCAAGAATTCAGAAACGAAGCAAATGGCTTTTTCAGATTGTTAAATTAGTAAAAAAAGCAATATGAAAAGCCAATTTGCGGATAAATATCTAAAATATATCAACTTAGACTTAAACCCCGCATTTTGCAAAACCAATGTTGTACGCAGTATTTTTAAAATTCAAGTTTATCTTTTTTGCAATACCATTTTGGATCACAATTTGAAATTTCGCATCCTGCAAAATGATATTTTTTCTTATTTTTTTTCATGAATCTTCCAGTTGTAAGTCCGTAGAAAATTGGAATAACATCATTTTCAGATTTACAATTAGGACAAACTTTGCTTTTATTCGCTCTGTATTGACAGAATTTTTCAACATAAAAAATTTCATTTATGTTTTTATTTAAATCAATTTTGAATATGTTTTCTTTATATTCTTCATTTAAAATTTGCAGTTTGTATATTCCTTTTTCTAACTCTTTAAATTCAAATTCTTGATTTTGATTAGTTTTTTGGAAGTATATTTTATTATTTGATTGATTTGTTAGCTTTAATTCGAATTCAGGAGTGTTATGTCTCTTAATTAGTGAATCAATAATTTTCCCATTAAGTTTTTGAGCTATTAATTGAGTTGAAAAAATCAAAAAAAATAGAAAATAAATAAGCTTCATTTTGTGCGGTTTGTTTGGGAAATATTGCGTACAACGGAAAAAGGCTTTGCGAAGTGCGGGAATTCGAAGAACTTTAGTTCAAGGATTTACAAACGTAGCAAATGGCTTTTTCAGATTGTTAAATTAATAAAAAAATCAAGATGAAAAGCCAATTTGCGGATAAATATCTAAAATAGTTCAACTTAGACTTAAACCCCGCATTTTGCAAAACCTATGTTAGCAGAAGGTTTTTTACTTATTTTTTGGTAATTTTTTGTTTCCAAATCCGTAGGAAAATTCCCATTTGTTGTTTTTTTTCAATTTGTAAACATTAATCCAATCATAATAATCTGTTTTCACTTGAATTAATGCTTCTCTATTTTTATTAATGAATATTGGTGTTGAAATTTGAATTGTATAATTTTTTGAGTCAATTTTAAACTTTGGTATTTTATATGTTTTCCAATTTAATTGATTGGTGAATTTTACTTTTTCAAAATATTTAGAGAAATTTTTGTCTTTAACTTCTTTCATTGTGTATTTGTAATTTTCATCATTTTTTAAATCATTGTTTAATTCAGGAATAAAACTTAATGGATTTAGTTTCATTGATAAATATTCTTTATTTTGTTCGATAACGTCATTAATAAAATGGTCAACAAGATTTTTTTCTTGTGAAAAAGCAAATGAAAATTTGATAAAAAATATTAATATAAATAATTTACTTTTCAATGAATTGGATTTAAACACAATATTGGTAAAACTTTCTGCTAACGAAAAAGTATTGGCGATGGCGGGACAAAAAGTGAACTTTAGTTCAATTTTAGGCTCGAAAGTAGCCGATGCTTTTTCTATGAAACTAAAATACAAAAAAAAGTTGAAATAGAAAAGCATGAGGCGGGGAAGAATGGAAGAATTGCAAATTCAGACATTCAGACCCGCTTTTGCCAATACAATGTTGCCCGCAGTACGAATTTGCGGTTTTTTAGGTTACTCATAAACGTGTTTAAATTTTAGTAATCAAAGGTTGTAAGTAATCAAAAGCACGTCAAGTTAGAAGAAATCATATATTTCGTTTCAAAATTCTATTCACGCGAATTGCAAAAACTCATAAATATTCAGTTGGTTAATCACGGTTAATTGGAATCAAACTCGTTGGAATTGTCAAAACATAAAACATCCAAAAATCAAATATAATTTTGCTCACAAATTAACTTGAAAAAGTAGAGTAGAAGTTACTCAAATTTAGTGTTGATCTTACTCAACGTGTTGCGGGCAACGGAAAAAGTATTGGCGAAGTGCGGGCTAAATTGGACGAAAAGTTCAATTTAGACTAAACGTAGCCGATGCTTTTTCAGATTGTCTAAATTAAAGAAAAAAACAATATGAAAAGCAACGGCGGCT
>NZ_JBSSMA010000023.1:0-10060 GCF_053891095.1 Soonwooa purpurea
CCACTCATGCTTTTCAATTCTGCAAATTTTTGTAAGTTAGCAGTATTGAAAAAGCATTCGCTACGTTTGTTCTTTCCTAGAACTTTTTGTTCTTCGAAAGCCCGCACTTCGCCAATACTTTTTCGTTGTACGACATTTTACACCAATCCCACACAAAAAAACTTAATATGGAAAAAGATTTATTAGAATTCATTGAGTATCATAAAATTGATAAAAATGATATTATTGACGCAAATGGAAAAAGCATCTCTGATTTAAAAGATGAAATGAAGAAAAATGATATACTTTTTGCGTATAATACAACACCTTGCGGAAATGCAGGTCATACAATAAGAGATAGACATTCGCATTGTATTGTTTGTAATACTGCACATATTGCATTTATGAAGAGAACTAAAGAAACTGGTTATGTTTATATTGCAGGAAGTATTATAAAAAACTTCATAAAAATTGGAATGACAACCGAAGATCCTGAAAAAAGAATTGGAAAACTTAATTCAAGAAAAGTTGGAAACACAAATGATTGGGTTGTAATCAAAGCTGTAAAGTGTGATTATGCAAATCAGGTAGAAATTGGAATACAGCAACAACTAATAAAATATAAAGTTGAAGGTGAAATTTATGATGACAATACTGAATCTAGCGAAATTTATCGATGTAAGTATGATAAAGCCAATCAAGTTTTCGAAGAATACTTTCAAAACAAAGGAATAATTAGAAAAGAAAATAAATCATATTTAGTTAATCCAGAGAAATATAATACCTTTAGAAATATTGCTAACCCAAAGTATATATAATAAAACGTCGTACAACATTGTATTGGCAAAATGCGGGGAAAAGTAAAAAATTAAAAAGCAGTAATATTATTCCGCTCATGCTTTTCAATTCTGCATTTTTTTGTAAGTTAGCATAATCGAAAAAGCATTCGCTACGTTTGGTCTTCCTTGAACTTTTAGTTCTTCGAAAGCCCGCACTTCGCCAATACTTTTTCCGTTACACGCAATAGATTAGCGCGTTTTTCGGATAATAATTTCTCTTTTTTTAACATTGAAATTTTAGGTTTTATAAGAAAAAATTCAGTAGAAATATTGGGTTTAAAAAGTTCTTTAATTTTCTTGAAAACACTTTTCTCGACAAATAAATTTCGAGTTTTTTTCGCTTAAAATTTCGTAACGTTTTAAGCTTCTTCTACTCTTTTCTTTTTTATAATTGAAATTTTTCCCATTTGAAAAAAATCAGAAAATATCAACTTCAGAAACCAGAGTTGAAAGATTTATCATTTTTAAGATTTTCATAAAAATAATTTCATTTTTTACGAATTTTCAATTTTACTTTGCGCAAAAACAATCGAGAAAAATTTCAGATAATTTAGTTTTAAATTTTGCGGGAAAAATGCAGTTTGAAAACTGGTTAAGTTTCGTTTTATTCTTTTGATTTGTTTGTGATTTAATTGCTCATAATTTTTTAGAACTATTTTTCAGCGTTGAAAAGTTCTCATTTTCTACTGCGCGTAACAGTGTATTGGCAAAATGCGGGATTTTGGGAACGTTGAAATTTTGTAAAAATATTCCGCCGAATGCTTTTCAATTCTGCAATTTTTTGTAAGTTAGCAGAAGTGAAAAAGCATCGGCTACGTTTCTGAATTCTTGAACTTTCAGTCCTTCGAATTCCCGCACTTCGCCAATACTTTTTCCGTTGTACGACATTTTATCCAAACTCTCGCAAATGAAAGAAGATTCATTAAAACGAATTGAAATTGATTTAAAAAAAGGAAGAAAATTTATTGCGTGTGATAAATTAAGAAACTTAATAAATGAAAATCCTAATAATTTTGAATTAAGAGAAAAACTTGCTGAAATTTATTATGAAAGTGGTTTTTATGATCGTGCTGGATTATTCTGGATTTTAACAGAGCCTAAAAATGAAGAAATAAAAAAATGTCAAGAAATTTATCTTTCGACAGTTAATAATTCTGGAAATAAAGTTTTAAAAGATTTTCAATTTCGTGGTGATGAAAATTTGTTAAGTGAATATGCTAAAACTAAACTTCACATCCTACAAACAAATAGTTTTGAAAAAACTGGAAATGTACCTATTTATAAAGAGAAACCTAATTATTCGAGAAAGTCAAATTTCAAACCTAATAATTCAAAATTTCCTGCTTTAATATTTTTTTCCGTAATTATTTTTATTGGAATATTACTTGTCTTAGGATTTTACAAATTAGTTGAAATAATTGTGAAATAAAAAAACGTCGTACAACAGTGTATTGGCAAAATGCGGGATTTAAGGGTTAATTGATCTACTCTACTTTTTTAGTCGCCGCTGCTTTTCATATTGTTTTTTTTCTTAAATTAGACAATCTGAAAAAGCATCGGCTTCGCTCTGTCTGAATTGAACTTTCAGTTAAATCCAGCCCGCACTTCGCCAATACTTTTTCGTTACCTGCAATCCTACAAAAAATGTGTTTAAATGAATGAAATCGAATCGTTGATTAAATTAACAAACATAAGATTGGAAAAAAATTCAGATGAAATTGAAACTCTAGTTAATTTAAGCATTCAATATGATTTCTATAAACAACATTGCTCAAAAAATGGTATTGATTATTCTCTAATTAATGAATTCTTAAGTTTAATAAACATCAGAATATTTATTAACTTTTTACGAGGTGATATTTTAAGTTCTTTAAATTCATATAATAGAGCCGAAACAACATACGAGTCACGATTTTCAACAAGAAATATTATAGTGATAATCAACGAGGGAATAAAAAAAATTTACAATTTCACTAATATCAATGAAGAAGGAATTATAAAAATATCGAATCGAAATAATTCATTTTGGATAAAAAACATAAAGCCAATCGCATTAAAATATAAAAATATCCAAGTAAAGTATGAAAATATAACAAATACGCTCGATAAGTTTTTAGAAAACGATTTTAAAAAACTAAAATCTTATAGAGACTTATCGATTCATTATGATCAAAATTCTATTAAAGTAGTAAAAATGATAGTTGCAGTTGAGTATCAGGAAATTGAAAAATACGCTTTAGATTTTTTTAGTATAACAACTAATATTGTTGACTTATTAGAATCAACAATGGAAATAACTCAAAAGGAAATTCAAGAAAAATATAAATAATTAGGACTGCAGGTAACATAGGTTTTGCAAAATGCGGGCTTAAAGTCTAAGTTGAACTATTTTAGATATTTATCCGCAAATTGGCTTTTCATATTACTTTTTTTATTAATTTAACAATCTGAAAAAGCCATTTGCTTCGTTTCTGAATTCTTGAACTTTTTGTTCTTCGAATTCCCGCACTTCGCAAAGCCTTTTTCCGTTATACGACAGTCTTTACAAACAACACGCTATTAAAAATATTCCAGTAGTTAGACAAACAAATTGGATTGCAGTAATACCTCAATTAATTTTCATGGCATTACTAATTCTAACTTACTATTTACTGAAAATAAAAGAACCTATAATTTGGGGTTGCTTAACCTATTTAATTTTATCATTTGGATCTCGCAAAATTCTAGCGAAAGATCATAACCAGGGAATGAAATTAACGAAAGAACAAAAATTCGATGAAGCGATTAAATACTACGAGCAAAGTGCGGAATATTTCAAAAAAAACAATTGGATTGATAAATATCGATTTCTAACACTTTTCTCTGCTTCAAAAATGAGTTATCGAGAAATGGCCTTAAATAATATTGCATTTTGTTATTCGCAAATTGGAAATGGAGTTAAAGCCAAAGAATATTATGAAAAAACTCTAATTGAATATCCAAATAACATATTAGCAAAAACAGCTTTGAAAATGATTAAATCAGCACAAAATATAGAAAATAACAAGACCGTCGTATAACATTGTATTGGCAAAATGCGGGGTTTAAGGCTAAATTGAACTTCTCTACTTTTTTAGCCGCCGCTATTTTTCCATTTCACTAATTTTTTGTAAGTTCGTTTCATGGAAAAAATATCGGCTACGTCCGAACTTTCTTGAACTAAAGTTCTTCGAAAGCCCGCACTTCGCCAATACTTTTTCCGTTAGCGGTCATTCTAAAGACGACCCCACAGAACATAAACGAAAAATAAAAAATGAGATTTAAAACATTGACGTTGGGACTTCTAACATTATTAGGCTTGACAAGTTGCAACCAAAACACAGACAAGCAATCTAATGGACAAATCAACTCAAATTTGTTGGCGGACAAAGAAGTTTTTAGTTTATATAAAAAGACAGACAGTACCATTTATGTTGCAAGGGCATTAAAAACCAATAATGACAAATTTGACTTGCATTTATATGATTTAAACATATCAACTCCCGAAGGTGCTAAACAGACTTTCAATTCTGTTCAACAGTTAACGCATCAAGAACTCGAAAATAAAAGAATTGCATTACAAAGCAGTTACAATTGGACACCTTTCAAGGGTAATGAAGTTTTATTTGTTCAAATCCAGCCGACAGGTTTCAATGACGAAATGCAACTGCTTGACAAACGACAAGAAGTTGAAGATAAATTAAGTAATGCTCTTGAAAATAAAAAACTTGGAGAATGGTTCGCTGGCGACTTGGGACCTGGTGGTGGAAATATGCTTTATACTGTAACAGATATTGACAAATCAATGCAGATAATTCTTGATGTTTTGCAACAAAATAAATTAGACAAAAATGTTTCAATCGGAAGACGTGTTATGATTGACAAAGACGACTGGTTTTATGAAGTAATTTATCCAACAAATTATTCAGGCGACTTTAATACAATGTAATACGCGAAAGAAAAAGAACGAACCGCTAACAAGGGTTTTGCGATAGTGGGGCGAAACTGCAAAGTTCAACGGTAGTTCTTCGATTGAATTTTTGTGCAAAATTGAAGATTTGTGCTTCGATTGCCCCACCATCGCAAAGCCCCGAAACGTTAGCAGAAATTTTAAAGCATCCCGTGAAAAACTAATGAAACAACAGATTTTAAGAATAATTAACAGCTACAATTTTGAACAAAAGGAAGGAAGATTTATTGAGACTAAAGTTTGGAATGAAATATATGATTATAGTCAATTAAAATCAAAATTTATAGCAAAAAACAAAACAGCAGCACAAATTCATCAATTAAGAATAAATGATGAAATTCTTATTTTATTTCAAAATGGAATGAATGAAAAAGATTCAGTAATAATTACTGAAAACTTCATTTCAATTGCTGAAAGTAGTTGGTTCTCCAAAAATTCACAAACAAAAATAGAATGGAATAATATCAATAGTATAAAATTTATCAATCATTCGTTAGTGTTTAACCTTAAAAATGGAGAAATATTAAGTTTTGATATAGATATTTTTTTCGCCAAAAACAAAGAAAAAGCATTTACTTTAGTTGAACTTTTACAAAGAATTTTAAGAATCACTAAAGGAGAAAAAGAAACTATTGTAAAAATCAATAATTCTAAAATAGATCTTCGAAAACATAAAAAAACAATCATTGTATTTTCGAGTATTGGAATTTTCGGTATTTGTGCAATAATTTTATATTCCATTAGTCAACCTAAAAAAGAAATACAAACAAATTTATCATCAACTGAGAAACCTATAGTTGACATTCCTAAATATGATACAATTTGGAGTGATACTCCTAAGAAAGGTTTTGTAGAAATAGTTAAATTAAATACAATAAATGTCTTTAATGAACCTTATGAAGTCACAATGGAAGCGCATAAACTTTTAGGATTAATCAATACAAATGGAGATCGAATAATTATTCCTGTTGAAATTCCGCAAAATACAATTTATTGGATATATAGAATGCAATTGACAAATGCAAAAATTGAAGGTGGTTATACAAAATTGATTGAAGATGTAGATACAAAAAATAAAAATTGGACGATTGTAGATGCTCTCAATCCAATTAACAAAGAAAAATTAGCATCTTCAATTGCAGTTCAACTATTAAATAGAATCGATGCTCCTTCTAAAGAAAAACCTTTCACTAATGTTTATTTTATTTCACAGGAAAAAGAGGCTAAAAAATTTCAGAATAATTTGACTTTCGATAGTGATATTAATTATTCAATTAAAAATACACATTCGAGAAATGGACTAATGAAATTTAATAAAAATAAATTTGTTTATCTTGGTTTAGAAAATGATGGATATAGTGATAATATTTATGTAACATTAGAAGTTGTTGCTTTGACTGAAAACACAAAATATTTCAAATTGGAAAAAAAGTAAAAACTTCTGCTAACATTGTATTGGCAAAATGCGGGGAGAAGTCTTAGTTGAACTTTTTGTAATATTTAGCCGCCAATATTTTCCAATTCCACATTTTTGTTTAACTTAGTTCCATTGAAAAAATATCGGCTACGCTTGGTCTAAAATTGAACTAAAGTTCACTTTTTTCCCGCACTTCGCCAATACTTTTTCCGTTACACGCAATAGATTAGCGCGTTTTCGGATAATAATTTCTCTTTTTTAAACATTGCTATTTTTGGTTTTTATAAGAAAAAATTCAGTAGAAATATTGGGTTTAAAAAGTTCTTAAATTTTCTTGAAAACACTTTTCTCGACAAATAAATTTCGAGTTTTTTTCGCTTAAAATTTCGCGTGATTTTTAAGCTTCTTCTACTCTTTTCTTTTTATAATTGAAATTTTTCTAATTTGAAAAAATCAGAAAATATCAACTTCATAAACCATAGTTGAAAGTTTTGCCATTTTTTAATATTTTCATAAAAATAATTTTTATTTTTTACGAATTTTCTATTTTACTTTGCGCAGAAACAATAAAGAAAAATCTCAGATAATTGAGTTTTAAATTTTGCTGGAAAAATGCAGTTTGAAAACTGGTTAAGCTTCGTTTTATTCTTCTGATTTGTTTGTGATTTAATTGCTCATAATTTTTTAGAACTATTTTTCAGCGTTGAAAAGTTTCTCATTTTCTACTGCGCGTAACAGTGTATTGGCAAAATGCGGGATTTTGTAAAAGTTGAAATTTTGTAAAAATATTCCGCCGAATGCTTTTCAATTCTGCGATTTTTTGTAAGTTAGCAAAAGTGAAAAAGCATCGGCTACGTTTCTGAATTCTTGAACTTTCAGTCCTTCGAATTCCCGCACTTCGCCAATACTTTTTCGTTATCTGCAATTATTCCACTACGACTGTACATCCACATGAAAGAAAAATTGAAATTATCATTAAAACAATTATTTAAAATTTCAACAGTATTTACTTTGATGGTTTCCTGTTCTACAATGAAATCAGAATTAAATAATGAAAAATATTATTACAAATTCGTTGAGACATATATAAATTTTAGAAATAGGAATAATGAAGTCAATCCTGAAAAAAATATAATAATACTATCAAACATTTTGAATGACACAAAACAAACTACAAGTGTCTATTTTGTGAATCCAGAACTTCTGATTGATACTGAATACAAAAATGTGTATGGAATTGGAAAATATAAATTAATTACTACAAATGATAATTTAGACGTTAATTTTCCAAAAGCTAAATTCTTTAAAAATCTGGAATATGAAAATTTTAATAAAGCAAAATTTCCGTATACCTATAATCTCACACCTTGGACAATAATTATTGAAAAGAATAAAATTATGGAAATCTTTCCACAAAAAGATTCAATTTTAATAAGAAATTTGCTTGAACAACAAAAATTCAAGTTTATTACGAACTAAAAATACTGCAGATAACATAGGTTTTGCAAAATGCGGGGTTTAAGTCTTGATAGAAATTTTGTCAAAACAATACGCAACTGCTTTTCATATTGTTTTTTTAACTAAATTAGACAATCTGAAAAAGCATTTGCTTCGTTTCTGAATTCTTGAACTTTTGGTTCTTCGAATTCCCGCACTTCGCAAAGCCTTTTTCCGTTATCTGCTATCTCATAAAACCCGATTAACACAAAAAACATATTTTAAAAATGAAGAAACTTATCTTTTCGCTCGCATTAATTTTTACTTCAATTACTGCATTTTGTCAAAAAACATCAAACTTTGATTTTGAAAAGTATCCAGTAAAAGTTCAAAAATCTAAAAAGGCACCACTGAAAAATTTATCTAATTCCGTTACTAAAACTTACTCTCAAATGTCTAAAGAATTGTATAATAATACAAATGTGAATTTTGGAGGGCATTATATTTTGTTAAATATTGGTTCCACAAACTATGAAACTTCAGCAGTTTTAGCCGATATAAATACAGGGAAAATTTATGATATTCCAGAAAATAGTGAAGTGTTTTCTCCAGAAGCTGTGTTCAAATGCCTAAATGAGGAAACATTTATTACAAAACCAAACAGTAATTTATTGATTTTGAACAATTTTACAAATGGACAATACGACAAACCTGTAAGAAATCAATATATTTGGAATGATAAAACTAAAAAATTCAAACTGATAAAATCTGAAAAAATTGTCTGTAAAAATGAAAGTTAAAAGAGACAGCAGATAACATTGTATTGGCAAAATGCGGGGAGAAGTAACAAGTTGAACTACTCCACTTTTTTAGCCGCCAATATTTTCCAATTCCACATTTTTGATTAACTTAGCTCCATTGAAAAAATATCGGCTACGATTGGTCGTTCTTGAACTTTTAGTTCTTCGAAAGCCCGCACTTCGCCAATACTTTTTCCGTTAGCCGTAATTTTGTCCAAAATAACTCTTAAAACACGAGTAAATGACATTCTTCTTGATAATTATTTTAATTCTCATCTTAATTCCAATCGCTTTGTTTATGATTTTCGTAAAAAAATTTAACGGAATCAAAGAAGTTTCGATAATCTTATTTTCTATTGTATCAATATTTATTGGATTCAATTATATTTTAAAAAAATCAGACAAAGATATTATCAAAGAAAAACTTTATGAGGCAAAACTTTCAAATGTAAATAATTATAAAATTCTCACATCAAATAATGAAGAAAACTGGGATTATTATTACGAATATGAATTGAAAATATCAAATGAAGATAAAACTAAATTAGTAAATGAAATTTCTAAATCCAAAAAATTTCAAAAAGTACAAGAAAAAGAATTTGATGATTATCGGAAAAATGAATACTCGAAAGAATTAAATAATGACCAAATAATTCAAAATTATAGCATTGAAAATATTTATGTTAGAAAAATTACATTTCCTAATAGTTCTCGAGAATTCGAAATTGAGATTGATTCAGAATCCAATAAGCTAAAGATATTAGACCATTACTATTAAGAAAAACTACGGCTAACATTGTATTGGCAAAATGCGGGGAAAGTGCAAAATTGAAAAGCAGAAAAAATAATCCGCTCATGCTTTTCAATTCTGCAATTTTTTGTAAGTTAGCAGAAGTGAAAAAGCATCGGCTACGTTTCTGAATTCTTGAACTTTTTGTTCTTCGAAAGCCCGCACTTCGCCAATACTTTTTCGTTATGCGACATTTTATCCAAACTCGCTGTCAAAAAGAATTTCCGAATGAAATACAACATTGAATTAGAAACGAAACTTATTAAAAAATTCTTTGTAAAAGAAAAACAAAATCGACTAATTGAATTTATTCAAACGGAGAAAAAACGTAAAAAATTCATTGATGAACTGAATAAAAATAATCTTTTACAAACAGAACTTTTTGAAAAAATTAAAGGAAATGAATATGACGAAATTGAATCAAAAATTCGAAAAATTAAAAATCTAAAAAATTGCTATGTGATTTCCGAAATTTCAAATCTTGACGGGGACACTCTGGAAATTAAAGATGCGTTAACTCAAATTATCGGCTCTGATTCTGAATCTATTATAGTTTTTGGAGATTGTGAAATTGTATACATTGAGAAAGAAGGCTTTAGTAATAGATTTATAAGTATATAAAGCGATGCAACCAATTTACTACAAAATATTAACTTCAATTTTGTTCTTACTAATTCCAATATCTGATTATCCGTTTATGCACCTGTTATATTCGCAATTACTAGTCTGTCAAAGAGTTTGTCTCCAAAATACCGTCTGTTTAATTTGTAAATAAACTCGTTGAGATACAACTGTAAGTATTTCCTTTTG
>NZ_JBSSMA010000024.1:0-7284 GCF_053891095.1 Soonwooa purpurea
TTTCATTTCTGTTTTCCTTTGTTTGCAACTGATTATTATCAGTCCTAAAATTAATATCCAAAGTAGTTTTTTTTTCATTTATCAATGTTTAACTGTTATGCTGGTATCTTTCACAATGCCCGCTAACACGCAAATATACGCAATTTCGTTTATTCTACACATAAATCATTCGTATATCGTTTTATTTTTTTATCCATAATTCTTTTACATATCAATAAATCAACAAGATACAACATATAAAAACATTTGTATTTCCGAATGTTTTTACTGTCTTTGCAAAAAGTAAACAGAACAAAGATATGGCTTACATTATTACCCAAAAAAGATGGATTTATGAGCAATGCACTTCTTAAATTCCATTAGTAAGTGCAATTTTGATGATTAATTTTCTCTCTTTTGAATGGAGCGTAGCGAAATGAAAATGGATAATATACCGCCCAACGGTTTGGGGCTTGGCGTTGGGTTTTGGAGCATAAATATCCAATTTTGAACTTTCAACCCCGCTATTGCAAAACCGATGTTAGCGGTTCGGGCTTTTTGTCGTCCGTCGTTATGTCGGTCAATTGTCTGCACGCTTGTAATGAAGTTGAGTTAGTCCTTTGTCAAATTGTTTTGTTGAGATGAGTTCCAATTTTTGTTCAGGTCGTCCGTCTTTGAAGAGTTTTGTCCCGCTACCAACTAAAATTGGAATAATGGAAATGATAAATTCGTCAATTAAATTTTCTTTTAAAAGTTCGTTTACGATTTCCGCTCCACCGTCAATGAAAATGTTTTTTCCCTGCTCACTTTTTAGCCTTAAAATGAGGTCTTTCAGATTGTCCGTGTAAAAGCTTGTCTTACCAACACTTGGTCTTGATGTCCGTGTTATGATAAAGGAATTTTTGTCAGCGTGAGGAAACTCGGGAACTTGTGTCATTACCCAGTCGTAAGTCTTTCTCCCAAGTATTACTGTGTCTACCGATTTCACAAAGTCTGCATAACCGTAATCTTCACCGTCCTGTTGAACGATTGATAAAAAACTAAGGTCGTCATTTGGTTTTGCAATGTAACCGTCTAAACTTGATGCGATGTATAAAATTACTTTTCTGTCTGTTACCATATTTTAATTGTCGTTTTACAATGCCCGCTAACGTTTTCGGGCTTTGCGTTCGGGCGGGTTTCGGAGCACAAAACTGTCAACCTGCACTGAACTTGAATAGAAGCACAAAGCTCCAAGTGATACGTCACCCCGCCTGACGCAAAACCCGTGTTAGCGGGTCGTTGTTCTTGTTTACTTTTCACTGTCAAGAGTTAATTTGTAATAGAAATGTCGCACTTTCTCTTCTTCTGTCGGATTTGTAAGACGGTAGAAATCAAGAGCATAATTGTCAACTTCATCTGCTTGCACAAAAACTTCTTCAAATCCCTTTTCTTTGAAATATTGATTTGTAAACGCTATTAACTTTCGCCCCACGCCTTTTCTTTGGTAATTCGTCAATACTGCAAGGTCATATATATAGGCTAATGGTTTATCTGAATAGTACTGGTCAAGCACATAAACTGTCAGCCCACCTATAACTTTGTTGTTTGCCCTAGCCGTAACTACATAAAAGGTTTCTTGGTTTAATAGTTTCTGTAAGTGCAATTCACTTGGCAAATTGAAATTTTTCATTTCAAATACATTTTCAAAAATAACTATTAAGTCCTTGAACTCTTTAATATTGTCAGATTGTAGTATTTGCAATTCTAAGTTCATACATTTCTCAGTTTTCTTTTTTAGAGGTAGTCCTTTACAATGCCCGCTAGCACGCAAATATACAAAATTTTGTTTATTCTACACATATAATATTCGTATATCGTTTTATTTTTTGGTCGTGTTTTAAAAAGTATGATGTTATAAAAATTTGACAATCAGGGAGAAAAGTAGTAATTTTGTTGAATGCAAATTTTTGGAGACGACTTAAAAATGTCGTTGATTTTTGACAAAAAATAGCGATGTCCCATTTTTACAATTTTGTTTTTGGGCTTGATTTTACCTTTGCCCCATTATTGTAAAAATTTAAACGAAATGAAAAATTTAATCAATTTTATTGATATTCCTGCCACAGATTTCGGCAGAGCGGTAGCTTTTTACAAGGCTGTTTTGGAAATTTCCATCAATGAAGCCGATGTATTTGGTACAAAAATGGGCTTTTTCCCAAGTGATGGCAAAAACGCATCGGGAGCCATTGTACAGGGCGAAGGCTACAAACCTTCAACAGAGGGCGTTTTGGTGTATCTTAACGGAGGCGATGACCTGCAAAATGCCCTAAACAGAGTAGAACCCAACGGCGGAAAAGTGCTTGTTCCTAAGACTTTTGTAAATCCAGAAGTAGGACATATCGCTATTTTTATTGACAGCGAGGGCAACAAAATGGCGTTTCATTCAATTGGATAGATAATGTAAAAATTCCCCTTTGATTCGCTGGATTATATCGGTAAAATTTGAAGATTTTTGGATTAGTCGTTTTTTTTAGGCAGGGATTTTAAAAACGGGCTCTTAAATTCCATTAGTTGGTGCGCATTATCAACATCAAAATATATATATCCTTAATGGTTTAGGAACTCGAGGTGTACTTTTAGGGCCTTATTTAGCAGATAAGCTCATCAATAATATCGAAAATAAAGTACCTTTGGATAAAAATATCGATGTAAGTCGATATTACAAAAAACTACAGTTAATAAAATAGCCTTATGCTTAATATACACGATTTATCCGTATCGTTCAACGGAGATTATTTATTTGATGGAGTTACTTTTAGATTAGGTGCTGGCGATCGTATTGGATTAGTGGGTAAAAATGGTGCCGGTAAATCAACTATGCTTAAGATTTTATCAGGCGAAACATCACCCGATACTGGTTCTATTGCGTTTGATAAAGAGATAAAAATAGGTTTTTTAAAGCAAGATATTGATTTTGTAAAAGGAAGAACCATTTTAGAAGAGGCGTATCAGGCTTTTGATGAAATTCTTGCCGTTGAAAAGCAATTAAATCAAGTAAATGAGGCGTTAACCACTAGAACGGATTATGAATCTGAAGCCTACACGGAACTTATTGAAAAAGTGAGCGATCTTACGCACAGATTTGATATTTTAGGAGGATATACTTACCAAGGAAACACCGAAAAAATCTTAATCGGATTAGGATTTAAAAGAGATGATTTTAACAAGCAAACGGATACTTTTTCGGGAGGTTGGCGCATGCGTATAGAATTGGCTAAACTATTGTTGCAAAACAACGATATTCTGCTGTTAGATGAGCCTACGAACCACTTAGATATAGAGTCGATCATTTGGTTAGAAAACTTTTTAAAATCGTTTGCAGGCGCTGTTGTATTGGTATCTCACGATAAAATGTTTTTAGATAACGTAACCAACCGAACTATTGAAATTTCATTAGGGAAGATATATGATTTTAATAAGCCCTACTCTCAATATTTGGTATTACGTGGAGAAATGCGCGAAATGCAGTTGGCAGCGCAGAAAAATCAAGCAAAAAAAATAGAAGAAACCGAAAAGTTAATTGAAAAGTTCCGTTATAAAGCTACAAAAGCTTCGATGGCACAATCGTTAATTAAAAAATTAGATAAGGTAGAACGAATTGAAGTAGATGAAGACGATAATGAGGTGATGAATATATCCTTTCCTGTTTCAATTACACCTGGTAAAGTGGTTCTTGAAATGGAACAGGTTACAAAAACTTACGGTGAAAAAACGATTTTTAAAGATATTAACCTGCTGATTGAACGTGGAAGTAAAATTGCGTTTGTAGGACAGAACGGACAAGGAAAGTCGACGTTAATCAAAGCTATAATGAACGAATTTGATTATGATGGATCGATTAAAATTGGGCATAACGTTCAATTGGGATATTTCGCTCAAAATCAAGCCGAGTATTTAGATGGCGAGAAAACATTGTTAAATACGATGATTGATGCGGCTACCGATGCAAATCGTTCAAAAGTGCGCGATATGTTAGGGTCGTTTTTATTTAGAGGTGATGATGTAGAGAAAAAAGTAAAAGTTTTGTCAGGAGGCGAACGAAACCGTTTAGCTTTGGCAATGTTTCTGTTAAAGCCTATCAATGTTTTGTTGATGGATGAGCCTACGAACCACTTAGATATTAAATCGAAAAATGTGTTGAAGCAAGCTTTGAAAAATTATGAAGGAACCTTGTTATTGGTATCACACGATCGTGATTTTTTACAAGGAATGACTGATAAGGTTTATGAATTTAAAGATCAAAAAATTAAAGAATATTTAGGTGATATTAATTATTTTCTGGAAGAACGTAAAGCAAGCGATATGCGCGATTTTGAACAGAAAAAAGACTCAAGTGCCCAAGTGAAGAAGGAAGTTGTTGTAAAACAACAGAAATCACTTTCTTACGACGATCAAAAGCGTTTAAAGACTTTAAATAACAAATTGAGTAAAGCTGAAAACAATATTACAGATCTTGAGAAGAAAATTGCAAAAGCCGATTTGGAATTGGCAGAAGATTACGAAAAACTAATGAACGATGCTAAATGGTTTGCAGCTTATGAAAAATTAAAAAAGGATTTAGATACCACGATGGTCGAGTGGGAGCAAGTTCAGGAAGAGATTGATAGTGTGCAATAAAAATAAAAACAATTTTATACAAAGTGTATAAATTAAAAAGGTTCAGCTTTTTGATTAAGTTGAACCTTTATAATTGTTAAAGAAATAATTCTTATCTGTTTAATAAAAAGTTACCCGTAGTGCATTATTAAACGAGATTAATTTTTAGGTTGTTAATATTTCTGTCGAATACAAATTTATTGAGATATTGAATGGTTGTAAGTGTTGTAATTTTAGCTAAAATTCGGGTTTTAAATCCCTGAAAAGATTTAGCATAATTTCTTCTGATCATAAACTGGTCACAAAGTTGCGAGAATAAAGTTTACTCATCTGTTTTTATTATTTTTTTAAAGGTATTCGTGATGTGCTTCGCAATTCAATACGTTTTCGGTATTTTTTAAATGGATAAAATTGTGGTTTATAGTCTTTTTGATTTTTTCTTTTAGGAGTTTCCAATTGTATATTTACTTCATTAAACAAGTCGAGCTGAATGGTTTGAGAAAGATAATCTTTATCTCCAAGTAACACACAGTCTGATAGTTGTCCTTTTATGTCTTGTAGATAATGGATGTCATGAACAGAAGCAGGTGATAAATCAAAGCTTTGAAAAATACCCGAAATAGAACAAACTGCATGAAGCTTATAGCCGTAAAAATGTAAATTCTGCGAGGCACAAAATCCCTTGTTGGGAATGGCATAATCTACTTCTTTACAGATTTTACTTCGTGAAGATCGAGCCAATTTACAAACTTCCAAAGGCATACTATCTACTATAAAATAGTTCTCAAAATCATTAAACTTTTCTACCATTTTCAATCTGATTTCTTCTATAAACGGGAAGAGTTTTCTCTTTCTTCGATTGTAAACACTTCGTTCAATTTTTGAGGCTATATCAAAATCTTTAATCTCCCTAAAAAGTTGATATTCAGAGTCAATAGATTTAAACTCGGCTAAAATAATTAAACTAATCAACTCTAAATCAGATAGTTTTGGCTTTCTAGGTTTGAAATAAAAGTTCTCAACTTTGGATATTTTAATTAGTTCTTTTAAAATTAATTTGTAACTTGCTTCTAAGTTGCTCATAATTGTATTTATTTGATAGTTAATACAATATACTGATTTTTAATCTTTTGAGCAACTTTTTCTATAATGCACTACGGGTTAATAAGAAATTATCGAAATCGTCCTAATCACATTTTTCATCCTTGATGTACATTTATTTTTGTAACTATTTCACTTTCGTTAAAAGTTATTGTCAGACTTCCCGTATTTATTCCCGTTCCTGTCATTCCTAAATAATAACTATACTCTGAATTAGATTCACTGTCAGGTTTTCCAAGAAGTTTTTCGATTTCAGCCTTTTTCATTCCAACCAACTCGTGATTTTTTCTTAAATCATTCATCATATTCCATCTTAAATCCCAATTTTCCTCCGTATTTAAATCTGAATTTTTCCATTTGTCAGAGTCGAATTTTACGTGGGAAATTTGTCCGCAAGAACTAAGCAGAAGTCCAATAATTATAAAATAATTTAAAATTTTTGCTTTCATATTGTTTTACGGTTGGGTTTTCAAAATTGCTGGTAACGGTTACGTATTGGCGATGGTGGGGCATTTGAAAAACGTCAGCCCAACATTTGCACTAATGCCCGATAGAAGCACAAATGTTGAATTTATAACTATCAGCCCCACTATTGCCAATACGATGTTGGTGGCTGGGCTTCTTTCAAAAGAACTCGTCTAATAATATATAAAACTCTATTTTATTTTTGTTTGGCTTATCAAGTCCATATACCTTGTAAAATATGTCAACCATTTCTGGTCTAAAATTATCTCGTATGTTTCTAACAGCAAGTGCAATATCTTGATATTTATCTGTTATACCTCCATTGCCAATGTCTATAAAACCACTTAAGTTATGATTGTCAAAAATTAAGTTGTCAAAACAGTAATCTCCGTGTGTAAACACTAATTCATAGTCTGATGGCTTTATGCTTAATAATTTCACAAATAGTTCTTCGGGGCTGTAAGTTTGATTTTCGGGTTGTAAGTCTGTAAAATCAATTAACCCACTATCTAAATTAAATCTTGCTTTTGAAATTTTCAAGTCAAGGTGTTGAACCAACGCAGTATTGTCGATTTTCAAAGAATGAAGTTTTTTCAATGATATTGCATATTGCTTAATAATTTCTTCAGTTTCTATTTTATCAAAATAATATTCAAGAGTTTTTCCTTGCAGTTCCGTCATACATAACAATTCAAAGTCGCTTAATTGTTCATAAAAAATAATCTTAGGAACTGGAATTTTTCCGTCAAGCCATAAATAATTTTGATAATCGTATTTGAGGTTTACATTATGGTTACTATAAATTTGTTTTTTGAGAATAAAACTCTTTGATTCATCTGTCGTAACCCTGAACAATTCAGCATTTGTTGAACCACCTGAAATTTGTGTGGTAGTATAATTTCCAAAATATTTGTCAAGTTGATTTTTTACGTCTTTACTGATGTCCATTTGCTGTGTCTTTTAGCCTTGCCACCAACGTTTGGCAAATTGGCGATGGAGCCGACTTTTAGCACAAATGTTGAATAGAATTACTAATCTTCAACATTGCACAAAAGTTCAATAGAAGTACTTCACCGGCTCTATTGCCAATTTGTTTGTTAT
>NZ_JBSSMA010000025.1:0-7213 GCF_053891095.1 Soonwooa purpurea
GACCAACTTTTTTAGGAGTAATTTTCGCTTTTCTAAATTTGAAATTTAGTTTTTCAGTTTGAAAATTATAACCGAAATATTCTTTCGCTTCTTCGTCTTCAATTATATTTGAAATTTGAGATAGAGTGGTTCCAAAAAATAGTTTTTCGATTTTTTTTATTTCGTTAATCATCATTTTGTTTTGTGCGCAATTTTGGACGCATTACAGCTAACGTTTCGGGGCTTTGCGAAGTGGCGGAAAATCGAAGACGAAAGTTTCGATTTAGACGGAACGTAGCAAAAGCCAATTTCTATTTGCTAATATATGAAAAAAGACAATAAAATTGGCTTTTGCGGATTACGAAGCACAAATTTTCAATTTAGACTTTACCCCGCCATTTTGCAAAACCCTTGTTAGCTGATGTGCTTATTGTTCATTGAGATTTACTTCGTTTTCGTTTATTCCGTTTAAGTCCATAAGTGTAAAAATAGTTTCTTCGGTTTTTTTACAGAGTTTTACCATTTTTTGGACATTTACATCTTCCATATCTTCAAAGTGGTTTAAGGAAAATGAGTAAACATCACCTTGGTCAAAAGCATCTTTTAAATGACTAAATTCATTTGACATTGCGAGATTTAAAATTTGCTCGAAAATGATATTTCTCGCTTCTATTAAGTTGTTTATTGTTTCAATTATTTGTTCTCGATAAGTTGGCTTCATAATTATTCTCCTTTAAAAAATGCAAGTTCTAAAGATCGATATTCACTAATTTCATAACCGACCTTTTGTTTAATCAAGTTGTAAAAAGTTTCAAAAGCCTTTTCATTTTTTAAGTTTTCGATAAAATCAAGATATTCTAAATAAGTTTTTGGTTTTTCGAGTTTGTATTTATGAGGTTCTTCGTTGTTTAAAAATCGAAAAACTCGGCTGTCCCAAATTGCATATTGTTTTGGATTGATAAAATGTAATAGTTTTGAAGTTCCAACAAGTGAATTGTTAAAAGCACTTTTCAAAGTTCCAAGTTGTTCTTCGTTTATTCTTTGTCCGTTTTTTATTTCGTTTAAAATTGAAATTATTTTTTCAGGATTTTCGAGTTTGATTGATTTTAAAATTGTCGGCATCCAAGAATAAGTAAAGCTTATTCCGATGATTAAATTCTCTAAATTTATAGTTTCTAGATTTTTGAAATAATTCAAAAAGTGAGGATAGGATAGAAGATAATTTTCTTTAGTCGAGTCGATATTATTTGCAATTTTAGTCAGTTGTTCAATAATTTCTTGGTTTGTTCTTTCGGTTATTTTCATTTGTGCAGACTGTTTGGAAAGCATATCAGCTAACGTTTCGGGGCTTTGCGAAGTGGCGGAAAATCGAAGGTGGAACTTTTGATTTAGACGGAACGTAGCAAAAGCCAATTTCTATTTGCTAAATTATGAAAAAAAGCCAATTTTATTGGCTTTTGCGGATTAAAATGCACAAACTTTCAATTTAGACTGAAACCCGCCATTTTGCAAAACCCTTGTTGGTGGCAGTTTTTTATCTCATCCAACCTTCAACAATATAGTTTCTTTCAGTAATTTTATAGTCTGATTTTCCGCTTTGGGGTTCAAACCAAAGTTCAATCCTCGCTCCATATTTATCTCCCCAAGAACCTTCATAAATTGTAAACTCTCCTGAATATAATTTGGGTTCAAGATTTTCTACTTTTACTTTTGACCTAATTTTCATCCTTTCAGCTGACAAATGGTCGTTTGAGGTTATTTCAAATGCTTTGATGTAAAAGTTTCCCAATTCAGTTGGTTCATAATTTGTAAAGTAATTATAAATTCCGGGTTGAAATGATGAAATCAAGGCTAAGTTGAAATTTTTAAAATCGTTTTCAGTTGGTTCATTTTCCAATGGGTCATAAATTTCTATGTTTTCAGGAATTTTTTTGTTCGTCCCATAATAGTCTGGAGGTGAAAAGGTGAAAATAAAAGAAACTGCGAAGAATAAAAAAATTGAAATTAATAATTGTGGAATCAAGTAATACCATTTTTTTATAAAAATTTGGACAATTGCGGAAATTATGTTTAAAATTAAATTGATAAAAAAAATCGATAATGATAAATCAATAATTAAATCGCTTTTTAGCAAGTTTCCTAATAAGAAAATTACGATTGGAATGAAGTAAGAAATAATTGGAATCCACCAAATTTTAAAATAGTTAATGATGATTGTTTTAATTTTTCTTAAATTCATTTTTCGGAGTACTGTTTGTAAAATTGCCACCAACGGTTCGGGGCTTTGCGATGGTGGGGCAATCGAAGCACAAATCTTCAATTTTGCACAAAAGTTGAACCGAAGAACTGCCGTTGAACTTTGCAGTTTCGCCCCACTATTGCAAAACCCTTGTTAGCGGTTCGGGCTTTTGCGGTTACTACTTTTCATATTTCAATCCGGTTGGTTTTTCAGTCAATTTGAAAAATGGTACTTGTGATAATACTAAAATTATTCCCGAAGATGCTCGTCCGACATAGTTTTGATTAATATAGTCACGAGATATTGAACCATCTGTCAAAAGCCTATTTACAGCTTGCTTAAATATTTCTATTTTAATTTTTCCATTATTTCCATTTGAAGTTTTTCGTTCTATTCCGCTCCAATCAGCTTTAATTATTTGATTTGTTTCTCCACTTTTTCTTGTCAATGTTTTGCCCTGAAGGGGAATTATGTAGTCTTCCCAAATTTGCTCAAATGTTTTATTGTTCTTGTTTTTTGTTGTAGTTATACTTTTATAAGTACTTTTCTGGATTTCATTTAAATACAGAATTTCGATTTTCAATTTTTCAGCAACAACCAATGCGTCTTGAAGAAAAATTCCGTCTGTTGCAATAACTGCTTTAGTGCAATCAAAAAAATCTTTAGCTCCGTGAAGTTCCATTACCATTTGTCGGTTAATTTTCCTTGTTGTATGTCCGTACATTTTAGATTGTATAGCAATTTTCTGCTTTCCTTTAATAGCGAAGCCATCAATTCCATAATCGTTGCTGTAAGCAGTAAGTTCTGTTTTATATCCTTGTTGGCGAAAATGTTCACAAACAAATTCTTCAAATTGTCTTGGGGTCATTAGTCAGCAAGATTTGCAAAAGGTCGTTTAGAAAATTCTGAAACAAACTTTTTGATTAATGTATTTTCAAATGTTCTTGGGTCGTCATTTAGTAGTGGTTTCCAACATACAATTAAATCATTACTATTTTTTAATTGCCATATTAATCTTCCGCCCCAATGTCCAATATTTTTCCCTTGACCAAAACCGAAATATTGCTTTAATCGAGAGTTAAGAGTTGCTTTGCTTGTTTCGCTTCCTGCTTTTCCGATATAAACAACAAGAGAGTTTTCAACCCAATTTGATTTTAGTTCGTCAATCAAAACATTTGGATTTTTACCTTTAAAATGTCCACCTGTTCCAATTTGTAAATATTCTGCTTTTTTGAAGTTTGGATTTAAAACAAGATATACGCCTTTAATTTTCGGAATAGATGAACTGTCAACAAAAAGTTCGCTCATTTTTTTGAAGCCTATAAATCCCGCTTTTTTAATTTCGTCAATATTGTTGAAGTCCATAAATTCTGTCAATTCGTTTTGTTTTAGCACGGTCGTTTTAGCCTGACCGCTAACGGAAAAAGTATTGGCGAAGTGCGGGCTTAATTTGAACGAATGTTCAAGTTCAGACCAAACGGAGCCAATATTTTTTCAATGGAACTAAGTTAAACAAAAATGTGGAATTGAAAAATATTGGCGGCTAAATATGTAAAATTTTTCAATTATACATTTAACCCCGCATTTTGCCAATACAATGTTGTACGCAGTTTTTTTTGTTATAACATTTTAAATTCTATCCATTTATATTTTTAAGACTTTTTCTTGAATATAGAATAGAAAAACCAAATGACACCACCGAATAATGCGATTTTAATAATGAAACTTATTGTATTTCCAAGTTCATCAATAATTTCCAATGTTGGGTCGAAAAATCCTCTTCCTTCAAAAAGGCCAAAAATACCCCAGCAAACAATTAGAAATATTGCAATCCCAAATCCCAATTTATAATTTTCATTCATAATTTATTATCATTTTTATGAACATTCAAGTTGATTTCCTTCCTCTTTGTATTGGTCAATTATTTTTCTGTAAAATGGAATTAGATTTTCAATGTAATCAAAATAATCCTCATCAATATTTTCTAAAATTTTATATGCATTTACTCTATTTGTATTTTTTTGTGCCCATAGATAAACGTCAGGATATGCTACAACAAAATAATCAGTAAACGCAAGACTTGGCAAGAAAATATCTCTCATAGATTCTGTTTCTTCAATTTCATTTGAAAATCCCATTTTTTTGTAGGTAAAGTTTCCTATAAATTTTTCTGGGTTAATGTCATCTTTTATATACAAATTTGTGATGTATTCATTAATGAAATTTTCATTACGTGATTTTTCCATGAATTTCTTCCATTCATCTCTATATTTTTTATTATGAGTCTCGGTTAAACTTAATGGTAGGTCCAAAATACTTGTGTTAATTGATTTTTCAATTATTTTATCATCATAATTGTAGTATGTTACGTTTTTTCCTTTGATTAAGGTTCCACTGTTTTTTGTGAATTCAGAAAATATCACATGAGAGTTGTCAAATTCTAATTTTAAACCAATATTTAAATCACCATTTGGATATTTCTTTTCATAATAAATTTTTCTTCCGTCATCGTATTTTAATGACATATCATATTTTTTTTCCAAAATATTGACAAACTTTTGATGTCTATTTTTTAAACCTCCAGTTTGGTTATTATAATCTCTTATTTTTTCGTTATCATTATTACTACTTGCGAATACCCAAATGATTACACCTGCTATTACTAAAATTACTATTATCCACATATATTTAACTTGGCTTTATTCCTGCAATATGTAATATCGAAAATATAACTTCTAATTCTTGAGGATCAAAATCTCCATCAGCGGTCGCCATTTCTTTCATAATTTTATAAAGTGCAAACTTCTTAATGTCGTCCATGTTTCTTAAAATTTCACCAGCGTGACTAGAACTTAAATTTCTTGCTTCGTTTACAAACTCCATTTCAACATGAAACAGATCTAAAATTTGTTTTAAGTAAGCTATTTCCCCGATGTCAATATGTCCATCTGCCATTAAAACTTCATCAACAGCTTTAAGAACTGCCATTTTTTCTAACAATGTAAAATTCATATATTAATTTGTTTTTGTTACGGGTGTTTTTATAAAATTGCGTACAACGGAAAAAGTATTGGCGAAGTGCGGGAAAAAAGTGAACTTTAGTTCAATTTTAGACCAATCGTAGCCAATATTTTTTCAATGGAACTAAGTTAATCAAAAATGTGGAATTGGAAAATATTGGCGGCTAAATATTACATATAGTTCAACTTAGACTTAAACCCCGCATTTTGCCAATACAATGTTATCTGCAGTTATGTTACTTTTATTTCAACGAACTCAATAAATGTTCTCTGACTTGAAACTTTCCATCTTTCGAATATTCAAGGCATAGTTTATCAGTATATTCACTACTATTATTATAAAAATATGTATAAAATTCTTTAAAATCAGCTTCAGAATTAGGCGCAATTATAATTATATACTCACCATCTTTTCTATTAACAATATTAGAAGGGAATTTATTTTTCTCTATTACAGCTTGTTCGTAAGTTAAATTAATTAGTCTTTTTGGTTCTTTCATATCTTTTATTTGTTAAAATCTGTCTTTACTTTAGTCGTAATTTTATTTAGTAATTTTTCATTTTTCGAAAAATATTCATCTTTTAAAATTTCGAAATTTGCGAGTAGAGTCGGGTTATTCTGTGGTTCTGAGTTAAAAACAATTGCTTTTAGTTTACCATTTAATTTAAAGAATGATTGTAATATTTCCTCAAAATTATCATGGCTTCCCTTATCGAAATATATTTTCAGTTCTAAAACATTTCTTTTTAATTCATTCAAACTAGGGAAGATCATTTCATCTAATTCCGTTGCACTAAATTTTCCTCTTGATGCGGAGTAAACTGGAAAATCATACCAAATCTGATGGACTTGAGAATATGTTAAAAAAAAATTATTTAAAGAATCAAGTTTCCTTTGTTGAAATAAATTATGATTAATTTCGGATTTTTTATATCTAGTATCTAATGCAATTTTTATTAAATATCCAATTCCGAATATTAATAATGTAAATTGACTCCAATAAGTTGTTAGAATGTCTTTTATCGTGATGTTTTCCATAATTGCAGATAACGGAAAAAGGCTTTGCGAAGTGCGGGAAATCGAAGAACGAAAAGTTCAAGAATTCCAAAACGTAGCAAATGGCTTTTTCAGATTGTTAAATTAATAAAAAAAACAAGATGAAAAGCCAATTTGCGGATTATCTTGACAAAATTTTCAGCTTTGACTTATCCCCGCATTTTGCAAAACCTATGTTAGCTGAAGGTCTTTATTTGAATTTTTTCGTGTGATATATGATTCCTTTTATTCCTAAAAATGTCATAAGAATTCCAAATAATCCGAAAAAAGCTATTGCTAAATAATTATTCTCTTTGTGTTCTTTGTTGTAATCATTAAGTGTTAAATAACTAAAATTCTTACTATTAATTTCAACAATACTTATTTTTTCAGGATGTAGAATGTTTTCAGGAAAAGGAATATTTTCTGTTTTAAGTATTTTTCTTTCATATTCTTCGCTTTCAATGAGCAATATTATTGAATCTCCTAATTTGTTTTCTTCTAATAATTTTTCTTCATAGGTTTGACGTAATGAAACACTACCAATTGTAAAATTAATTTTAGGATATTCACGTAATTTAATAATTAATGTTCTGCTTCCTCTTCGCCCTTTTTTTATAGAAATATTTTCTTTAATAATACCTTTTATTTCAGTTGTATTACTTCTATTTGGAAGTTCTGAATTATAAAATTTAAACGTAAAGAAGAATAGTATAAAACTCGAAATAAAAGCAAAATAAATTAATTTTTTGTTTTCAAATTTTCCTTTGATTTCACTCATTTGGTTTGTTTTGGAAGACTTTCAGCTAACGGAAAAAGTATTGGCGAAGTGCGGGAATTCGAAGGACTGAAAGTTCAAGAATTCAGAAACGTAGCCGATGCTTTTTCACTTCTGCTAACTTACAAAAAATTGCAGAATTGAAAAGCATTCGGCGGAAT
>NZ_JBSSMA010000026.1:0-6771 GCF_053891095.1 Soonwooa purpurea
CCAATCGTTTGACTTCCTTCAGTCGTTGGGCTGTATCATAGATGTAAATTTCTCGCAGACCAGAAGGTGGTGTAACACTTCTAACGCCTACCAAAGGGTCATAACTATAAGTAGTGATTTGATAATCTCTAAGGGTAGAATCTTTTCTTAGAGCATCTAAAGTGTTTATTAAATCTGTTTCTGTTTGTTCAGCATTAGACAATGTGGCATTAAAATCTGAATCGGAGGCATTAATTGCGGCTATAACAACGGACTTGCCTTTTATATCTTCATAATTTGCGCCCTCAATCTTAGCAATCGGCTTGGTCTTATCATAACCCCAAATAATACTAACTGGAATACCAGATTCCAAGGTGTACTCTGTCAGATTTCCTCGATCATCATAACCGCCGAAGGAAATAGTTGAGGCTATTAAATTAGGGTTTTCAATATTATATTTATGAGCCTCTGTTGGGACAATAAAACCTCCATAGACACCATTTTTTTTCGCATAATTTAAATCAGACTTTACTACTATCTTACCAAAATCAAGGCTGTCTTTTTTTTGTGTTAATGTAGTCTCTAGTGGTATACCAATTGCATTTTCGGAAATCAAATCTGTAATATTTTTGTCACTGGCATACTTAAACTCAGTAAAAGCTTGACTCCCATCTGGAAAAGTTTGTAATGAACTTTTTTTTGATTTAAAATTATTATACTGTAATTCTGTTTTTGTTAATATTTTATTCGTAGGAGTCACTAGATCTATTTCTTCATTTTCGACTAATCTCTTTTCAATTAAGTAGGATGCATAGCCTTCATCAAAAGTTTCTTTAATTATAGATGGAGAAATTTTTGAATACATATATATATTACCCAATGTTGTCTGCGGATAAAAATATTTGAATTTCTCCTGTCTAATAGGTGAAAATCCATTATTTAGCTTATACATTGTTTTCATTAATAAATTTCCCCTTTGCTTCTGATAAGAAATATCAGGAATTGTTTGATCAGCTAACAATAATTCCGGTGTTGTTTGTGGAACATCTTTCTTATAAGAAAAAATATATTCTGTTTTAATATTTTCAGACGGATTTGACAGATTGTTCTGAAATTCTGTAACATTTTCATATAATATGCTTTCTCCTGCATCATCATAAAGAGGAAAATTAGGACTAGATTGTATTTTTAAATAATTAAAAGGCTCATAAGTTGTATAACTATTTGTTATTTTACATTTAACGGTTGAATTAACGACTCTAGAGTATGTTGGAATTTTATGAATTTTTCCGCTAGACAAATTAGAACCAAAAATTTTGTAATCATATGTTTTTTGAATTTTTGTTTGTCCATCAGAGTCTTTTATTTCAATTTTACTAATTCTAGCACCTCCTACTAATACCTTTTCATCTAAATCTTCAGTTATTAACTGTACTTGAACAGTGAAATATTGCCCTGGTTCATCGTTATTTTTGGGTATAGCTCCTATAATATAGTTTCCTGGTAGCAGAGTACTTGTATCTAGAGTTTGTAACAACTTTCCTCCATCTTCTGATGTAGGTATAACTCCAGTATCTTTGTATAGATAAAGTAAATAATCACAATGAATTCCTATTGGTCCTGTTGGACCGTTGGTACACCCAGTTGAAAAGGATGTTATGTTAGTCTGAAAAATATTATTGGGAATACTGAATTTATTCTGATATCTTATTGGATTATTAGGAATAGGGGTATTTATACTAAAACTTATAGTATCTATTACTGTTATATTTTTGAAATATGATTTTAAATTTTCTTGTAATGAATCACTTTCTATGATATTATTTTCGTAAGTATATACTATTTGTCCCTTTGTAGGTAATGTTATCTTATTTAGAAGCCCATCTAATACATGAACAGGACTAACACTTCTATTACCACCATTAATATATTGCTTTACAATTTTACCATTATTTATGTAAGTGTAGGTTCCTTCAGGAATTAAATCATTGAAATTTGAAGCACCATTATAACCTCCCCAGTGATCTATTGCGGATGATAGTCTCGAAGGTAATGATTGTCTATTAAGATAATTAAATCCCCTATACAATTCCTTTTCAGTTGCATTTTTTTGTAGCTCTATTTCATCCAAATACATCCTTTTATTATTTTTATCACCAAGACCAATGAATGATTGTTTAAAATTATATTTCTTCACATACTCTCCTGATTTATTACGTAATTCTATTGATTTAAGATACTTAAGATCTGCATCTTGCCTGTTTTCGTCTGAATAAATAAAATAAACACTACCTTCATCAAAAGAAATACTTGTTAGTCCATAAACTGTATCAATATTCTGCTGCGCAATAACTTCTATCCCGCTACCAGCACCACAAGATGGTAATTTTATTGGTACTTTTTTATTTTTTGAACCAGGTTGATAATATGTATTTATTCCTAATAAACCGTAAGTAAATAGAAAAACTTTGCCTTTTGAAGTTTTAATTTTTTTTAATCTCCAAATTTCTAAACCTTTAGGTCTATCATTGACATCATTAACCATATAACCTCCTTGTGATATAGAAACATTTGATAGATCACCAACTATCTCAAAGTAATAAAAATTTCCATAAGCATCTACTATTTCCCAATTTCCTTGACTAGTAAAAGTTATTCTCAAATTTTGATCGGTATCATCTACAAACTTCTGTATAGATTGTTGATACATAAATTTCCCAGATATCCCTCCGCATGAAATATTAAACACATCAGCTTCATAGTCACCAATAGCATAAGTTAAATAATCTAACCTCTTAACTTCTTTTCCTTCTTCATTTAATGAATGGTAAGTTTCAAGACTATTTTGAAAAAAATAACCTCTTTCATCAGGATTGCCTCTTTGTTGTCTGATAATCACAGCATCTGAACTTATTTTCCAATTTAATCCAATAGACGAGGCGAGATCAGATACTTTAACACCTCCTGCATGATATGACAAACTAATAGGAAAACTAAAGTCACCTGACTGAACATCTATTAGTGGTATATCAATATTAGGGATACCTTTATTTAGTGAAACAGGTGTATCTATAAATTTTCCTAAATTAGCTACTTCTGCATTAGGCCCTCTAGGTATATATTTATAACCATCATCTTCAAATGATCCTTGCCCGTACATCCAAAAACAAATAGTATTTATTAGGATTAATAGTAAATATTTTCTCATTCCTTAATAATTTTAGTTGAATATTCTTGATTTTGTTGATTGTTGGTTTGTGCTTTGATGATATAAGTTCCTTGCGGAAGATTGCTTGTATTAATCTTTGTAACTCTATTTTTTGTTTTTATCAGCTGTACAAGTCTACCTGTCATGTCGTATATAGATAAATCCGCTTCTGAAAACACAGTACCAATCTCGACATAACAATAATCTTTGACTGGATTAGGATATATCTGGATATTCTTACTTACCATTAAGTCCTCTATTTGCGAATCTTTTAACTTAAGAATTTTCCAGTTTTCTTCACCTAATTGATTTGCACTGGTCCCTGCCAATATGTAAGAACCTTCCTGTGTCAGTATTGCACTAGTCAAACGTTCCTGATTCTTTTTAGATTCGCCTTCAATATGTTTGCGCCATACTTCTTCGCCTTTATTATCAATATATAGCATCCAAAAAGTTTCGTCCTCCTTTTTCTTTTTTCCTTCTGCTTGTGTATAGCCCCCAATTAAAAAGCCTTTGGTTTTTGATTCTTTATTTTTTATACTATTTGCAGACATTAGAATATCGCGATTACCAAAGCTGTATGATTTTTGCCATTCTTCATTACCATGTTCATCTAAAGCCACCATCCAAAGATCTGTTCCTTCTTTTAAACTAGTTCTTTTGTTTCCTGAATTGGAAGATCGACTTTCGCCTCCAACAAGAAATCCTGTATCGGTTAATGATAAAGTTTTAATGTGATCATCATCCTTACCGCCATACGTCTTTTCCCATTCTACTTTTCCGTCTTTATCCAATTTCACTAACCAATAATCGCCGCCTCCAAAATGTTCTGATTGCTTTGCATAAAATGAAATGTCAAAATTTTCTGATGCTGCATCTTCTTTATTAGCTTTATGCTTATCGTCTTGCGTGTTGGCGCTATCTATATTTACAGAGTTGAATCTAGATTCTTTCAGAAAATTTTTATAAGAAATGTTTGACTTCGGTGATGTTTCGTTTTTTGAACTTCTGGAATAAATTCCCAATAGTATTCCACCATCTTTAGTAGCGATACTATGTTCAACTTCATCCAAAGCACTTCCTCCTAAGATGAGTTGATTTAATATTTTTCCATTTTTATCAAGTTTAACAACCAAAACATCTTTTTGACCAAAGCTCAACTTTGTATTATTTGTACTTCCAAGGACAACGAAATTACCATCAACTGTCTGTACAGCGGTTCTCGCTTCTTCATTTTGGCGAGTTCCTATTGTTCTTTGCCATTGCTCTTCTCCATTTTCATTAAGTTTTATTACCCATATATCGGATCCTCCAAAAGATTTTTCTCCCTTCTCTGAGCCTATTGTAGAATACGTAGTCCCAGTTAATAAAAAACTTCCGTCTTGAGCAGCTATAGAAGACTCCAGATAATCATGTCCATTACCAGAAAAATATTTTTCCCAAAGTTTTTGACCTTCTTGATCCACCTTAATAAGATGATAATCGAAGCCTTTATTTGATGAACTACCTCCTGTACTAACTTGTTGATTGGGTTGAATGCTACTTCCAGCAATTAGAATTTGCCCATCTATAGTTGATGTGATGTGCGATAGAAAATCTTGAGTGGAAGATTTGACATCACGTTGCCAAGCGACTTTTTGACCATAGACTTGGCTTAATAATACTAAACCTAGACAACAGTAAATTTTTTTCATATTTTATTTTTGGTTCTTAAATATAAAAAAAAATTAACATATTTTAAATTTATTTTAACATTTGTTATTGAATCAATTACAAAAACAGCTATAGAAGATAGATTTAAATATTTTTCCCAGTAAGCAAGTTACATTTCTACCATCATAAAATAAAGGTTTTCCTCTTTTGCAGATGTTTTTCTCTTGACATCTGGTCGTGGGAAGCCGAGAGCCAAATTTTTTATTTCCTAAAAATTCTTACTAAAAAGAAGCATTAGTATTCTATAACCCATCATTCGAATTTTCGAATGATGGGTTATAGAATTACTTGCATTATTTCAACCTTCCTAAATAACTTACTTTCAAAATCTTATTTATTTCCTCAAAATCTTATTTTTTAGACGTGGTGAAAAGAGGGAGCCGAGCTTTTCTATTTTACAGACATTTTTTTCTCAATATCCGATCACAGGAGAGAGCTAATTGAAATTACTTATATTTTATTTTTGTTCCATTTCCTGGTCTAATTAAATCTCCTCTAGGATATACTAAATCACAATCTTTATTAAAGTATTTTTTGACAGTTGGAATGTCATTACTGTCTAAGTCGATACCATCTTTTATCCTAAATTTAGTTGTATTTAATTTATTCTCGAGTAGTTCTGAATATAAGCTAATCAACTCCCATCCATCTCCATTTTTATTCCAACAAATACCAATCTCATCACCCAATCTATCTACTTTCTCGATACTGACCTTTGCATAATTTGAATTAGGTAATTCACTATAGCTTCCATTCATAATAAACCTTTCATTTCCTTTGGTTATTATTGTAATTGTTTGTTTACCATTTGGTGAAATTAATTCGATATCTCTCCATTTTTCTTTATTACATGATAAAACAAAAACAAAACAAGAATAAAATGTAGTAATAAAATATTTTGATTTCATAATAATAAAATTTTTAGGGATAAACACGATAGTTTCCAGACGGGAGACTGTATTTGGGATTATATAATCCAACACCAATCGAGTGACCAATTTGTTGGGCTTTTTGACTTACAGGGGGCTCCGGACCACCTTGTAAAAGATTAAATGCTCTCTGAGCTTCTTGTAGGGAATAACCAGCTCTCCCAGCTACAATACCCGCTCCCATATTTCCAAAATCTCTTGCAGAAGCCATTTTTCCATCTTTCGTCATACTTCCTCTAGTAGCATGTACCAACAAATTGGAGTTAGTTTGAGGATTATCCAAACCACGTGATTTAAAATCTAAACTTAGCCCAACCTTATACGCATTCAACATATATTTTATTACTCCTGGATTATTTTTAATAATTTCATTATCAATAAAATTTTGACCTTCCCTACTATTAGTATTTATAACAGCTCCTACTACTGCATTACCATTTTCGTCAAGAAAAGAATGAGTGGTTAATGATTCTCCAACTTTTTTTCCATTTTCTAATTTTACATCAGTTTTTCCATCATCAACCCAACCCGTAACTACATAGGTGCCTTTTTCTTCTCCATTTTTAACAATCGTCGATTGTCCACTATCTCCATAATAATAGTAATCTATGGCCGCAGATCCTCTTTCTATATTAATACCATATCCAATATCTATTTTAGAATTCTCCATACTTACTTCTCCATTAGCACCTGCATCGCTGCTTCCTGACTCTTCTGCTTCTCGACCATCGGGATCTATAAATCTTATAGGATTATTAAATGCATAATTATAAGGACTATGTCTGGTCATTTTCTCTGCTAGTGGGTCAACAACGCCCCATCGTCCAATATCCGGCATATAGAATCTTGCACCGTAGTCGTACATACCACTTTCTTGCAGCTCCATACCATTGTATTTGTAATTGTATGGTATAGAGAGCGGATCAAATACAGGAAGATTTC
>NZ_JBSSMA010000027.1:0-6213 GCF_053891095.1 Soonwooa purpurea
TCAAGAAAATTTAAGAACTTTTTAAACCCAATATTTCTACTGAATTTTTTCTTATAAAACCTTAAATTTCAATGTTAAAAAAAGAGAAATTATTATCCGAAAACGCGCTAATCTATTGCGTGTAACGAAAAAGTATTGGCGAAGTGCGGGCTTTCGAAGAACTTTAGTTCAAGAAAGACCAAACGTAGCGAATGCTTTTTCAAGTACACTAAATTATCAAAAAAAAAAGTGGAATTGAAAAGCATTAGCGGAATTATTTTTCTGCTTTTCAATTCATCCCTAAAACCCGCATTTTGCCAATACACTGTTAGCTGACGTTTTATTTTTGTTTTAGAAAATTTGAAGCATAACTGAATGAATCAGTACCATAACATATCAAAAAATTTCCATCTGTCTTTAATATGAAAAATGCTTCACAGTTATCTTTTTCTGTGAAAATATTTTTGGCAAAGAATCCAGAATCTTGTTTGTAGTTTACATTCTTAAGAACATAAGTTTTCAAAAATGTATTATTGTCGTAAATAAAAAAATCAATTGCGTTATTTTCCTTACTTATTCTATTTGAAATATTTACACTCATATTATGATAACTTTGCAAATATTTTTTATTCCCTTTTAACAAACTACAATTTGCTGCCGCTTGTTCAAAATTGATAAATATTGATTTTTCTTCTGGAAATTTTGTTTTCAATTCTAATTCTAGTTGTAATTTAATATTTTGATATTCGTCATTGTTCAGTTTTCCATAGAAATATTTTCTACTATCCATATATTTTTTATTTAAGGGATTAGTATTCACTTTTTTATCGTTGAAATAAGTCTGAGAAAATAAAAAACTAAAATTTAAACTAAATATCAAAATATAAATTATCTTATTTTTCACTGTGTTTGTCATAAAATGTTAGCTAACGAAAAAGTATTGGCGAAGTGCGGGCTTACGAAGAACTATAAGTTCAAGGAAGACCAAACGTAGCGAATGCTTTTTCAATACTGCTAACTTACAAAAAAATGCAGAATTGAAAAGCATGAGCGGAATATTTTTTCTGCTTTTCAATTTTGCACTTATCCCCGCATTTTGCCAATACAATGTTATCTGCAGTTAATATTAAGTTGTATAGTGTAGATTTAATTGCTTTTCCTCCATAAATTTTTCAAAATCCTTAAAATATTGTTCCGAATCATTTTTTGTAACAATCTCAAATAATTCTTTTCCTGATTTTGTTAATGAAACTCCATATAATTTTATTTCTCTATTATAATTTTTTCTATCAGTCGGAACTAAAAAAAATCTTTTATTTTGCAATTCAATTGTAGCAAAAACAGTATTATCATCATTTAATATTGCTAAATCAAAAGGATAATAAGAATTATAATCAGAAATAATTAACCCATATTCTTGAAGTATATTTAGATTGTCAAATGATAGTCCATATTTAGACAATGCATTAGAACCTGCAGTTCCTTTAAAAACTACAACTCTTGCATCACGAATCGTTTTATTTCCAATGTATAAAGCAGAAGTATTATTACAAAATGTCTGAAATAAACTTGCCGCTTCATTGTCAAGTTGTGAAATTAGTTTGAGAGTTCTAATTGAAAATTTTCCTGGTCTTGAAATTTCGCCAGAAAGAATTTTTCCAAATATTAATTTCAAATCTTCTGAAGATTTTAATTTAGCAATGTTCTCAAATTCATTTAACCAATCATCACTTATCTCTTTATTATCACTTTCATCTGCAGTGACATCATTTTTATTCTCATTTGATAATTGTTGTGCAGCTATTGTCGTTATTTCATCTAAATTTATTTGTTCTTTAATAATTTTAGATGCATATTTTGAAACTGCTTTTTCGACAAAAATTTTTGGGATCTGTATCTGATTATTTATTGATTCTCCACTTTTTTTGATTATTTCTTTTCTAGCATCGTTAGTTGATCTAATTAAATCTGCTTTTCCTTCTAACCAAGCAACTGGAATATCAATTGTAGCACTACATAGTTAGCTAAATGCTTTAAAGAAATTTTTTCGAATTGGAGCAGGAATTCCTGTTGCTAATGTTTCAATAGTATCAGTTAATGTTGTCAGAGAATTTTCTTGATTATTATCCATTGGACGTTTTGTTGGTTATTAATTGCAGATAACGGAAAAAGGCTTTGCGAAGTGCGGGAATTCGAAGAACCGAAAGTTCAAGAATTCCGAAACGAAGCAAATGCTTTTTCAGATTGTCTAAATTAGTTAAAAAAACAATATGAAAAGCAGTTGCGGATTATTTTGACAAAATTTTCAGCTTTGACCTAAACCCCGCATTTTGCAAAACCTATGTTATACGAAGACTATGGATTCCTTTTAGCGTTTACAATTGCTCTTACCTTATCCTGCCAATTTCCAGTATGTCTTACTCTGTAAAATTGGTCGCTTGGTCTAACTTGAATTTCTAATCGTGATAATTGACTTAATTCTCGCCAATCTTCAAATAATATGTAAATAGCGTTACCATAATTAGAATTTTCAAATACAACTAAATTTTCTGAAAATTTTGCACCAATATATCTACTCATTCCTGAAGTTCCAATGATGATATCTTCAGGTTGCATACTTTGTAAGAATTCTAAACTATTTCTTATTTGTGTCGTTCTTTCAGGTGTAATATTTCTTAAACCAGTAACAGCTGCTCTTAAGTTATTATCTAAATTTCCGGGAGGGAATATTTCCCAATTTAAAATAAGTGAATTTAAAAATTGTTCAATTGTAGTATCACTTGCAAAAATATTTATCGAACCAATATTTTCTTGTAAAATATTAATATTAAATAGTATTTCGCTTTCATTAGATTTTTCTAATACAGGAGTTGTTTGAAATTTTAATGTATAGTAAGTAACATTGCTTTCTGTTGTCTCTTCTAAAAGTGTAGTTTGAATAAAAATGTTTCTAGGTGGAATTTCATCATATGGATAAACTAATCTAGTTATATATAAAGAAAATGAACCACGTGAATAATCACCAAAAATTGGCCTTTCTCCTGCATAGTAAGTTTTTCTAATTTTTGGCTGGTCGTAATGCTTTATTTTATAGCCATTCAAGTTTTTCTTACTATAAGTACCAGCCGAGGATTCTGGCTCATAAAATTCTTGAACTTGTATGTTAGGTGTAAATGTGATAATTTTTGAAAGGATAGGATTTGCCTCAATTTGTTCTTTTGTTAATTTTTTAATTGTTGCAATTACTATTTCATTTTCTGTGATAGTATCTATTTTAGATCTAATAAATTGAGGAATTAATCTATAATTCTTTTTGATATTAATTTGTTGTGTGTTGGTTAATAGTTTTCGTATAACGGAAAAAGTATTGGCGAAGTGCGGGCTTTCGAAGAACTAAAAGTTCAAGAAAGACTGAACGTAGCGAATGCTTTTTCACTTCTGCTAACTTACAAAAATTTGCAGAATTGAAAAGCATGAGCGGATTATTTTTTCTGCTTTTCAATTCTACACCTAAACCCCGCATTTTGCCAATACAATGTTAGCTGTAGTTTTTTATCCTAGGTAAGTTGTTAATCCTTTAATCCAGCCAATGATTTCTTCATTAATTTTATCGCCTACTTTGCTATTTTCAGAATCATATTTATACCAGCTATTATTTTCAAGATTAAAAAACGCGTAATAATTGAAAATATATTCTCCATTTGAATATGGTTTAGTAATACTTATTATATATGGTCCTGAAATTTGAGGTTTTTCTTTTTTTATATTTGTCCATTCCATATAGTTACTTAGTTTCTTGTATTAAATTCTCTAATTTGTTTTTTAAAGTTATGGCTAAATTTTTTTTAGTATAAAAAATAATTGGATTTTTAGTCATTGACTTATCTGTTGAATAGAAATACTTATTTTGTTTTTTATCAAAATATTTTTCAATTTTTTTAACGGATACAACTTCGGAATTAAATTTTGGTGAAATTATTAATGAAGTAAGTATTTCATTGTTCTTATCAGCTATAACAGAAATTGTATCAATAGATGAAATTCTGTCTATTGGAATTGTTTCAAAAATTGAAACTAAACTATTTGCTTCATTACATTGACAATTATATTCATAATCTTGAAGAAATGAAATGTCTTTTTTTTCATTAGTAATATTTACAAATATTTTCTTTTTAACTGTTGTAAAGCCTTTACATTCAGTTGCATCTTCGTTTGCACAATTGTCAAACTGATCTGTCATTTCAAATTTTGTTAAACTTTCAAATAATTTTTCTTCATTTTCTGAAATTACTGTAGAAACATTATTCTGAGGTTTAATAAAGTCTACTGGAAAATTGTATTTTGAATCCTCAATTATTTTTTCTGATTTTTTTTCTGCACAACCCAACAAAATCACAAAAAGAAAATAGGATTGTTTCACGATGTTTTTCATAAAATTACAGCTAACGGAAAAAGTATTGGCGAAGTGCGGGCTGGATTTAACTGAAAGTTCAATTCAGAACCGCTGTGAGCCGATGCTTTTTCATTTTGTTAAATTACACAAAAAAACAATATGAAAAGCAGCGGCGGCTAAATATTTCAAATATTTCAATTTAGACTTTAACCCCGCATTTTGCCAATACAATGTTAGCGGAAGTTTTTTTATTCAATTACTTCTCCAGTTTCTATCCAATGATCGACTTTCTTTCGCTTAATCATATTTTCAGAATTATCTTTTCCGTAATCAATTGTATACATTATTTCGTAACTTCTTAAATTATTATTAGTTAATGCGATATTAGAAGGAAATGAAATCCAGCGGGAATTAAATTCTTGAGCGTGAGAATTATATTTAATATATTTTTCGTTTAATTCTTCATTTATTTTTTTGAAGGATTCGTTTTCATAAACTTTCTGATTAATATAATATTCTGTCCACAAATTATCATTTAATTTTTTTGAATTATTGAGAATTGAGTCAGATTTTTTTGCTAAAATTTTTAGACTATCAGAAAGATTTGAATTGATAATCAAATTATTTCGGTCCAAAATTTTGTTTTTGTATTCTGTTAGAGATTGTTTTGGTTTCTCATTTTCTTGAATTACTTCTTTTGACATTTTACGATTATAAACAAAAATCAGAAGTGTTAGTATTCCAACAAAAATTAGTACTGCAATAAGACAACCTTTTAAAAATTTCATATTTAAACGAGAGTTTGGATAAAATTTCCGCTAACGGAAAAAGTATTGGCGAAGTGCGGGCTTAATTTGAACGAAAGTTTAAGTTCAGACCAATCGTAGCCAATATTTTTTCAATGGAACTAAACTAGTAAAAAATGTGGAATTGGAAAATATTGGCGACTAAATATTACAAAAAGTTCAATTTAGCCTTAAACCCCGCATTTTGCCAATACCGTGTTAACTGCAGTTTCTTAATTTTTTATATCGTTTAATAAGTTTCTTAATCGAATTTCATCTTGAGTTAGAATTTTTGCATTAAAATCTATTTTATGTAAATCAAAAAATATTGTTTCAGAATAAATGACTTTTTCTTGAAGGATTTCTTCTCGTTTTATTTTTGCGAAATCTGGAGTTTCCAAATTATCAAAATATATGTAAGTTGAATAGTTAATTGTTTTCGCAGGCGTTTTTCCGTTTTTCTTATAAAAATGATTCTCGGAATTAAATAATCGAACAAGTTTTAAATCTACATTTCTTGTAATTTCAGTTCCAAATCCTATTGAACCAATAACTTTATTTCTTTTATTTCTAATTATTCCAGATCCTTCGATTAATTTGGTTGGATAGTTTTTTGAAAAAATATTTATTGTATCCAAACGTTTATAAAAATCATGTTTTTTCCATAAGTATAAATCATCTTTTTGAGCAAATAAAAGAGTAGAAGTTATAGTAAAAAAAAATCCAAAAATTAATTTCATATTGGTCGTGCGGTTGTTATGAAATTGCAGTTAACGGAAAAAGTATTGGCGAAGTGCGGGAATTCGAAGGACTGAAAGTTCAAGAATTCAGAAACGTAGCCGATGCTTTTTCACTTCTGCTAACTTACAAAAAATTGCAGAATTGAAAAGCATTCGGCGGAATAATTTTACAAAATTTCAACGTTCCCAAAACCCCGCATTTTGCCAATACACTGTTACGCGCAGTAGAAAATGAGAACTTTTCAACGCTGAAAAATAGTTCTAAAAAATTATGAGCAATTAAATCACAAACAAATCAAAAGAATAAAACGAAACT
>NZ_JBSSMA010000028.1:0-6076 GCF_053891095.1 Soonwooa purpurea
GTCCACCACCAATTATTGCAACGTTCTTATCACTAAGTAAATTCATTTGTTTGTCTGTATCTATTCGCATTGTCATTCAAAAATGGCACATAACGGGAAACGCATTGGCGAAGTGGCGGATAAATTGGACAAAAAGTTCAATTTAGCGAGAACGTAGCCGATGTGTTTCCACAGAGCTAACTTACAAATAAAAAGCGAATGTGGAACACATTCGGCGGAATAAAATGCAGAAACTTTCAATTTAGCACTTAACCTGCCATTTTGCCAATGCGATGTTATGTGAAGGAATTTTTAGTATCTTTGTATTCAAATAATTCACATTTTATGTATTTCAGCAAGCCTTGGTAATTAAAAATTAAAGTAAATTATTAAATCGTCTTTTTGAGACGGTTGCTATTTGGTACGTTAATTTTTAATTTAAAATAAGGTAATAATGAAAAATATAAAACCCTTAACTTTTCCGTTTAATTCGGAAAATAATACATCCATAAAACAAAGTCTTTTTCGATTTCGAGAATATTTTGATTCTTCTACAATTGTTGGTTTAGGCGAAAACGCACATTTCATAAAAGAGTTTTTTACATTCAGGCATCAAGTTATTGAGTTTTTAGTAACTGAATGTGATTTTGACACCTTGGCATTTGAGTTTGGTTTTTCTGAAGGATTAGAAGTTGATAAGTGGATAAAATCACAAATTCCATTCGACGATTTGGATAAGTTACTGTCACACTTTTATTATCCAAATGAGTTTAAAGATACTTTGCTATGGCTTCGTCGGTATAATCAAGACAATAATAATCAAATTACCTTTTTAGGTGTGGATATTCCTAAAAATGGAGGTTCTTATTTTCCAAACTTTCGTATTGTATCTGATTATTTGCAAAGACTTTCAATCGTTTCTTCTGATGTCTTACAGAAGATTTTAAATCTTGCTGAGAAATTTGATTTCTATTCGACTTCTCAGCTTGCGTTAAATTTATCGCTTTTTGATGAAGCTGAACATAATGAATTAAAAGCATTGCTATTAAAAGTTTACATTCGTTTGATTACTCTTCAACCAAAATTAGAAAGTTTAGAATTTCAATCGATAGTTCATCAAGTTAAAGGCTTGATTTATATGAATTATAATGCTGATGCTATGGAAAGTTTCATTACTGAAAGGGGAATTGAAGGAGATATGGGAGCAAAAGACCAGTATATGGCAGAAAGCATTGATTGGTTTTTGAAAAATTCACTTGGTAAAAAGATTATTTTGGTTGCCCACAATGCTCACATTCAAAAAACTCCGGTAGATTTTGATGGATTTATTAGTTGTTATCCAATGGGGCAAAGACTTTCGATGACTTTTGGAGAAAAATATAAAGCATTTGCAATAACTAATCTACGTGGAGAAACTGCGGCATTGTATCCTGATAATGATTATCAATTTGGCTTTAGGGTTGATAAATTTCCACTTGATTTTCCAGAGTCGGATTCTGTTGAATTTATTATGCAAGAATTTGGAGGAAAAGAATGCTGTTTACTAATGAACAGAAGTACGGAATTAAAAAATTGTAATAAGATTCGATTTGATTCGATGTGCCTAAAAACTGAAATAGAAGAAGCTTTTGACGGAATTTTTCTAATAGAAAAATCAACTGTTTCAGAAGTAGTGGATTGAGAATTTATAAATTTAATTTCGAAACGGCACTTTCTTTTTGGAGGTGCCGTTTTATTCTTTCACATAACGTGCCGCGTATTGGCGATGGGCGGGATTTTTAGCACTGAACTTTAATCGAAGAACAGAAGTTGAATTTTGCACTTCCGTTGATACGAAGCCGTTCAGCCCGCCTATTGCCAATACGATGTTGTACGACGTAGTTATGTTTTGGGTTTTAGTCCAGCTAAATATTTTCGTATGTCATTTTCTAATTTATCCGGGTATTTGTACTCTAATTTTTTTGACAATTCAGTTCCTATTTCTGAAACTAAATCAGTCATTGAAAATAGAGCAGTCCAATTTTCCTTTATATCGCTCCCTGAAAATGTTTGTTCTGTTTTAGCCCACATTTCCTGGTTAAGATACTTTTTGAAAAGTCGTCCATATTTATTGGTCGTTATGTTCCAATTGTGTTCACTTGCAATGTGCCATTCAATTAAAGGAATTAAATATTCTGTGCGAATAACGGTTTCCGACATAAATTTCGCATAGAATATTTCATCTCTCACAAGACACTTTGCCACGTAAGTTGTGTCCCACCAAAAATCGTTTATTAGATTTTGAAACTCTTTTTCAGACGGTTTTTTGATAATGGAAATTTGATAAGTTGGTTTCAGCATTTGCTTTGTAATACCATCTTTATCAATTAAAATTTTATAACCAATATCCCAATCTTCTGGTAATTCTTTCTCTTGCGTTTCCTTTATAAATTTTGATTTGCTGTAAAGTTTAAAATCTACTTTCACACCGTCTTCATAAAGTAGCATTTTCATTGCGTGTTTATGGTTAAAACAACTTTCGTCTTCTTCAATCATAGCAATTGGATTTCCGAATTTAAGCGTCCAGCTTTTGTCTGAAATGTAATTTGTATTATCCTCAAAAACAAATTCAATGTCTAAATCACTAAATTCGTCAACAAGTGCTAAAGGATTTACAAGTGAACTTGTCAGAAGAAGAACTCTTACATCTTCGTTTTTCTCCGACCATTCTATAATTGTTCTTAACTTTTCTTCTCTGACTTTCATTTTGTTTGGTTCGGTTTTACTATGTCGTACAACGGTTTGGGGCTTTGCGAGGGCGGGGATTTTCAGCAGAAAATCTCGACCGAAGCACTAAGCTACAAATATAGCGAAAATCTCCAACGGAGTATTTTCGCCCCGCTCTTGCAAAACCCTTGTTACCTGCTGGCTGTGTTTTTAGGTTTGGATATTATGTTATCAACTTCTTTTTTCAGATAGTTTAAGTTGATTTTGTATTCTTCCGAATTGAGTTCGTCAAATTGTAATTGTTCGATAAACTCAAAAATATCTTGAAGTTTTCTACTTGTCAGATAATATTGTAAAACCGTTTCATTGATCTGATAATCAGGATTGAGTTCATAATATCTTTTGATAAACAAATCAAAATAAGGTTGCTGATAAATGCTGAAAATATCGGCTTCGGGTGGTGCAAACTTTATTCCTTCCCAATCCAAAAGATATAATTTTTGTTTGTCTGTGATAAGATTCCAATGATGAATATCTGTATGACATAAACAATATTTTAAATCTTTTTCCTTTAAAGCATTTGATAAATTATACCATTCGTTGATTTGATTTTTTATAATTGAAAGATTAGGTTGCAGTACCGTTTTGATTTCCGTTTTTAGTTGGTCAAGGTTTTTGTCTATCCAATTGTTTAGTTTAGAAATAAACGAAAGGTCAAATGTTTCAGAAATCTGCGAAAGGTCAAAAGGAGTTTTTTTTAAATGATGTAACTGACTGACAATTTCGGCTAATTGAGTTATTTGTTCTTTGGTTAAATTTTTTTCTCCAACTGTTTCTCCTTTAATGTAATCAAACAAAACATATATATAATTTTCATCTTCGCACCTAAAATCATCAGATTGCGTTTTAATCAATCGAATGATTTTTCCTTTCAGCAGAGTTTGATTATCAAGCCAATCCACAATGGGAAGATAAAGGTCGATGTGTTCCGTTAAATAAGAAGTTGATTTTCGACTTTTTTCATAAACTTTTAAAAAATAAAAATGCTCGTTTTCATCTTCTATTTTATAAGCCAAAGAAGCCCAACCACCTTTTTGTTTAGAAATTGTGTTTGTTTTGATAAGATATTTTTGTTGCAATGTTTTTATCAATGTTTCAACCATTTTATTTTGTCGGATTTTTGGTTTCAGCTTGCAGGTAACGGTTCGCGGCTTTGCGTTCGGGCGGGATTTTTAGCACTGCACTTGATACGAAGAACCACAGTTCAAATTTAGCACAAATTTTCATACGGAGAACGTCCCCCCGCCTGACGCAAAACCGATGTTAGCGGCTGTACTTTTGTCAGAGTTGAATTGTCCGTTCTATGTTTGTCTGCTCTAAAAAGGTTTCATCGTGCGAAACCACAATCAATGTCCCCCGATATTCGTTAATAGCTCTTGTCAAGATTTCAATGTTTTGTATGTCCAGATTGTTGGTTGGCTCGTCCAAAATAATAATGTCAGGCGATTGATTATTGATTGTTAAACAACACAACATTAAACGCATTTTTTCTCCGCCACTCAAAGCGTTGCAAGATTTGTCCCAATCTTCTTTGGTAAACAAAAATCGGTTAAGCCTGATTTTGATTTCGTGTTCCTGTAATGCCGAAGTATTGAATTGTTCGGCTTGTTCGTAAACTTTCAGTTTGTCGTCAATCAGCGAATAGTCTTGGTCAATATAAACCGATTTGTTGTCTGCTCTGTAAACTTTTCCTGTTTGTGGTTCTATGTTGCCTAAAATCAGTTTTATCAAGGTTGTTTTACCTGAACCGTTTTTGCCTTTTAAAGCAATGCGTTCGCCACTTGTGATTTTAAAATTTAGGTTTTCTGTCCAAAGCGGTTGTGTGTCGTAACTGAAATTGAGGTCATTAGCCGTAAATAGAATTTTGCCTTTGTGCAATGCAGAATTGTCAAAGCCGAATTTCATTTTGTCAATGTCTGGCAACGAAGAACGTAGTTCCTGCAATTCCTGTGAAACACTACCGATTTTTTCAGTGTGAACACTTTTCATTTTTGATGTGCTGTTTTCGGCATTGTTTCGTAATGTGTTCATCATAATTCGGGCAACACCTGCTTTTTCCTGTTTCTTTTTTCCACGACTATCCAAACGATTTTGTCGTTCAATTGTTTTTCGCTCCTTTTCTTTTGCCTTTCTAAGTGCTTTTTCTTTACTCTGAATATCTTGGCTTAAAGCATTTTGTTCAATTTCTTTTTGCTCCTTATAAAATTCATAGTTTCCGCCATAAACTTTAATTTCATTTCTGTTGAGCTCATAAATAGGATTTAATAATTGAAGTAACTCTCGGTCGTGGCTAACGATTATAAAAGTTGCTCTTGAAGTTTGAACGAAATCGTATAGTAAGTCTCTACTGGATTTGTCCAGATGATTACTGGGTTCATCTAATAAAACAAATGATGGTTGATGAATAAATAAACCAGCAAGAAAGACTTTTGTTTTTTGTCCTCCACTTAATTCGCTCAATTTTTGAGATAGTGATAAATCAGATATATCCCAATAGCTTAGGGCTTCTTGACATTTTTCTTCTATTGTCCAATCGTCATTTAAAAGACTATAATTCTTTTCATCTACACTTCCGCTTAAAATTTTGTGTAAAGCATTGAGCTTAGTTTCAACTTGTAAGGCTTGTGCAATGGTTAACTTATTAAACTGACCGAAAATTTGAGGAATATAGTAAGGTTTAGCCTGGGAAGTAATTTGACCTTCATCAGGTTTTAAATCCTTAGCGATAAGTTTTAACAAAGTGGATTTTCCAACGCCATTATTGCCAATTAATGCAATTTTATCGGATTGGTTTACTGTCATACTTAAATTAGTAAACAGCGTATTTTTATTGGGATGTGAATAGGATAAATTTTGAATCGTAAGCATAATTAATTTCTTTTTGAGTTTAACAAAAGTGGGAACCCAATTTTTTGAGCTGATTGTTAGATTGTCTAAGAAATTAATTTTTACATTTTCCGCTTACTTTTTATTTATGGTACAAATATAATGTTTTTTCTGAATTACCTTGTTTCGTATTGCCGATAACGGTTAGTATATGAAAAGTAGGCGATTTCGAAGTGCCAAATTTTCGGTTAAGCACAAAGTATAATACGAGCCAAAAGCCTTGAATTTACTACTGTTTCGCCTATTTTTTATATACATTGTTAGCGGGTCGTTGTTTTTGTTTATCAGTCATTTATGTGTTTTTCTATTCCATCAATAATTGATTTCCAATCATCAACGTGTAATTCGTGTCCTGTACCTTCAAGGGTGATTAGATTTGAACCTTTTATTTTTTCTAGTAAAAAACCTGCATTCTTATAATGCCAAATTTTGTCGTCTGTTCCGT
>NZ_JBSSMA010000029.1:0-5955 GCF_053891095.1 Soonwooa purpurea
CTCCATTGATTTATGTTTTTGGCTATAAAATTGATATTTATTCAATGAAAAATGCAGAAATAATTTCTTGGATTTTAACTTTTGCACTTTCAATTTTGACTTATTTTTTATTAAATCGCCAAAAAAAGAAAACTTAAAAATATAAAAAACTGCGTACAACATTGTATTGGCAAAATGCGGGGTTTAGGGATGAATTGAAAAGCAAAAAAAAAATTCCGCTAATGCTTTTCAATTCCACTTTTTTTCTTAATTTAGTGTACTTGAAAAAGCATTCGCTACGTTTGGTCCCTCTTGAACGTCCCGTTCTTCGAAAGCCCGCACTTCGCCAATACTTTTTCGTTAACTGCAATGTTCCCAAAAATCACGTAATGACAATAAAAGAAGCAATTTTAAAAAGTTTAGAAGATATTGGAGGTTTAACAAACTATCTTGAAGTTTCAAAAAACATCATTGATAATAAATATTACGATTTTAAAGAAGCTAAAACTCCAACAGCAACAGTTTCTGCCTTACTTGGTGATTTCATAAGAAATGGGGATACTCGAATTAAGAGAATAAAGGAAGCAGGTGGATATTTATATTACCTTACTAAAAATGAATCCTTAATTAGTATAGAGAAACTATCTGGAGAAACATCAGAAGTAAAATCAGAAAGAAAAGTTGACAAAAAAAAGACTTACGAAGAAAGAAGTTTACATAAACTTTTAACAAGCTATCTAAAGAATACCGACATTTATTCTAAAACTATTTTCCACGAACAATCCAATGGAAAAGACAACAACCAAATTTGGACACATCCCGATGTCGTTGGAATTAAGTTTTTGACTTTACAAACAAAATCAAGTCAAAACTTCATTAAGTCAATAAATCGAGTTGATACTTTTAAGTTAAGTTCTTACGAAATTAAAAAAGAAATTAATAGTGATAGTGAGCTTAAAAAAGCATATTTCCAAGCTGTTTCAAATTCAAGTTGGGCTAACTATGGATATTTAGTAGCTTTCGAATTTAGTGATAGCCTGTATGATGAAATGAGCAGATTAAATCAATCTTTTGGAATTGGAATAATAGAATTAGATTCTAATCCTTACCAAAGTAAAATTTTTTTTCCAGCAAAATATAAAGATTTAGATTTTAAAACAATAGATAAGCTTTGTGTAATTAATAAAGAATTTGAAAAATTCATTGAACAAACTGAGAAACTATTAACAGCACAAGAAAGATATTATCAATCAACTGAAAGAGAACTAGATGAATTTTGCGATTCATATTTTAGTAACGATACAGAAATTGAAAAGTATTGTACTGAAAATAGAATCCCATTTTTAAAAGAATAAAAACACTGCAGTTAACATCGTATTGGCGAAATGGCGGTTTAAGGGAGAAATTGAAAGTTTCTCCTTTTTTTTGTCGCAACAGCCTTTTATATTTCCTTTTTTCATAAATTTAGAAAATAATAAAAGGCTGTTGCTTAGCTTAGTGCAAAATTGAAAGTTTAGGCTTTCTAATCCGCCACTATCGCCAATACGCGGCCCGTTATACGACATCCAAAAAAAACTGCTCTAATGAAAAAATTATATTATTTGATTTTTCCTTTTTTCTTATTTTCATGTTTTGATATGAGTAAAAAAGCTGAAAGTAAAAAATTGAATTATGAAAAGTATATTGACTCTATTTTAGTAATAAATAAGGGATTTAAATCAAATACTATTTTGCTAGAAGAAGTAAATAAAAACTTTAAAAATTCATTTACTAAAAAATTCCAACAAAATATATTCTCAGATTTTCCATTTAAGTTAATAAACATTAATAAATGTAATAATGATTATATTTTAGAATTTTCGCATTCAAGTGTATCAAGTTATTTTTCACAAGATGAATTTAGAGATATTGTAAATTCCACGAATATTGAAATTTATGCAAAAATACCAGAAACGGAGGCAAAGCAATTAATAGAAAATGAATATTATATTATCAGTGGTAAGATTATAAATTATTTAACACTTGAAAACAAAAATAAATATTGTATTAATTCCTTATATTCCCCTTATACTGGTTTTGATAAGGATTATGGAATTGAGTTTGGATCAATCTTTATAGATCTTGAAAATATTAAACTAATAAAATAAACGACGTCGTATAACAGGGTATTGGCAAAATGCGGGGTTTAGGGGTAAATTGAACTACTCTACTTTTTTAGCCGCCGCTGCTTTTCATATTGTTTTTTTTTCTTAATTTAGACAATCTGAAAAAGCATCGGCTTCGCTCAGTCTGAATTGAACTTTCAGTTAAATCCAGCCCGCACTTCGCCAATACTTTTTCGTTAGCAGAAATTTTATACAAACAATCAACACGATAAATCAAAAACAATGAAACAAATTTTTCTTTTTTCGCTTTTGTGCCTTGGAACTTTAAGTTTTGCACAAAAAAAAGAATATGATAAAAAAATGCTTGGATGCTACAAAGGTTCGGAACAAAATCAACAAGTCGATGGAATTTCTAAATATTGGGTTTCTTGTAGATTAGAGAAAGGCAAAAGTGTTCTTTTATTTGTTGCAATAAATAGAGATGGAGAAGTAAAACAAACAACTGAAAACGGAACCTGGTGGACTAATGACGGTAAATACTATGAACTGCATAAATATGACAATGTTACAGATATTTATAATTATAAAGTTCTCGAAAATGGTGATGTAAGTTTTAAGTCAATTGAATTAATGGGAAAACAAGATGACACCTACGAATTTACTGATTATAAAATTGCTGAGGATTAACAAAAACTTCTGCTAACAGTGTATTGGCAAAATGCGGGGTTTAAGGGTAAGTTGAAATTTTGTAAAAATATTCCGCCGAATGCTTTTCAATTCTGCAATTTTTTGTAAGTTAGCAGAAGTGAAAAAGCATCGGCTACGTTTCTGAATTCTTGAACTTTCAGTCCTTCGAATTCCCGCACTTCGCCAATACTTTTTCCGTTAGCAGAAATTCTAAACCACTTACACATAAATGATTGATTTTAAAGAAATTCCAATAGCAAATACAAATTCTGGACAGCAAGACACATTTGAATTATTTGCGAGAGATTTTTTTTCAAATTTAGGTTATGAAATTCATACTGATCCTGGTAGAGGATCGGATAATGGAAGAGATTTAATTATTAATGAAAAAATCAATAGTAAATTTGAATCTAATTCAAAATCAAGAAAATGGTTAGTAAGCTGTAAACATTATGCATACTCGGGTAAGTCAGTTACAGCAAAAGATGAGCTAGATATTATAGATCGGTTGAAAACAAATGACTGTTATGGGTTTATTGGTTTTTATTCTACCTTACCAAATGAATCTCTCAAAAATAAATTGGAAAGTGTTGCAAATTACGTCTATGATTATAAAAAAATTGAAAACGAAATAATATCTAATCCAAACCTACTAGAAATATTTAAAAGATATTTTCCAAAATCTTATCGATTTTTTTTAACAACAACAGAAGTTTTTGCACCAACAAAAATTATTACAGAATTTTTTGAAAACATTCCTGAATTCCAAAATACATTACTTTTTAATAATACAATTAATTCAGAAAATATTTATAAAGGTTTAGTAATTTATGATGACTTTAAAAAATTAATTAATTTTTTAGGTTATAAAATAAATATTGTTAATTATATTGATGAATATGAAAAAAAATTAGCCAGTATATTAATTATCAATTCCTTTTTAAAAAATGATAAGGACACTAATTTTAAAATAGAAAATGAATTTTTTACATACAATACAATTAATGACAGAGGAGAAAAAAAATTAGTACGAATTAAGATAGAAGATTATAAAAAAATATATTCTTTAGAAGATATAAATACATTTATTAATTATCATGAAAATCCTGCAAAATTTATCGCAAAAAAATTAAAAGAAATAGTCATTGATGATAATTTCCCTAATGAAATTGACATTAAATCATTTTCTTCCAAGAGCCCTAAATTAATATATTTCATTACATCTGAAAATGTAATTTTTATGGATAAATTAAACTATAGGTATAATGAAAGTGTTTTTAACCTTGCAAAAGATAACTATTTTAGATGAGAACTTCTGCTAACATTGTATTGCTAAAATGCGGGGTTAAAGTGTGAATTGAAAAGCAAAAATATTTAACCGCATATGCTTTTCAATTCCACAAAAAAGTATAATTTAGTTTCATCGAAAAAGCATATGCTTCGTTGGTGCGTTCTTGAACTTTTAGTTCTTCGAAAGCCCGCACTTCAGCAATACTTTTTCCGTTAGCCGTAATGTTATGACCACAACTCTACTAAAGAATATTTTTTTTTACTCTTTTTTTATTTTAACTGCTATTTTGATGTTAATCCCTTATGTAATCTTTAGTGTATATGAATTGGGATATGCAATGAATATTGGATTTAATTATAATATTTCAATAATAATTTTTTCGGTAATATTTTATTTTATCTTTAGAAAGAAATTGTTTAAATCAAAATTCAATAACAAATATATTAAACCTTTAATTGAAGGATTTTTAACAATATTTGGAATATTCATTATTTGGATGTTTTCAATTTCTATGATTGCTGGTTTAGCACTTACCTATAATTCAATAGTTGGAAAGAAAAAAACAATAAATGTACAATCATTTGTTTTGAATACTGAAAAAACAAAATCTAAAAATGGAACAATCCACAATTATATTACTATTAGAATTCCCGAAATTAATCGGACAGTTGAATTAAAAGTCAAAAATGAATATCAAATTAATGATATTTACAATGATACTTTAAAACTTGGAAGCCTGAAAATGGTTTATAAATACAAATGAAATAAAAACACTACGGCTAACATTGTATTGGCAAAATGCGGGGAGAAGTAACAAGTTGAACTTTTTGTGAAATTTATCCGCCGCTGCTTTTCATATTGTTTTTTTTCTTAATTTAACAATCTGAAAAAGCATCGGCTTCGCTCAGTCTGAATTGAACTTTCAGTTAAATCCAGCCCGCACTTCGCCAATACTTTTTCGTTATGCGACATTTTATCCAAACCCGCTCCTAAAAATGAAATATTCAAAATTTATAACATTTATTTTTCTTATTCTATTTTCATGTAAATCTGACAAAATTTCTGAGAAATCAGTAGAACTTAATAATAAAGCCGTAAATTCAATAAGTGCCAAAAAATATTTTGACGCTTTAAAATATTCTGAAGAAGCAATAAAAGCCGATGAAAAAAATTATAATGCTTATACGATAAAAGCACAAATGTTGCTAAAGGAAAACAAATTAAGTGAAGCTGAAAAAACAATTCAAAAACAACTAAGAATAAAACCTGATTTTGCGGAAGGCTGGACATTTAAAGGTTTGATTAATGAACTAAACCTTAATCAAAAACAAGCAATTCAAGATTATCAAAAAAGTATTGAATTATTTGAGAAAAGAAATGAAAATGGTGAATTTAATGAACAATTAAATGATTCAAATATTTATTTTTCTTTAATTCTAATTGGGGATTCAGAAAGTCAAAATAAAATGGTTGAACTTGAAAAGAAATGGAAAAATAATAAACCTGTTTATGAAATAATGATTTCAGTTAAAAATTTGGGCAAAAAAGAACTGATTAAACAAATGCTAATAGAATAAATTAACAAAACGTCGCATAACAGTGTATTTGCAAAATGCGGGGTTAAATCATAGTTGAAAAGCATCAACAATTTATACGCAAAAATGCTTTTCATCTTGATTTTATTTGTAATTTAACAATCTGAAAAAGCATTTTGCTTCGCTTCGATCTGAATTGAACTTTCAGTTAAATCCAGCCCGCACTTCGCAAATACTTTTTCGTTAGGCGACATTTTATGAGAAACACATTCCAAAAAGTAATCTTTGTAATTATATTGATTTTTTCAAAACTCTTATTTTCTCAAATAATTGTTGGAGATGAATATAAAAAAATTCC
>NZ_JBSSMA010000030.1:0-5414 GCF_053891095.1 Soonwooa purpurea
AAAACAAAAAAAGCTCATCAACAATGTTGATGAGCTTTCAAATAAAAACTGGCGGCGACCTACTCTCCCGCGTTAGCAGTACCATCGGCGCTAGAGGGCTTAACTTCTGTGTTCGGAATGGGAACAGGTGAGCCCCTCTGCTAAAACCACCCTAAATAAGGTATATAGCTGTAGGCAGTAGGCTATAAGCTTTAGGCTTACAGCGTAAAGCATACTGCTTTTTATCGGTAATATACATCACAAAGGCAAAACCTTTAGCGCACTTATAAGAACTTGTCTTTAAATATTAATTTTAAGATTATAGCAACCAATAGGCTATAAATCTACGGGTAATTAGTACTACTCGGCTATGACATTACTGCCTTTACACCTATAGCCTATCAACGTGGTCATCTCCCACGACCCTTAAAAGATGTCTAATCTTGCGGCGAGTTTCGCACTTATATGCTTTCAGTGCTTATCTCATCCAAACATAGCTACTCAGCGGTGCACCTGGCGGTACAACTGATACACCAGAGGTTTGTTCAACACGGTCCTCTCGTACTAGAGTCAACTCCGCGCAAACATCTAACGCCCGCAATAGATAGAGACCGAACTGTCTCACGACGTTCTGAACCCAGCTCGCGTGCCACTTTAATGGGCGAACAGCCCAACCCTTGGGACCTTCTCCAGCCCCAGGATGTGACGAGCCGACATCGAGGTGCCGAACCTCCCCGTCGATGTGAGCTCTTGGGGGAGACTAGCCTGTTATCCCCGGAGTACCTTTTATCCTATGAGCGATGGCCCTTCCATACGGAACCACCGGATCACTATGTCCTGCTTTCGCACCTGATCGACTTGTTGGTCTCACAGTCAAGCACCCTTATGCCATTACACTCTACGCACGGTTACCAAGCGTGCTGAGGGTACCTTTGAAAGCCTCCGTTACTCTTTTGGAGGCGACCACCCCAGTCAAACTACCCACCACGCAATGTCCTTCTAAAAGAAGTTAGGCTCCAAGTAAGTAAAGGGTGGTATTTCAACGTTGACTCCACAAACACTAGCGTGCCTGCTTCATAGTCTCCCACCTATCCTACACATTACTTACTCAAAGTCAATACGAAGTTATAGTAAAGGTTCACAGGGTCTTTTCGTCCCATTGCGGGTAATCGGCATCTTCACCGATACTACAATTTCACCGAGCTCGTGGCTGAGACAGTGCCCAGATCGTTACACCATTCGTGCAGGTCGGAACTTACCCGACAAGGAATTTCGCTACCTTAGGACCGTTATAGTTACGGCCGCCGTTTACTGGGGCTTCAGTTAATGCCTTCGAGTTACCTCTAAGCACCTTCCTTAACCTTCCAGCACCGGGCAGGTGTCAGACCCTATACAGCATCTTTCGATTTAGCAGAGTCCTGTGTTTTTGATAAACAGTCGCCTGGGCCTCTTCACTGCGGCCACCATTGCTGATGGCGTCTCTTCTTCCGAAGTTACGAGACTATTTTGCCTAGTTCCTTAGCCACGACTCACTCGAGCACCTTAGGATTCTCTCCTCGACTACCTGTGTCGGTTTTGGTACGGGTTGCTTCACTTCGGCTTTTCTTGGAACCGCTTTCCCTACAGCAGCTTCGCCCGAAGGCTAGGCCTTGACTATTCCGTCAGTCTCCAGTAAGTACGGCAATCCGTCCCCTTTTTAGTGTGAGCAAGTATGGGAATATTAACCCATTGTCCATCCACTTCCCCTTTCGGGTGCGCGTTAGGTCCCGACTAACCCTCAGCTGATTAGCATGGCTGAGGAAACCTTAGTCTTTCGGTGAGGGGGTTTCTCGCCCCCTTTATCGTTACTTATGCCTACATTTTCTTTTCTATCCGCTCCACAAAGCCTCACGACTCTGCTTCAGCGCAAATAGAATGCTCTCCTACCGATTATTAAATAATCCCATAGCTTCGGTACTATACTTATGCCCGATTATTATCCATGCCGGACCGCTCGACTAGTGAGCTGTTACGCACTCTTTAAATGAATGGCTGCTTCCAAGCCAACATCCTAGCTGTCAATGCAGTCCAACCGCGTTGTTTCAACTTAGTATAGATTTAGGGACCTTAGCTGTTGGTCCGGGTTCTTTCCCTCTCGGACATGGACCTTAGCACCCATGCCCTCACTGCCGTAAAACATTTATTAGCATTCGGAGTTTGTCAGGAATTGGTAGGATTTGACTCCCCCGCATCCAATCAGTAGCTCTACCTCTAATAAACTTATATACGACGCTGCACCTAAATGCATTTCGGAGAGTACGAGCTATCTCCCAGTTTGATTGGCCTTTCACCCCTACCCACAAGTCATCCCAAGACTTTTCAACGTCAACGGGTTCGGTCCTCCACTTTGTGTTACCAAAGCTTCAACCTGCCCATGGGTAGATCACAAGGTTTCGCGTCTAATCCTACTAACTAACCGCCCTATTCAGACTCGCTTTCGCTCCGGCTCCGGACCTGAAGTCCTTAACCTCGCTAGTAAAATTAACTCGTAGGCTCATTATGCAAAAGGCACGCCGTCACTGGACTTGCCAGCTCCGACCGCTTGTAGGCGTACGGTTTCAGGTTCTATTTCACCCTTCTATTCGAAGTGCTTTTCACCTTTCCTTCACAGTACTTGTTCACTATCGGTCTTTCAGGAGTATTTAGCCTTGGAGGATGGTCCCCCCATATTCAGACAGGATTTCACGTGTCCCGCCCTACTCATTTATCACTTAAATATGCCTTTCATATACGGGGCTATCACCCTCTATGGCTGTTCTTTCCAGAACATTCTATTAAACATATAAAAGCTTTTGGGCTAATCCGCTTTCGCTCGCCACTACTTACGGAATCTCTTCGATTTCTTTTCCTCCGGGTACTTAGATGTTTCAGTTCTCCGGGTTTGCTCTCTAAATAAATTTAGAGTAATACATCTTCAATGTATTGGGTTGCCCCATTCGGACATCTCGGGATCAATTCGTGTGTGCCAATCCCCCGAGCTTTTCGCAGCTTACCACGTCCTTCGTCGCCTCTGAAAGCCTAGGCATCCGCCATACGCCCTTAACGATTTCTTTCCTATTTTTAGGTTACTCAAGCACTTATAAGTGCTCGGTTTTCTCTTTGTGATGTCTTTACCGTTAATGTCAATGATCTTTTGTCTTATTTATCCTTTGATGAACAGATATTGTTTTTGGCTCTATCCGTAACTTTTAAATCAAATTCAAAATACTGTGGAGAATAAGGGAGTCGAACCCTTGACCTCCTGCGTGCAAGGCAGGCGCTCTAGCCAGCTGAGCTAATTCCCCCTCTAGTAGACTTCGAGATATTTAGATTTGAGACCAGAGACTCTCAATATTTGTCTCATTTCTCTCATCTTTCTATCTCCCGTCTATAATTAGTAGTCTCGGGCAGGCTCGAACTGCCGACCTCTACATTATCAGTGTAGCGCTCTAACCAGCTGAGCTACGAGACTGTCTTTTTAGACGTTTAGATTTGAGATTCTAGACTCAAGATATAAAACTATCGTCTCGCATCTATTATCTTCTCATCTCCTGTCTCTTCCCTATACTAATTTCTAGTGGGTATATTTTAATATTTACAACCGAGTAAAAAAAACCAAAGCTATGCTTTGTTTAAGGTAAGTGTCATATAAATGACTTATTTGTTTTACGTTCTTCAACGCTCTAAAATGAGATGTTCCAGCCGCACCTTCCGGTACGGCTACCTTGTTACGACTTAGCCCTAGTTACTTGTTTTACCCTAGGCAGCTCCTTTTACGGTCACCGACTTCAGGTACCCCAAACTTCCATGGCTTGACGGGCGGTGTGTACAAGGCCCGGGAACGTATTCACCGCGCCATGGCTGATGCGCGATTACTAGCGATTCCAGCTTCATAGAGTCGAGTTGCAGACTCCAATCCGAACTGAGATAGGCTTTCGAGATTTGCATCACATCGCTGTGTAGCTGCCCTCTGTACCTACCATTGTAGCACGTGTGTGGCCCAAGGCGTAAGGGCCGTGATGATTTGACGTCATCCCCACCTTCCTCTCTACTTGCGTAGGCAGTCTCACTAGAGTCCTCAACTAAATGTTAGCAACTAGTGACAGGGGTTGCGCTCGTTGCAGGACTTAACCTAACACCTCACGGCACGAGCTGACGACAACCATGCAGCACCTTGAAAATTGTCCGAAGAAAAGTCTATTTCTAAACCTGTCAATTCCCATTTAAGCCTTGGTAAGGTTCCTCGCGTATCATCGAATTAAACCACATGCTCCACCGCTTGTGCGGGCCCCCGTCAATTCCTTTGAGTTTCATTCTTGCGAACGTACTCCCCAGGTGGATTACTTATCACTTTCGCTTAGTCTCTGAAGATAAATCCCCAAAAACGAGTAATCATCGTTTACGGCGTGGACTACCAGGGTATCTAATCCTGTTCGCTACCCACGCTTTCGTCCATCAGCGTCAGTTAAAACATAGTGACCTGCCTTCGCAATTGGTGTTCTAAGTAATATCTATGCATTTCACCGCTACACTACTTATTCCAGCCACTTCTACTTTACTCAAGACTTGCAGTATCAATGGCAGTTCGACAGTTGAGCTGCCGGATTTCACCACTGACTTACAAGCCCGCCTACGGACCCTTTAAACCCAATAAATCCGGATAACGCTTGCACCCTCCGTATTACCGCGGCTGCTGGCACGGAGTTAGCCGGTGCTTATTCATATAGTACCTTCAGCTACTCTCACGAGAGTAGGTTTATCCCTATATAAAAGAAGTTTACAATCCATAGAACCGTCGTCCTTCACGCGGGATGGCTGGATCAGGCGCTAACCCATTGTCCAATATTCCTCACTGCTGCCTCCCGTAGGAGTCTGGTCCGTGTCTCAGTACCAGTGTGGGGGATCACCCTCTCAGGCCCCCTAAAGATCATCGGCTTGGTAGGCCGTTACCCTACCAACTACCTAATCTTGCGCGTGCCCATCCTTATCCGATAAATCTTTCAATATCAACTGAGGCCAGTCAATATATTATAGAGTATTAATCCGAATTTCTCCGGGCTATCCTCTTGATAAGGGCAGGTTGCACACGTGTTACGCACCCGTACGCCGCTCTCAAAATCCCGAAGGATATCTACCGCTCAGCTTGCATGTGTTAGGCCTCCCGCTAGCGTTCATCCTGAGCCAGGATCAAACTCTCCATTGTATGTTTGTTTATCCTTAAACTCTAACTCAATTTAAAATTGACGCTTTGGTTTTTTTTCCTTACTTGGTTGTTATATTTAATGTCAATGAACTTCGTTCTTTTCGCATAAATCAGCATACTGTTTCTGTCATCTGTCTGCCGATTTGCGAGTGCAAAAGTAAAAACTTTTTCCAAACTGACCAAATGTTTTTGAAAGTTTTTTTTAAAAAAATTT
>NZ_JBSSMA010000031.1:0-5109 GCF_053891095.1 Soonwooa purpurea
TTTTTGCCCGTTTCGATATCTTCCAACGGGGTGCTTTCGGCCATCACCGCAACGTTCTGCTTTCCCTCGGCTCCCCGGCCACGTGTACCCTTGCCTCGCTCGATTTCCTTACTGGCCACCGAAAAGTAACCCTCATCCAGTTCTATCATCCCTTCCAGTGTATACCTTGCATCCCGGTTGCCCATCGCCCTGCGGAGTTTGTGTACCATCGCCCATACCGGTTCGTAACGCTTCAATCCTAATTGCTTCTGGAGTTCGTTGGTGGAGAATCCCTTTTTTGTGCAACTCATCAGGAACATCGTTTTGTACCACACCAGAAACGGCAGCTTGGAGCTCTCCATGTTCGTACCGCTGCGCAACGAGGTGCGGAAACGGCAACCTTTGCATTCATAACTCCATTTACCCTGTAACCAATAATGGGAAGTGCCCCCGCATCGCTTGCAGACAACCCCTTCCTTATCACGCTGCTCCTTGAAATGCAAACGACAATCTTCCTCCGAACCGAAATGAGCCGTAAAACTGAATATGTTCATAATCCCTGCTTTTTGAGCGCTAATATACTAAAAATATTAGGTGTGTTTGCGGAGAATCAGTTTCCAATATTATGTTTTGGAATATCCAATACAATGGTAAGTAAGACTTATGAAACAAATAATCCAAATGATTGTACTTCTATAATTACGGGAATTGATCTATGCAAATCAATAAATAATATGAAAATATACATTGGAATTGATTTAGTTATAATAATTTTCTTGATAATTTTTAAAAAGAAAATAGTAAAAAACGTCGCATAACATTGTATTGGCAAAATGCGGGATTTTGGGAACGTTGAAATTTTGTAAAAATATTCCGCCGAATGCTTTTCAATTCTGCGATTTTTTGTAAGTTAGCAGAAGTGAAAAAGCATCGGCTACGTTTCTGAATTCTTGAACTTTCAGCCCTTCGAATTCCCGCACTTCGCCAATACTTTTTCCGTTATCGGCAATTTCATAAAAAATCGTGTTAAATAGTGGATTTAGAAGAATTAACTACAAATATTTTTGCAGAGAAAATTTTAACTCAGTTTGATTCAAAAAAATATATAGATTGGGCTATTAACGTGATGGAATTAGGATATGAAACTGAAAATCTATTTATATTAGCAGGTTTAGACAATGAATTAACTCAAATAAGAGAGGAATATTTTTGGAAAACAATTAAGGATTTAAATATAAGTGTCAACAAAACTGATGTTGAATTAATTCAGAACTATGCAAAATTTATTGCACAAAAAGTTATTGATAATGAAATTGATATTGATGATGCATTTAGAATTATGCTGCGAATATGTTCAACAACTGGATATGAACAAAGATATATCCCATTTTATGAAATAGACGAAGATTTAGATTATTTATTTTATGACAATTCCATTTTGTTTAATTCAGGTTTAACAAAGGAAAATAAAACCGAGTTCATCAGAGAAGAATTCAAAATTTTCTATGAAATGGAAAGACTTAACATTCCTCTTGATAAACGAAATTTATGGTATTGCAAAAATTGTAATTCTTTAGATCAAGCTAAACTAAAAACTAAATATCAACTTAAAAAACCTCATAAATACCATACTTATTGTTGTTCAAATTGTGGATCAGAAAATTTTGAAAAGGACAGCCAAAAAGTAAAAAGATTAATAATTGGAAAATATAAATAAAGAAACTGCCGATAACATTGTATTGGCAAAATGCGGGAGAAAGTCTGAATTGAAAATCCACTACTTTTTTGTCGCCGCTATTTTTCCATTCCACATTTTTTTTGTAGTTTAGTTTCATGGAAAAAATATCGGCTACGTTTCGTCTTTCTTGAACTTTCAGTTCTTCGAAAGCCCGCACTTCGCCAATACTTTTTCCGTTAGCTGACATATTATGAAACAACGTCCACCAATCAAGAAGATTTTTAAAATTATAACATACGGAATTTTATCCTTAATTGGATTTATCTTTCTCTTTCTTTTAATTGTGGGGTTCAATTTAGAACACAAAGATGGAACTCGTGATAAATGGTCTGGACTAAGAGCGTTATTTGAAAAAGATAGAGATTTTGGAATTTTTATAAATTATCAGGAAAAATATAATCTTAATGGAGTTGATGGACCTTATATAATTAACAATCAACTTTACGAAGTAACAAAAGAAAATAAATTACTAAACAAAAATATCGACAGAAAAGAAAAACTAATTGTAAATGTAGGTAATTCAGATAATTACCAATTTGAATTTCAACTCAAAGATAGTATAATTTCCGAACCTGAATTTTACGAATTACCTGAAAAACTGGTTGTTATTTCTGACATTGAAGGAAATTTTGACGGCCTTTCAAGTTTCCTTATCAACAATGGAGTAATTGATAAAAACTTTAATTGGACTTTTGGCAACGGACATTTACTCTTAAACGGGGATTTTGTGGACAGAGGAGAAAATGTAACCCAGGTTTTGTGGCTCATCTATAAACTTGAACAAGAAGCAATAAAGTACAACGGAAAAGTGCATTACATTTTAGGAAACCACGAAATAATGAATTTTCAAGGAAATCCCCGCTATGCCAATAAAAAATACAAACGTGTTGCACAGCTTATTAGCAAAAATGACAGTCTGAAAATTGCTACTCAATATTTATATTCAGACAAAACAGAATTAGGAAAATGGTTGCGTTCTAAAAATGTAATTGAGAAAATTGGAAACTATATTTTCGTTCACGCAGGTTTAAGTCCAGAGATTTTAAAATACAAAATTTCAATTTCTGACATCAACCAAATAGTAAGAAAGAATTGGGATAAAAATCTTTATGATGAAGAAGAAAATAATAAAGTAGAAAATTTTCTAACAGGTAAAAAAGGAGTTTATTGGTATCGTGGTCTTTCACAAGACTATAAATATTACGACAAAATAAAGGAAAATGAACTCAACGAAGTATTGAAATTTTACCAAGCTGACAAAATTGTTTTCGGACATTCAGTTGTGGAAGACATAGCAAAAGAATTTAACGGCAAAACGATAAACACAGATGTAAAACACGGACAAGAAAAAAATTCTGAAAAGACCAAAGGATTACTAATCGAAAATGGAATTGAATATAAACTTGACGGAAAAGGAACGAAAACAAAACTCTAAAAAATACGTCAGCTAACAAGGGTTTGGCGCAATGGCGGGTTAAGGCTAAAATTAAAGTTTCGGCTTTCTATTCCGCAAAAAGCCAATTATATTGACTTTTTTCTTAAATTTATTCAATTAATTGGCTTTTGCTTACCGTGACGCTAAATTGAAACTTTTCGCTTCAATTTCCGCCACTGACGCCAAGCCCCAAAACGTTAGCTGAAACCATATAACAACCGCATTTATGAAACAGATTTTTCCAATTTTGTTACTTTTCTTTACCTTAAAATTATTTGGTCAAAATACAGAAAAGTTGACTAAACCAATAATTGAAGAAGGAAAAAGACTTTATAAATCAGAAATGTCATCTTGGCACGGAACTGATTTATTTCTGACTAAATATAAAGACAGAGAAAATATTGGCGGTTATTTTTCTTACTCAGAAAATAATGAAAATATTAACGTTTTCTTTTCAAAATCTGAAAATCCAAAAATTATTGGAACAATAAAATTTGATGAGACATTTGATTTAAACAAAGCTACTGTAGATTTGACAGAAAGAGACTTCAAAGATGAAGAAAATGAAATCTATAGTTTGAGAAAAAAAGCTTTAAATATCATAGATAATGACACTATATTTAAACGTTATCAAAACACAAACTTAAATTTAATTCCACTATTGGATAAAAAAGAAAATAAAGTTTATGTATTGACTGCCCCTTCAGTTAATGGAGTTGTAATCTTTGGAAATGATTATCTACTAACATTCGATAAAAAAAATAATCTTAAATCAGCTAAAGCACTTCATAAAAACATTATTCCAATTGAATTCAAAAAAGGAGATGATATTGAAACAACAATGCATTCTCATTTACCTGAAACTGGTGATTTCATTACAGCAACCGACATTTGCACTCTGATGTTATACGGAAAAGCAACAGGCTGGAAACAACATAATGTAGTTTCAAAAAATTATCTTAACATTTGGAATATTAATACAGATAACTTATTTGTTATGACTATGGACGCTGTTAAAAGAATTTATGAAGATCATAAAAAACGAAATGAGGAAAAAGTCAAGAAAACTGAATAAATATGGCTTCAGCTAACAGTGTATTGGCAAAATGCGGGGTTTAAGGGTAAATTGAACTACTCTACTTTTTTAGCCGCCGCTGCTTTTCATATTGTTTTTTTTCTTAATTTAGACAATCTGAAAAAGCATCGGCTTCGCTCAGTTTGAATTGAACCTTCAGTTAAATCCAGCCCGCACTTCGCCAATACTTTTTCGTTAGCCGTAATTTTACCAAAATGAACTTCTCAGAAAATAAAGACAAAATTATTGAAAAGTTGAAAACTTCAACAACTTATAAAAATGATAATGCTTTGAAAAGAATTGTTGAAATTTTAGAAGAAATTAAAACTCCCAAAGAGCTCAATAAATACAAAGACTTAATAAACAGAATTGCAATTGATAGTGTTGAAGATTGGGAAAACATAAATCTTATTTCTGAATTCGTAAATTACAAATATTGAAATGAAAGCAAACTTATATATTGACAAGACTGAAATTGGTAATATTGAACTTGAAATTATTGATGAATTTATGGGAGTTTTATCTGGCAAACTAAATCCAAATAAAAATTATGATGAATTCAAGCAAACAATTATGAATCATTTTGATGAAAAAGGAATTTCAAATATCAACGATTTTAAATATAAAATAATTTTAGAAAATGGATGCGAATTAAATCCTGAAGGAGGAATTGGAGTAATTCATTCACAAGAATTTATCGATGAAATTTTAGTTGAAACAGCAGGAAATAACCTTGAAAAAATAAAAAACTACGGCTAATAGCTAAGTTTTCGTTGCGTGCGCAGCACGAACAATGAAAACCCTGTTGAACGGAACCTTCGGCAGCTTTTGGTTGGGTATTTTCCCACACTATGGGTTTATCGACAAAAGATTTTTAGAGAT
>NZ_JBSSMA010000032.1:0-4940 GCF_053891095.1 Soonwooa purpurea
ACGGAACAGACGACAAAATTTGGCATTATAAGAATGCAGGTTTTTTACTAGAAAAAATAAAAGGTTCAAATCTAATCACCCTTGAAGGTACAGGACACGAATTACACGTTGATGATTGGAAATCAATAATTGATGGAATAGAAAAACACATAAATGACTGATAAACAAAAACAACGCCCCGCGTGGGCCTATACGCTGCCGGCAGCACTGCTGCTGATGGCTCCTTTCGACATCCTCGCTTCACTGGCGATGGATATTTATCTCCCTGTCGTTCCAGCGATGCCCGGCATCCTGAACACGACGCCCGCTATGATCCAACTCACGTTGAGCCTCTATATGGTGATGCTCGGCGTGGGCCAGGTGATTTTTGGTCCGCTCTCAGACAGAATCGGGCGACGGCCAATTCTACTTGCGGGCGCAACGGCTTTCGTCATTGCGTCTCTGGGAGCAGCTTGGTCTTCAACTGCACCGGCCTTTGTCGCTTTCCGTCTACTTCAAGCAGTGGGCGCGTCGGCCATGCTGGTGGCGACGTTCGCGACGGTTCGCGACGTTTATGCCAACCGTCCTGAGGGTGTCGTCATCTACGGCCTTTTCAGTTCGATGCTGGCGTTCGTGCCTGCGCTCGGCCCTATCGCCGGAGTATTGATCGGCGAGTTCTTGGGATGGCAGGCGATATTCATTACTTTGGCTATACTGGCGATGCTCGCACTCCTAAATGCGGGTTTCAGGTGGCACGAAACCCGCCCTCTGGATCAAGTCAAGACACGCCGATCTGTCTTGCCGATCTTCGCGAGTCCGGCTTTTTGGGTTTACACTGTCGGCTTTAGCGCCGGTATGGGCACCTACTTCGTCTTCTTCTCGACGGCTCCCCGTGTGCTCATAGGCCAAGCGGAATATTCCGAGATCGGATTCAGCTTTGCCTTCGCCACTGTCGCGCTTGTAATGATCGTGACAACCCGTTTCGCGAAGTCCTTTATCGCCAGATGGGGCATCGCAGGATGCGTGGCGCGTGGGATGGCGTTGCTTGTTTGCGGAGCGGTCCTGTTGGGGATCGGCGAACTTTACGGCTCGCCGTCATTCCTCACCTTCATCCTACCGATGTGGGTTGTCGCGGTCGGTATTGTCTTCACGGTGTCCGTTACCGCGAACGGCGCTTTGGCAGAGTTCGACGACATCGCGGGATCAGCGGTCGCGTTCTACTTCTGCGTTCAAAGCCTGATAGTCAGCATTGTCGGGACATTGGCGGTGGCACTTTTAAACGGTGACACAGCGTGGCCCGTGATCTGTTACGCCACGGCGATGGCGGTACTGGTTTCGTTGGGGCTGGTGCTCCTTCGGCTCCGTGGGGCTGCCACCGAGAAGTCGCCAGTCGTCTAACCGACGACTGGTAGCAGGCCCGCTCCGATGCGGCGCACTAACCATCGAAACCTCGTGAATGTCGGTATCCTGTCTGGCAGGATACCGCTCATTTCCCTTGTTCAGTTCAACATCGCATTGGCAAAATGGCGGGTTAAGTTCAAAATTCAACTTTTGTGCTTTTTATTCCGCCGAATGTGTCCCACATTCAGCTTTTTTTTAATAATTTAGCTTCTGTGGAAACACATCGGCTACGTCACTGCTAAATTGAACTTTCGGTTCAATTTATCCGCCACTTCGCCAATGCGTTTCCCGTTATGCGGCAGCTTAAAAGACGACACCAAACCAAAAAAATCATCTTGACAACCACCCGACTTTGAACTACGAAGGATGAAATTTTTCAGGGACAACTTCCAGCATTTCCAAAAAACAGTTTACCCATTGACTTGGAGACAAACAAACAATTTGAGCATTAAGGTTTAAACCGAATTTTTCCGAAATTGACCTGACCTGACTTTTCCTGAAAATCGACTTTAAAGCTGTTTTTACAGATAAATCAGGTTTCTCTAACAGACAGGAAATAAATGCTAAGTATTTGGCTTTAAACTTAAAATCAAAAAATAAGTGTTTTCTTTTAATGTTTAACAGGGCTGATTTGACAGTTGGCGGTGGCAAGAAACTTTCAGGACCTACCTCATAGACAAGTTTCAAATCAAAAAAAGTATGATAGAAAACGGTATATGGATTGTAAAGCTTCCTCGAAAATAACTTTTGTGTAGGTTCTAACTGAAGGATAATGGAACCTCCCAGAAAATTTCCAAGACTCTCAAACATCAGGATTTTGAAAATATCGGAAGTAATGCCATAAGGAATATTTGACACCACTTTGAAAGGAAATTTCGGAACTGCAAAATTCCTAAAATCACAACCGACAACTTGAACATTTCGGGCATCAGAAAATAATTTTCGTAAATGTTCAACCAAAGCTGTGTCGTTTTCAATAGCAACAACATTGTTGGCGATTTTTAATAAATGAACAGTAAGAAACCCCTTGCCTGCCCCAATATCTAAAACCGTATCCTGATTACTTATATTTGCTTGTCTTATTGCATCTTTTATTAGCACTTTATCAATAGTAAAGTGCTGACCCGTAAAACGAACGGGCAATTTCTTTTTTGTCATTGAAGTGATTTAAACTTTTTTTGAAAAAAACAAGCAGTTCAAAATTAGTAATTTAGAGTTGACAACCAATAAATTACAATTCGGTGAACTGCAAGTACACAAATTTACAAAAAGAGCTAATAGAAAACTGCATTTTATGCTTTATTCCGAAAAATAAAAGAGGATTTTCCAGTCAGTTTGATATGGCGGATATTTTCAAATGTATCGTCCATAAACTCAAAACGGGCTGTCAGTGGAGTTTCTTATTTGTTGATATAGAATGTTGTAAGCCACCATTTTCTTGGCAAACGGTTTATTATTACTGCCGGAAATGGAGTAAAATGGGTGTTTTTAAAGAAATGTTTGAAACGTATTTGGAAATACAGAAAGATAAATTGGACACCGAGAAATTGAACCTCGATGGCACACATAGTTTGGTTAAAAAATCAGCACAGAGCGTTGCTTACCAACACAGAAAGAGAGGTCGGACTTCTAATATTTTGATTATGACCGATGGCAGAGGCATACCCATTGCCAATGGTGGAATCATCAGTGGAAATCACAATGATTTGTACCAAATAGTTCCACAATATGCACAGATGATCAAAGATTTGAAGAAAAGTGAAATATGTGTTCAAAACAGCATTCAAAATGCAGACAAAGGGTTTGATTCCAAGAAATTAAGGAGAGCTATTCACAGACGAAAGATGATTGCCAATATTGTTGAAAATAAGCGAAATAGAAAAGGAAAGAAAAGAGGAAAAAAACGATTTTTCAATCAAGATGTTTACGACCAAAGATTTGTTAACGAAAGAACTTTTGCTTGGATGGACAGCTTCAGAACGCTTCTAATCAGATTCGACACTTTGGACAATTCCTGGTTGAATTGGCATTATTTGGCTTTTGCACTTATCTTGCTAAAAGTTTAAATGAGTTCATTAGTAACTTCTTACAGGTGAATACTTGAATTCAAATCGTGGAGAAGTGAATAGACAGTATTACCCGACAGAGCAACTATGACAACGTAACGCCTTTACAAAAAAGTCGGCACACGAAACCCATAGACTAATTGTCTTGACCTAAAAGAGATTGGAATTTTCAGGACTGCCTATCACTTAGATAGAAGTCCAAGGTCTGCTGAAATACATAATTCAAAAATTGAAATTGCTTGACTGCAAATTTAGTAACTTTGCTTGACAAATTAACGAGAAAAAAGAGAAAATGAAAACCGACCGCATAACATCACCTATACGCAAGCAGGGGTTTCGTGCTTCGTAGGACAGTTAAGTGGTAAATTTAAAGTTCAGTTCTTCGTAGGAAGTTTAGTGGTTAAAATCCCTGCCTGCGTATAGCTGAGAACCGTTGTGCGATATTTTACAAAACATCGTATTAAAATTAAATTCTCTTAAAATATTAATGAAAAATATTCTTTTAGAAGTCTATTACTTTATAAAAAATCCGACTGACCAAAGAATCGAAAATTGGACTTTCAAAAAAAATGTAAAATATATACTCGTTATTTTATGTTTTGAACTTGTTATTAATGCATTAATATTTTTTCCTCTAATATATTTTTTGAATAAAGTAGAACCTATTTTATATGAAATAAGAATAGATTATAATAGTAACACTTTCTTACAAACATTATTAATCACAGCCTTTCTTGTTCCAATTGCTGAAGAGATGATTTTCAGATATCTATTGCGTTACAATAAACTTTTTTCAAAAATTATAGATAGAAATAAATGGAATTTTTCATTTAAAATTCTTGTTTATATATCCATAATTCTTTTTGGATTTGTACATAGTAGTAATTTTGAAAACAGTTCCACATTTTTTTACTGTATTTTACCAATTTTAGTATCTACACAATTAATTGGAGGAATTTTTCTAACTTTTTTAAGAGTAAGATTTAATATTTTAACTTCTATTGTTTCTCACGTTTTATGGAACGGAATATTAACAATTATACCAATATTAATATCCATATTCGAAAAACCATACGAACGTATGACAGAGGATTATAAATTAAATATTGAATATTTGAATTATAACACAAGTAAACCACAAAAATTCCAAATTGATTCTACTTCTAATAGAATTTTTAAAATAGCTATCGATGAATATTCTTTTAACCATATTTTAGACTCTTTATGTCAGTACGAGAGAAATAGAGATGATATTTTAATCAATATGAAAATGGAATCCAAAAAAGGTTTGACTAAGGAAGAATTTAAAAAGTTGTTATTGGATTACGACAAAAGCGAATTACATTAAAAAAACATCGCACAACATCGGTAACCGTTGCACAACTCAAAACTCAACAAAATAAAATTATATATGACCTCGTTTAAGCCTTTTTAAGCGAGGTTTATTTTTGGAGTATATTCAAAATAATTAAAAATAAAGTGGTTGAAAAAAGC
>NZ_JBSSMA010000033.1:0-4259 GCF_053891095.1 Soonwooa purpurea
GTTAAACGGAACGAAACATCCACATTCTTGGAGTATAATGGATTCAAATGATACAATGAATTGGATTATAAAACAAATAAAATAAAAGTCCTTCTGCTAACATAGGTTTTGCAAAATGCGGGGTTTAGTCATTGATTGAAATTTTGTCAAAATTATTCGCAACTGCTTTTCATATTGTTTTTTTACCTAAATTAGACAATCTGAAAAAGCATTTGCTTCGTTTCTGAATTCTCGAACTTTCGGTTCTTCGAATTCCCGCACTTCGCAAAGCCTTTTTCCGTTAGCTGCAATTTCCACAAAACTACGTAACAAAATGAATTTCAGAATATTAACATTTTTGTTTTCTTTTTTAATTTTGTCTTGTAATGAGAAAAAGAACGGGAAAACTATTGATAATCAAAGTATAAATTGGGAAGAGATTGAAATAAATACTCTAACAGAAAAAATAAATATTTCCAAATTTTCAGATTCTGCAGAATATATTCAAGATTTAAATAAGGTTGCTTTTAAAATATTAAATGAAGATGGTACAGTTACAAAAGAAGAAGTTAGTAGAAAAAAAATAGTTTTCACAAAATCTGAAAAAGATAGTTTAGCAAAATATATTTACAACGCTGTTACCAGTCCAAAATTTTCAAATGTTCTTGCAACAGACTATGCTGGAACTGTGCAATTAACTTTTAATACGGGAACTACAAAATTAATTTGTGAATACCATTCTGTTGGAGATTGGAGTATAGTTTCAAATAATACAAGAAAAATTTATGAATTATTAAGCAAAAAAGTAAGAATTTCTAAGAGCTAATAAGAAACTGCAGCTAACATTGTATTGGCAAAATGCGGGTGGAAGGTGTAGAATTGAAAAGCAGAAATATTATTCCGCTCATGCTTTTCAATTCTGCATTTTTTTGTAAGTTAGCAGCATTGAAAAAGCATTCGCTACGTTTAGTCTTTCTTGAACTTTTAGTTCTTCGAAAGCCCGCACTTCGCCAATACTTTTTCCGTTAGGCAATATCTTATAAAAAACACCATGAAAATTGAATTTTTAATATTTTTTTCAATCTGTTTCTTTGCAAACGCACAAGAAAAAAACGAAAATGGCTTAAATCTTCCTGTTGATAAATTTAAGAGTTATGAAAATTGTTGTTTAAAAAGTTGCAACATATTAACTGGTTTAAAAGGTATGATTAATCCAATCGAAAATGAATTAAGAATATATGGATATGAAAACGAATCTAATGTTTTCGCTTATAAATCTGGAATCGTAAAAAAAATAATTAAAAATGATTATGACAAATCTGAAACCATTCTAATAAAATCTGATGAATTATTTTTTGTATATAAAAACTTGATGAATATAAATGTTAAAGAAAATGATGAAGTTATAAAAAATCAAAAATTGGGAAAAATATTGACAATTGGAAATGAAAATTATCTAGGCTTTGAAATTTGGAATAACAAAGCAAAACAATTAAATCCAATTGAATATTTGAAAAACAACAAACTATAAAAAAGACATCGCCTAACAGTGTATTGGCAAAATGCGGGATTTTGGGAACGTTGAAATTTTCTAAAAATATTCCGCCGAATGCTTTTCAATTCTGCAATTTTTTGTAAGTTAGCAGAAGTGAAAAACCATCGGCTACGTTTCTGAATTCTTGAACTTTCAGTCCTTCGAATTCCCGCACTTCGCCAATACTTTTTCCGTTATGTGAGATGCGACATCGCACCGTTAACAACTTCGGATTTTATATAATCAATTAAGGTTTTTACTTTGATTTCAGTTTGATTTTTCACAGGTTCATTATGAACTAAAAACGCTTCCAAAGTTCTCACAACGTCCATCATCGTAACTAACTGCCCTTTATAAGCCAATTCTCTGTAAGTTTCGTTGTTAAGCAACTCAACCATTCGGCTAAAAGTCATTTGTTCAGCTTGAACTTGGTCAAGCATCTTTTTTATTTGTGCTTCTTTAAAAATTCCCATAATTTAAATTTCTTTTAGCCAATAATTAGGATATTCAGATTCCCATTTTGTACCGTCCTCTAAAGTCCATATCTGTTTTTCAACAGACCAATGAACATTGCCAAATATTCTGTCAGTTTTGATAGCATAATAACCACTTTTTAGTGGTAATTCTTCTTTTGTTTTAATTTTCTTATACATAATTAATTGTTTTGTATTATTTCGTAATCAATCATTTTAGTTACTGCACCTCACATAACATTGTATTGCTAAAATGCGGGTCTGAATTTCTCCGAAATTCATTTCCCGATTTTATCACTTTTAGGATTAGTTTATAGTTAAGTCATTCTAAGCCCGCACTTCGCCAATACTTTTTCCGTTAGCAGAAATGTTATGACAATCAGACGTTTAATACAGATATTTATTATTTCATTATTTTTTTTAAGTTGTAATAAAGCTAATAATTACGATAATGAGAAAGAAATTTTTTATAAACTAATTCCAGAATTAGTTGATCGTTCTTGTTTAGCTTTGCCGCCTCCACCACCGCCTTTAAATTCAAATAACAAAAACGAATATTTACTCAAGGAGAAGCGATATTTAAAATTTGTAGATAGTTTAAATAATTCCAGTAAAACAATAGCAATTAGTGATAGTATTTATCAATTTGAAAAGGAAGAAATTTTGAATATAAAGCCAAAAATAAATTTTGAATTTCAACCAATAGATTATGAAAAAAAAATTCTTTTAGATTTAGAGAATATAAAATTCAAACCAAATATTAAGTTAATTAATAGTTCAGAAATCTACAAAGTCAGACAACAATTACAAGATGGCAAAAGCTGGGAGGAAATTCCAAGTCTTAAAGGCTTACAATGTACAATGTCATTTTCAAGAATAATTTTGAATAAAGAAAATAATAAAGGATTCTTTACTTTTGGTGTTGGATGTGGAAAACATTGTGGAAGTGGCTTTAATGTTTGGATTAAAAAAGAAAATGGAAAATGGATTATTGAAAAGCAAGAATCAACATGGGTGTCCTAAAAAAACACTTCTGCTAACATTGTATTGGCAAAATGCGGGGTTTAAGGCGAAATTGAATTACTCTACTTTTTTATACGCCGCTGCTTTTCATATTGTTTTTTTTCTTAAATTAGACAATCTGAAAAAGCATCGGCTTCGCTCAGTCTGAATTGAACTTTCAGTTAAATCCAGTCCGCACTTCGCCAATACTTTTTCGTTACCTGCAATCTTATAAAAAATCGCACATGAAAAGAAGTCTAACAATAAGTTTAATGTTAATTTGCAATATATTTTTCGGACAGGAATATAAGATTATTACATTTAAAGATTCAATTCCTGAAAAAAAGAATTATCAAATTTTTGAATTTATCAACAATAAAACTTCTGTGGAAAATTTAAAATATTTAGCAAGTATAAGTTGTGAAGGAGAAAAATCTGCTTTTTCAACTATTTTTGAGATTGCTAAATTTAAATCTCAAAATCTTGGAGCCAATTCTTTTAAATACATAAAAAAAGAAGAAAATGATAAAATGATAAAAATCTTTTTTGACATTTATTATTCTGACGATAAATATTTGTTTGAAAATAGAAAGAATGAAGAAGAAAATAAAATTTACATTTTTGGCAGTGACAATTTGAGTGAAAAGAAAAAACGGTATTACAAATTAAACGGACAATTAAAAACTCTTCCAATTGCAGGATTTGACTCTATAAATTATGAACTTGGTCAAACTCTAAAAATTGCAAAAAAAGATTTTATGTCACCACCTGCAATTTTTACTGCAAATAAGAATTTTAAATCAATATTTTTAAACACAGATGGTTGGGGAAGAAACGAAAGTCAAGAAAGTGTTAAAGACTATGGAATTGTACAAGTAATAACTTATGAACTTTTTTATCAATTTGACAAAAATTTAGGATTTACATTGTTAGAAATTAAGAAATAAAAAAGACTGCAGGTAACATTGTATTGGCAAAATGCGGGGTTTAAGGTTTAATTGAACTTTTTATAATATTTAGCCGCCAATATTTTCCAATTCCACATTTTTGATTAACTTAGTTCCATTGAAAAAATATTGGCTACGATTGGTCTGAACTTGAACTTTCAGTTCTCCGAAAGCCCGCACTTCGCCAATACTTTTTCCGTTAGCTGTAATGCGTCCAAAATTGCGCACAAAACAAAATGATGATTAACGAAATAAAAAAAATCGAAAAACTATTTTTTGGAACCACTCTATCTCAAATTTCAAATATAATTGAAGACGAAGAAG
>NZ_JBSSMA010000034.1:0-3973 GCF_053891095.1 Soonwooa purpurea
CTTTTAAAAAAATTTTTTTTTTTATATATATATATATGCATTATTATATATTTTGATATGCCTACTACCAGATCGCAAGCTAAGTCTGAGCAGCCCTCAGGCGTAGTGAGTTCCTCTAGGGCTAACCCCCCTAGGAGGTCGAATATTTCTCGTCAGGGTGATGCCGTTGTCACTAGGAATACAGAAGTAGGGACTCCTTCTTCCGAAATGGCAAATAGGGAAGTATCGACTGAAAATTTTATGGTCGCACCTTGTAATGCGCCATTATGTAAGACCTGTACTGTTTTTGTCACGGCTAAGGAGTATAGGTCTAATGTTACTAGCAAAGTGTATCCGGTTATTAACCATTCAGGGGAAAATTTATCATGCAAGTCAGAGAACCTTATATATTTGTTGTCCTGCGGGAGATGTAATATGCAATATGTTGGTGAAACAATGATTCCACTGCATAGGCGTATTAATGTCCATAGAACCAGCAATACGGGATGTCAGCATGTAATTGAGCACTTTAGGGAAACATGTGTGGGACAGAGTTTTTCCGTGCAAATAATTGAAAAATTTAAGGGAGGCGGTTACAATGATTGTGGTGGTACTAATGAAGTTATGAGCAGGATGCGTCAGCAGAATGAAGATAGGATTATTAAGATAATGCGCGTTGTGTATCCTTATGGACTCAATAGTAAGGTTAAGAAAGATAATGTACGAGGTGGTGATGAGAGTATTGGTAGCATTTTCCCTCCTCTTTCCCGTACAGGAGTTCGTCCAGTGCGATCCCGCATTGGTAGAAATAATAGGGAATCTGCTATTTCGTGTGAGGATTTCTTTGATGGGGTTAGAATATGTTTAGATGATAACATTCGAACGTCTTTTGACTGTATTAGGAAAATTCTAAACCAAACGAAAAAGAAGGTCCTAAAATGTATAGCATCTAGAATTATGTTGCAGTCTGACTTATTATATAAGATGGCGGAATATCATCAATGGTACGAATATATTTTGGATATTATAGATACTAAATTATATAAACCACCTATTATTAAAAATAAATATATTAAGCGAAACGTGTGTGTGGTTGATTATGAGAATAAAGGCCTCGATGATATTAATCTTGCTAAAATCTTTAGGAATAGGGAGATAGTACAGATGCTTCCAAATAAATTACTAATGGAAGATAATATTCCTTTGGTAACATACAGATTGGGACCTACAATACGAAATAAAATATTTAATTATAAAGAAACTGTGGAGTCTATTATGGTGAGCAATGTAGATTGTATTAATATCCCAGAGTGTGATTGCCTAAACTCACAATTCTGTGATGGGGACCTTGGTCATATAATAACGGGTAAGTTGAATATCGTAGAAAATAAAAAATTAAGAAAACTTCTTCAAAAGGGGCCTAATTATAGAGAGCCAAAGTGTTACAATTATGGTAAATGTGTTAAAGCGATCACTAAGGCATTGGATAATTTTATTTATTCTATAATAAATAAGTATAAGATGGAGGAATGCACATTTAATCTATGGAAGGAAGGAATTCTTAAAAGTGTAAATAAAAAAATTCAACATTTACAACGTTTTAAACATCCACAAAAGACCAGTCCGGTTCTTAGAAATCCTTTAGTGTTGGAGAACCTTAAGGAGCTTCATAATAAATTTGTGATTACTCCAATTGACAAAGCTGCTAATAATGTAGCTTTTATATGTAAAAGGTACTATATAGAGAGATTATTGTCTGAAGTTGGTTTAAATGGTATGTCATCTGCCACATATAAGATATCTACTCGTGATCCTAATGAGATTATTTTAAATAATATCGAGTTATGTGAGAAATTAGGATTGAACATGGAGAGTAAGATGAAAAAAATGCCAACAATGTATTGGATTCCTAAAATGCATAAGAAACCAATTGGTGCTCGCTTTATAGTGGCATCTAAGGTCTGTAGTACTAAACCAATTAGTAAGGTCGTTTCAGGAGTTTTTCAAATGATTTTTAATCAAGTAAATAAATTTCACCTAAAGAGTAAGTTTTATAGCAATTTTAACCTTTTTTGGGTAATAAATAATTCCCAGCATGTGACGGAAAAGCTGGAAATTATAAATACACGTAAGAGAGCCAGATCTATTTCTACTTATGATTTCAGTACTTTGTATACTAAGATTCCACATCGAGATCTGATTAAGGAATTAAATAAAATAATAGACTTAGTTTTTGAAGGGGGTAAAAATAAATTTATTGGATTTACGGAGAAAAGAGTTTTTTGGTGTAATACTAAAAAGGGTAAATCTAGTTTTACACGATCTAGTCTTAAAGCAGTAGTTGAAAGCCTAATTTGCGAAAGTTATTTTAAAGTAGGAAATAAATTACTGTTGCAATCTATTGGAATTCCAATGGGTATGGACCCCGCCTCTTTTTGGGCAAATTTGTATTTACATAGATACGAATATGTATATATGTCCTCATTGATTCGTAGTAATGCTAGACGAGCGCATGCGTTCCACGGCTGCAAGCGCTATATAGATGATATGTGTTGTTTGAATGATGGTGGTGAGTTTGAGAATTCATATAATTCGATTTACCCTAAAGAACTGGAGTTGAAGTGTGAGCATAATGGTAGCCATGCAACATTCCTTGATCTGGACATCGCAGTTGAGGAAGGGATCTTTGTCTATAAGTTGTTCGATAAGAGAGATGCTTTCCCATTTAATATTGTACGAATGCCACACAAGAGTAGTGAAATTCCGTCTTATATATTCTATGGCGCAATATTGTCTGAGGGTCTTAGAATCGCTAGGGCTACACTTAGATTTGGGGATTTTTTACCTAAGGTGTCTGCTCTTGTGACTAGAATGATAAATCAAGGGGGGGAAAACTATAAGATTTTCAGGCAATTAAATAAGGCTATGACTAGATACCCTGATGTTTTTATGCGATATAATTTGAATCCTAAGGAAATGATAGTTAGGATTAAACAGTATATTAATGCTGATACATAGGTGGTATGGGTTTTTTTTTTTTTTTTTTTTTTTTTTTTTTTTTTTTTTTTTTTCTCTCTTCACTCTGAAGTCGGCATAGTCCAAATTGGTGATATTTTCCATTACCTGTAAATTGGAATATGCCTGTCTTTTGTTTGGAGGAGATATAAATTGTTTAGCTATTTTTATTTTTTTACTTCTCACTTCTGGCTTTACTGATAAACGTGTTGGTATGTATATCTATTGCTATATTACTCGACGGATTAATAATTTTTTTTTTCTCTCGCTCATGTGATTTACATTGTAATTCATCTAATAGTGAACTGAGGTGCTGCTCTTGCTTTAAGTGAAATAACTGAATTGTATTTAACATTTGGTTGTGGGGGAGGTGGTATTTTGATCAGTACTGCCGGAGAGCCATGAATTTGATAACTGTTCTGTTTTTAAATCTCCGAAACAGTTACATGGTAAACAGCTGATGATCCCCCTCTTCTATTTCACGATTTAATGTTGGGTCACTTATTTTTGCTTCACGACTAGTATGGTTGGGTCCCTCTTTTGTATTTCGTGAATTTCTCAGCGGTGAATAATTCGGCTTATACAAGTTCTAAGTCTGGAATATTCGGATTTAGTTAGTATCCCTAGGATTGAAACCCCTAGGAGGCCGTATATTACTGGTTAGGATAGTGCCGCTGCCATTTAGGAATATGGAAGGGGGAATGCTTCCATATTGTTAGCAGTGGGGTCTGTTTCTGTGGATGGCGTTTCCTGTGGATGGCATGTGTAGACTGGGTTTATTTTGGGCTTGCATGGTACTATTGATGTTAAATATATATGTATTTTTTTTTTAAATACTTTAATTGTGTATAAATGACTGTTATAAGCTTTTTTTGAATATATATATATATATATATATATATATATTCAAGTGGAGATCTTTTGGCATTTTAGAAATTAATAATTTTTCTTTTCATTGATGCTAAAAATTATTTTAAAA
>NZ_JBSSMA010000035.1:0-3802 GCF_053891095.1 Soonwooa purpurea
ACCGTCCTAGGTGCGAATTTATTTATTTAATTTTTTTTTCCTTCGCTCTCTAGTTGTTAGTTTAGTCCAATACTATGCTAATTCTATCTTTATTTCAATTTCATGTTTTATTATTCTTATTGTCTCTGTCTTCTGCATGTATTAAATGGTTAAATTCGCTAGGGAGGGGGCTTGTTATTAAATTCTTCTTTCTTACAAGTCGTTTGAACTTATACTAAGTAGTTACTTAATGTTTCTAATTCATCCCAAGTTTTTTCCACAGCTTAATAGGAGTAGATAGTATGTACTATCGCCCGGTTCACACTCCTTCCATACCTATTGAACAGGGGTAGAGATTTAACTCTTGCTCCCTGCCCAGGGTACGGTTCACCGGTTCTTTCTTCCATGGGACAATTAAATTTAGCTCTCTCACCTATCTGGTGAACAATCTAGCCGGTGGCTGAGGCTCTCCATGATGAGGGTACCGGGTTGGCAGTTTGCTGGCTGCTGCTTCCGACTGGTAGTTAGGGGCCCGAACTCTTTGGTAGCGCTTAGAGAGGCTGCCCTGATCAACAGTCGCATAATATCGGTATACCTGTAGTGCCATGTCGCGCATGGAAAGGTGTCCCTGCACGTATCTCCGGTGGGCAACCCCGAGGCCACATTATGCTCTGCTCTCGGCTACTTACTGGCTCGTTTGTATTACCTTTGACGTGGGACAGTGTCAATTTATGTAGTTCCCTTCCATATATCATAATGATCAATCGCAAAAATAAATTCAAATCTAAACCAGCCTCCAATAAACCACCTACACTCAATCTATCCTTCACCAACATCCGTGGTATTCGATCTAACTTCTGTAGCGTTGAATCTTTCCTTTTGGAGCGGTCCCCCGATATATTCGCTCTTTGCGAAACTAACCTAAATTCCTCCATTGCAACCAGCGAGCTCTTCGTCTCTGGTTATCTTCCTCTTTTCCGGAAAGATTCTAACACTCATATGCACGGCCTCGGTGTTTACGTTCGTGATAATCTTCCGATGGCCAGGGAATCGACTCTCGAAGATGCAGTCCACTCCTACATGTGCTTCCGCCTCTCTTTACCAAACTCTGTCAGCTACCTCTTTTTCCTCTACCGTGCCCCCTCCTCCCCTGACTGCAGCATCCTAGACGCAATTGCTGATAACATTGATAAGGCGCTATCAATCCATCCCTCAGCAAACATATTCGTCTTTGGTGACTTCAACGTGCACCATGAGGCATGGCTTAAACATTCCAATGGCATGGATGCTGCCGGAATTCGCACTTTGAATTTCTCCATAGCCCAATCCCTCACTCAAATTATCAACTTCCCCACCCGTTTCCCTACCCAAACTGACCAACACGCCTCCCTTCTGGACCTATGTCTAACCTCCTCGCCCAACTATTGCACGACCTCCCAGCACTGCCCCCTTGGTAACTCCGACCACTCCGTAGTGTCGATTGATATCTCTTTTCAATCACCTACCGACCACGAACCCCCATTTCACAAGACCTCCTTTCGCTACCAACACGCCGACTGGGATTCGTTCAGAGATTTTCTCAGAGATGCTCCCTGGACCTCTGTGTTCGGGCTCCCAACTAAAGAATGTGCCGCTGAGCTATCCTCCTGGGTCAAGGCTGGCATGGACGCCTTCATCCCTGCCCGTAAATATCAGGTGAAACCGCAAACCTCTCCTTGGTTCACACCTGCGTGTTCTGCTGCCATAGCGCACAGAAACCACTATTTCAGGTTGTTCCAGCGTGACCGCTCAAGGCACAACAGGGACCTATTTGTTACTGCTCGTAATAACTGTAAACGCACACTTGAGAATGCTAAGGCACGCTTCTCTGTTAGAATGAGGGACCGCATAGCCTCCAGTGACTTTGGCTCGCGCGACTACTGGCGCCTCTGCAAAAGGGTCCTTAACAAGAATAATGTATCGATCCCCCCACTCTTTAACCGGTTTGGAGTGATTTCATCCTCCGCTGATAAGGCTGAGTGCTTCGCTCGTAGGTTCTCCTCTAATTCCACCCTTGATGCACTTGGAGTACCTCTACCGGATTTCCCACTCAGGACCGACTCTAAATTGAAAGATATATGCATTACACCTTCCATGGTTTCTGCAATCATCTCCAAACTCGATCCCAACAAAGCATGTGGCCCGGATGGCATCCCTGTTGTAGTCGTTAAGAACTGTGCTCCAGAGCTAGCCCCTATTCTTTCCAAGTTATACAACAAGTGCCTTGCCACCTCCTGCTTTCCTGCTTGCTGGAAGTCCTCATCGGTTGTTCCGATCTTTAAAAACTCTGGGGAACCATCTGACCCCGCTAACTATCGCCCTATCAGCCTTCTCCCCCTTTTTGGGAAACTCTTTGAGGCTCTGATCAACTCGGAGTTGGTTGATCATCTCTCCTCTCAAAGGCTTTTTTCGGACTCTCAGTACGGCTTCCGATTTTCCAGGTCCACTGCCGATGTCCTCACACTAATTACTGAAAGAGTATATCGCGCCCTGGATAAAAATGGTGAAGCCCGGGCCGTCGCATTAGATATATCCAAAGCATTTGACAGGGTCTGGCACTCAGGTCTTCTTCACAAGCTGAAAAGCTACGGGATCACTGGGCGCCTTTTTGACCTAATCCAGTCATTTCTCTCACACCGGGAGATGAAAGTTGTCGTTAATGGCCGCACATCTTCCCGCTTCAATACTAACGCGGGTGTCCCCCAAGGCTCCATCCTTGGTCCGACGCTCTTCTTACTCTACATTAATGACCTCCCCGATGACATCAGTTCCCTTCTCGGCATTTATGCTGACGATACGACGGTTTACTCTTGCCTAGACACTAAGGCTAATGAATCTGACAAGGACAAAATGGCGTCTAGCTTACAAAACGACCTAAAAACCATTGTTAACTGGGGAGAGAGATGGTTGGTCAACTTTAACGCCGCCAAAACTAAGCTACTATCCATTAATCATCTGAGAGGTCAGTCTCTGCCTTCTATCAGCATGGCTGACGCCGTCCTCCAGGAAAATGATTCTCTACGTCTCCTAGGTCTGACACTCTCTGCTGATATGAAGTGGAAGAGTTACATCCAGTCCATCGCCCTCTCTGCTGCAAGGAAAGCTGCTTCCCTATATCGCGCGAGACAACACTTCTCCCCTGAATCCATCTTACTTATCTATAAGTCCACCATTCGGCCTTGTTTAGAGTACTGCTGCCATATCTGGGGCGGAGCCCCTTATGTTCACCTGGAGCTCCTGGACAGGATCCAGAGAAGAATCAGCAATATCATCGGGCCTGAACTATCTGCTAAGCTACAGCCACTTGCTCACCGCCGGGAAGTCGCCTCTCTGTGCCTCTTTTATAAGTACTTTCACGGCTTCTGTTCGGATGAGCTCCGCACTATGGTCCCTAGCGTGTACAGTTTCAAGCGCAATACTCGTCTGGCAGCGCGATCTCATCAATTTACAGTCAAGCTGGCTAGATGTAACCGCGGTTTCTATGCTAACAGTTTCTTTTCCCGCACCTCCAGATTGTGGAACTCCCTCCCAGCTTTTTGCTTTCCTGACGGCTTCAACCTGCAAAGGTTCAAGTGCAACGTCAATCGCTACCTGCTCTCTTCGTAACCCTGTATACCCTTCCTTCTGTAACCCCTAGCGTGCAAGTGGCGCTCCTGCCTTGCTTGGGGTGACTCTGATTAAAAAAAAAAATAAATATGTATAGTGTTGAAATAATCATTTATTTTAGATAACAAACGTGTATTTTTGAATCTTTATTTCCCTGTCAGTGCACTTAATCTTTGAG
>NZ_JBSSMA010000036.1:0-3647 GCF_053891095.1 Soonwooa purpurea
CCACTCATGCTTTTCAATTCTGCAAATTTTTGTAAGTTAGCAGTATTGAAAAAGCATTCGCTACGTTTGTTCTTTCCTAGAACTTTTTGTTCTTCGAAAGCCCGCACTTCGCCAATACTTTTTCGTTATAGGCAATTATTCCCACAAGATACTGACAATCCTAAAAATGTTAAAAAAATTGTTTCCTTATAAAACAAATTCTATATTTGCAAATAATTTTAAGGAATTTATCAACAATGGAAAAGTTTAATTTTGAAGACTTCAAAGTAGAGAAAGCAATTAATGCAGTTCTTTACATTGCTCGTAGGTTAAAGAGAAATGACTTCCATAAAATTTTTAAAATATTATATTTTGCCGATAGAAATCATATTTCTGAATATGGTAGATCAATAACTGGGGATACTTATATAGCAATGAATGATGGTCCTGTACCTTCAAATCTTTACGATATTTTTAAATCAGTTAGAGGTGATGGTTTCTTTAAAGACAACAATAATTTTTCTCAAGTTTTCAATGTTGTCAATTGGGATTTAATACAGCCTATAGCAGAACCAAATTTAAAAAAACTATCTAAAACAGATTTGGAATTTTTAAATAATTCATTAATTGAATATGGTGATTTATCTTGGGACGAAGTTAGAGAAAAATCTCACGACTACGCTTGGAGAAATACCGTTAAAAATTCCCCTATTTCTTTAGATAATCTAGTTATTGAAACTGGAAATGATGAGTCTTATGTAGAATATTTAAAAGAGCAAATGCTTTTAGCTAAATCTTTTTAAGTATGTCAATTTTTGGAGGATTAGACCCTGAAAAACATAAGGAATTAATTAGGCAATCTATAAATGTTGGTGACGTATTTCTAAAAAAGTTTGAAGAAGCTGAACACGAAAAGTTTTTCATCATTGCTGGTATTTCTGAAGGAAAAATATATGTATGTTCTGTATTTATAAATTCAAGAATTCACCCTTCAGTCATTAACAAACCGAATATTTATAAACTACACATTCCTTTATTAAAATCTCAAAATGAGTTTTTGAGTCACGATTCATATGCTAATTGCTCATACCCTATCCCACTAGACGTTCACAAAATTACAGAAGGAATAATAAATACATCTTGTAAAGTAATTGGCAATATTAATAAAGCTGACATTGGATATATTCAAAATGCAATAATTGAATCTGGGTTGTTATCAGACGATGAAATTGCACTTTACTTTTCTTAAACAAATAATAACTGCCTATAACATGGGTTTTGCAAAAGAGCGGTTTAAGTGCAAACTTCAACATTTGTACTTCTATTCCGCAAAAACCATTTTTTATGTGCTTGAAAAGTGTAAATTAGCAAATAAAAAAATGGTTTTGCTACGTTAGTGCAAAGTTGAAAGTTCCGTCTTTCTAATCCGCTCCTTCGCAAAGCCCTAAACCGTTATCTGCAATTATTCACAAAATTTACGTTTACATCAAATGATAGAGAAAATTTGGAAAGATCCTGTTTGGAGCAAAGTTATTTCGGTAATTATTGTTGCAATTGGAGGTTTAATTTTGGCAAAAGCAAAAAGTTATTATGACTCTCAAACTTTTAAAGAAGCATTTAATGATATAATAAACTATCAATTGAAAATAATTTATATTTTTTTTGGCATTATAATTTTTTGGATATTAAGATGGATTTACAAAATTAGTTTAGGCTCAAATAGAAATAAGACAAATTCAAAATTTGAAAAGAATAAAACTTTGCTGAGAAAAGTTGACAAGATTATTGATAAAAAAGAAGGAGTAATGATGAAATGGAATGTCCATTTCTCCACAGCTAATAAACCTTTTGTTTCAGATGTAAATTGTTTTTGTTTACTTCATGGAGATTTACCAATTAAATTTCTGTGGAACAGATGTCCTCACCAAGATTGCAAAAATTCCCAAAAACAAATAGATGATTATTCGCTAGAGAATTTAGCTGAATCAATAGTTTTAGATGAATGGGACAAAATAAATGGAAATAAAATAATATAACTGCAGATAACAGTGTATTGGCAAAATGCGGGGTTTAAGGTTCAATTGAATTTTTTGTAATATTTATCCGCCAATATTTTCCAATTCCACTTTTTTTCTTAATTTAGTTCCATTGAAAAAATATTGGCTACGATTGGTCTGAACTTGAACATTCGTTCAAATTAAGCCCGCACTTCGCCAATACTTTTTCCGTTAGCCGCAATTTCACCAAAGCACCGTATGAAAAAAAATTTAGGAATATTTTCAATTATAGTTTTGATGATTATTGTTATTGGATTTTTGACCTTTTTGTCTAATGTTTCATTTTTCATAATCGTGCGTGAAATGCCCGAAGAACGTGCGAAAATTGTTTCAGATCAAGTAGTCCAAGAAATTATACCATACTTTGGAATAGCTTTACTAATTTTGATTTCTATAAATTACATAATTTTTAAAAAATTACTTTTGAGCAAAAATGCGATTTCAAAAAGTATAATTCTATCAATTTTAACTATACTAATTTCAATTATATTTCTTTTTGGATTTAAAAGTAAATTCATTGAACAAAATAAAATTGATTATCAAAGAATTTTAAAAATGCAAAAATAAAATTGTAAAAACTTAAAGAAACTGCAGCTAACATTGTATTGGCAAAATGCGGGAAGAAGTGCAAAATTGAAAAGCAGAAATATTATTCCGCTCATGCTTTTCAATTCTGCAAATTTTTGTAAGTTAGCAGTATTGAAAAAGCATTCGCTACGTTTGGTCATCCTTGAACTTTTAGTTCTTCGAAAGCCCGCACTTCGCCAATACTTTTTCCGTTAGCCGCAATTTCACCAAAGCACCGTATGAAAAAAAATTTAGGAATATTTTCAATTATAGTTTTGATGATTATTGTTATTGGATTTTTGACCTTTTTGTCTAATGTTTCATTTTTCATAATCGTGCGTGAAATGCCCGAAGAACGTGCGAAAATTGTTTCAGATCAAGTAGTCCAAGAAATTATACCATACTTTGGAATAGCTTTACTAATTTTGATTTCTATAAATTACATAATTTTTAAAAAATTACTTTTGAGCAAAAATGCGATTTCAAAAAGTATAATTCTATCAATTTTAACTATACTAATTTCAATTATATTTCTTTTTGGATTTAAAAGTAAATTCATTGAACAAAATAAAATTGATTATCAAAGAATTTTAAAAATGCAAAAATAAAATTGTAAAAACTTAAAGAAACTGCAGCTAACATTGTATTGGCAAAATGCGGGAAGAAGTGCAAAATTGAAAAGCAGAAATATTATTCCGCTCATGCTTTTCAATTCTGCAAATTTTTGTAAGTTAGCAGTATTGAAAAAGCATTCGCTACGTTTGGTCATCCTTGAACTTTTAGTTCTTCGAAAGCCCGCACTTCGCCAATACTTTTTCCGTTAGCTGCAAGTTTACAAACTCCGTGTATCAATGAAATTTTCAGAAAAAATAAGAGATGAACTAGATTTAATTCTAAATGAAGCTACTTTCATTGATCTGAAATTGAATGAAACTGAGAATTCTATAATTTGTCAATTCGAACTATTAAAAGAGAATGATAGCAATTATTCGAACTATATTCAATTAAAATTAGAAAACATAAAAAAATATATTTCAACTTACA
>NZ_JBSSMA010000037.1:0-3546 GCF_053891095.1 Soonwooa purpurea
CAGCAATAAAACCGACTGGAAAGGTGAAAAAAATGTATATTTTCTTCTTCTTCTTCTTCTTCTTCTTCTTCTTCTTCTTCTTCTTCTTCTTCTTCTATGTGCCGTATCCCTTCAGGACGTAGGCGATCATGGCTTTCCACTTCCCCCTATCTCTCGAAGCTCTCAACAGGGCTTGACTCCCCGTATCTCCCATGCCCCTTCCCATCATCCATTCGCTCAGGCCCTTCAAATATGTCGTGCGCTGCTTTCCCCTGTCTCTACCTCCCTCTATCCGTCCTGTGAGTATCAGGTTTTCCAGACCCTCCTTTCTCATTACATGTCCCAGGAACTTCAGCTGTCTCTTTCTGATATCAAGCATGAGTCTTCTTTTTGTTTGCATCCTACGCAGAACCTCGTAGTTGCTCACGTGTTGGGTCCATGATATCCTTAGCATCCTTCTGTAGAACCACATTTCTGTGGCCTCGAGTCTCCTCCTCATCCTTGAAGAGATCGTCCAGCTTTCGCTACCGTAAAGCAAGACGGGTATCACGTAGCAGTTCAGCACTCTTTTCTTTGTTGTCCGTGAAACTTTCCTGTCTTTAAGAATTTTGCTTAGCTTTTGGAATGCGTTCCTGGCCAACCCGATACGTGTCTTAATTTCAGCGTCGCATTTGCCATCCTCTGTGAGGACACTTCCCAGATATTTAAACTTCTGCACCTGCTTGATCCTGGTGTTCCCGACCTGTAGTGTGCATTTCTGGTTGGTCTTTTTGCTGATGACCATGCACTCTGTCTTCTTGTAGTTTATGCTCAGTCCCTTTCCAGCACTCTCTTTTGCCACCTTTTGCAGGAGTTCCTGCAGCTTTTTTTCTGTGTCGGCTATCAGTACTGTGTCGTCCGCATATCTTATGTTGTTGAGATTGTGTCCGCCAATGATGAATCCTGGTAGGTCTTCAAGTTCTCTCAGAATCGCCTCGCTGTACAAATTGAATAGATCTGGCGAGAATACGCATCCTTGCCTTACGCCTCTTTCTATTTTTGTGTATTCGCTGCATTCGTTTTCGACCCTTATGCATGCAGTTTGTTGCCAGTAGAGGTTTTTGAGTACTCTAATATCCTTTCCGAATATGTCGAGGCTACTGAGCAGTTCAAACAGTCCTTTGTGGCGCACTTTGTCGAAAGCCTTTGCGTAGTCTATGAAGCACAGGTATAATTTCTTCTGCACTTGTATTGCCCTTTCTGATAGTATTCTTAGCATGAAAATCGCGTTTCTCGTTCCGGTGTCTTTCACGAAGCCGCACTGTTCTTGTCCTATCTCTGGCCTGATTCTGCTGCGCGCTCTGTTCATTAGGATTCGTATAATGAGCTTTGTCATGTGGCTCATTAGACTGATTGTCCGGTGGAGCTCACACTCGTTGGCGCCTGGTTTCTTGGGCAGCGCTATGAAGATGGATCTGCTTAGGTCCTCTGGTATTTCCCCGCTGTTGTAGATTCCGTTTGTTATTTCCGTTAACTTTTCTATTCCGAAGTCGTCTAAGGCTGTCATCATCTCTGCAACGATTCCGTCTGGTCCTGGCGCCTTGTTTCGTTTGAGTTTGGCCAGTGCTGCTTCTACTTCCGATTTCAAGATTTCCGGTCCATCATCGATTCTATTAACTGCCGGTTGCTCCCTTTTGTCATGGAAGAGTTCTCCTATATATTCTTTCCATCGCTGAAGAATTTTTTCCTTCTCTAATATTATTGTTCCCTCCTTGGATCTTATGCAGCCGGTTGACGAGCACATCCTCTGTCCCGTTAATTCTCTTATTTGTTTGTGCATGTCTCCTTTGTTCGTGGCACTCAGTCTCTCTACTTCCTTGCATTTTTTGTTTAGCCATTCTTCCTTGGCCTTCCTGCATTTGGTCCTTATTTCCTTGTGTAGTGTCCTGTATTCTGTTCCATGTCTCGGCTTCGTTTCCCGTCTCCTCTGCATCATTTCTAGGATCTCCTCCGTGATCCATTCATTTTTCCTTTTCGGATCATTCTCCTTGGGGATGATGTCCATTGCTGCTGTCACCAGAGCTCTCTTCAGCGCGTCCCATTTCGTGTTTCCTGTTCTGTTCTGTTCTTCGTAGCAGCTTTTCACACTGTTCATATATTTTTCCTTTAGGTCCGGATCGGTAAGTAGTCTGTTGTATTGCAGTTTGGGCATCGTGTTGGGTTTCTTCAATTTCTTTAGTCTTACTTGAAGTTTGCATATGACGGGCCGGTGGTCGCTTCCGCAGTCGGCGCTTGGGTAAGTTTTGCAGTGGGTTATTGCATTTCTAAATCTTCTATTGATGGTGATATAGTCGATCTGATTTTTGATTTCTCCTCCCGGGCTCCTCCATGTCCATAAGCGTCTTGGGTGTTCTTGGAACCATGTGTTGGTTATTATCTGGTCGTTGGCCGTACACCATTGTACCCACTTCTCTCCGCGTTCGTTGCGGGTCCCTAATCCGTATTTGCCGGTGGTCTCTCCCGCTGTATCACTGCCTACTTTGGCATTCAAATCTCCCATGACGATTATGATTTCCTGAGATTTTAATTGGGCTCTAGCGTTGTCTAGTGTGGTGTAGAAGGTATCAATTTCCTCATCGTTGCTTTGGGCTGTCGGGGCGTAGACTACTATTATAGCTATATTGAATGGCGTCCCTCTCAGTTTGACTATCAGTATTCTTTCTGATAGTTGGCAATATCCTAGCACGCATCTCATATGATGTCGGTCTAATATCAGACCCACCCCTTTCTCGTTTCTCTCCCCACCTGAGTATATTATTCGGTGGTTTTCAGTGATGAAATCCCCATTGTTCCGCCATCTGGTTTCACACACTCCTAGAATGTTGATTGCCAGCCTGGACATTTCATCTTTCACATTTTGTAGTTGTCCACATTTGTTCAATGTCCTGACGTTCCAGGTGCCAAGACATACTTTCCGTTTGGTGCGTACAGTCGCAGGGTAACGGTCCGGTGACACCTGTCGCTCATGTCGTTCCTTTCCGGGCGAAGGATAGGGTGTGTGGTACTCTATCCCCTTGACGCCGTTAATGCTAGCAGTCGCAGGGTGACGGTCAGGTGACACCTGCTGCGCATGTCGATCCTTACCGGGCGAGTTGCTAATTCCCAAAGATTTAGCCCCATTCACGCCGTTAGTGTGTACAATTTTTGATCTACTAGCCATGACATTCTTGGGATTGATAGTGGAGTGGTTTCCCGTTGCCTTCTCCACGGTGGTTTATGGAGTCACCACCTCTAGTTAGCTGGCCGTTGACTCATTGAGAGTTCTTCCGCCCTCTGTTAGGATTTGTCCTAACTGGGTTGCTAACCACCCGTCGCTGAAATATTATTGTAAAATATGAGAACCAAACAATCAAAGACATTATGATCGAAGAATACCTACCCTTGTTGCATGTAAAAAAAAATACTCATACTTTTTTTTTTTCCTTCCTTTTTATTTTTCTGCTCACTTTCCTTCTCTTCCGTGCTTTCATGTTTCTCCCCCCTTTCTTTTCTTTTTAAAACTTGTGTGTATAGGAAGTATTATATGTG
>NZ_JBSSMA010000038.1:0-3392 GCF_053891095.1 Soonwooa purpurea
GCTTTTTTCAACCACTTTATTTTTAATTATTTTGAATATACTCCAAAAATAAACCTCGCTTAAAAAGGCTTAAACGAGGTCATATATAATTTTATTTTGTTGAGTTTTGAGTTGTGCAACGGTTACCTATGTTAGCTGTAGTCTCTTTTTTTAGTTCTTTATTTGATAAATTCGGTTAAATTCCAAACCTTTTTCGTCGTAAAGTTTAAAAAAATCTTTCAATGTAAGATTTTCTATTAGTTTTGGTTTTCGTTTTGAAAATTGATAATCAGAAAGTAAATAGATAGTTTTTTTTGTTGAATTTTTCTGTGCAAGTTTTATCAAGTTTTTTAAATCAACTTCAAATTCCTGTAAAAATTTGAAATCATTTTTCACTTCGTTTTCCCAGTTAATTAAATTCCCAGCGAAAAATCCTTCATTTTGAGATTTTTTAAATTCAGAGTTTCCGAGATGAATAATTGTTCCTTTCAAGTTTTTCAAGAAATCATAAAATAAACCTCTATGACTTTCAATCTTATCGTTTTCAACTTGAATAGCGAACTTATAATTTTCTTCTTGGTAAATTGAATTATCTGAATCTATTGATATAATTTCTATTGACGGCATTTTTGGAGAGATTACAGCTAACGGAAAAAGGCTTTGCGAAGTGCGGGAATTCGAAGAACCAAAAGTTCAAGAATTCAGAAACGAAGCAAATGCTTTTTCAGATTGTCTAAATTAAGTAAAAAAAACAATATGAAAAGCAATTTGCGGAATAAATGGAGTAGAAGTTCAACTTTGACTTAAACCCCGCATTTTGCAAAACCTATGTTAGCAGAAGTTTTTTAATTCTTCAATATTATTCCCAGCCGTTTCCACAATAATTTCCTCACTAAACTCACGAGAATGTATTATTCCAATCCCACCTTCAGGTCTTAGTTCGTAACCATTTTCTAAACGTATTCTGTAATTAAAGTCTATTATATTAGAAATTCCTTTTTGTTCAAAATGTTTATGTATTTCGTTTTGATAGTTTTTGTAAATTTCAGTTGGAATTAATTCACCAGAAAGTACTCCCATAAACTCATCCAAAATTTCTAAATTTATAATTCCAATTATATCATCGTCAATAAGTAATTTTGCATTCATTTTGACACTATTTGATAATTTCTAAATCTGTAGTTAAAATCCACAATGAATTTTTTATAGGATTATGATTGAAAAGATTTAATTCATCTAAATTATTATCAAATAATACTAAAACTCTGTTCTCAAAATTTTCATTTTTAGTTTCAATAATATTTCCATTTTTTCCAATTAATTTCCAATAATTTTCTCTTTCATCTAGATCAGAATTATTTGAATTTTTGCCTAAAAATGATTTCAATTTAACTTTTTGATTTTCTAACATTGCTATGGGAAAAATTTCTGCTAACGAAAAAGTATTGGCGAAGTGCGGGCTTAATTTGAACGAAAGTTCAAGTTCAGACCAATCGTAGCCAATATTTTTTCAATGGAACTAAATTAATAAAAAATGTGGAATTGGAAAATATTGGCGGATAAATATTACAAAAGTTCAATTTAGGCTTAAACCCCGCATTTTGCCAATACATTGTTAGCCGCAGTTTTTATTATTTTTTATAGCTTTCTACTATATTTTTTATCGTTTCTATAAGTGATTTAGTATCTGAATTTATATAATAATTTTGTTCTTCAGATAAATTCAAATAATAAATAGCGCTTGCTAACACTTTTTCATTATCATATTGATTTTCATAAATTTTTGCAAAATCAGGTTCGTTTTTTTCATTAAAGAATATTGTAATTTTTCTTAACTCTGAATTTTTGTAATCTTTATATGTTTCGTCAATATAAATATGTTTTGTAACGTTATATTCGATTTTCAAAGTCTTTTTTGTTGCTTTATCAATAAAGTTATAGATGTTTACACCGCCTTTTCCATATATTTTTTCGTTAACATTCTTGATTTCTAAATCTCCTTCATTTCTCCAAACTTCAAAATTTAAAATTTTATTTTGTTCAATTGCATTCATCGGTTGGTAGTTATCAAGACTGTCAATTTGTTTATATTTTTCAATTTTATAATTTAATATTTTTTCTCCATTTTTCCATGGGTGTTTTACTTGTGAGAAAAAGTTTGAAAAAGATGTAAAAAAAATAATTATCGTTAATATTAAAAATCCTCTATTCATTACGGTTTTTATAAAATTGCGGCTAACGAAAAAGTATTTGCGAAGTGCGGGCTGGATTTAACTGAAAGTTCAATTCAGACAGAGCGAAGCCGATGCTTTTTCAGATTGTCTAAATTAAGAAAAAAAACAATATGAAAAGCAGCGGCGTATAAATTTGAAAAAAAGTTCAATTTAGCCTTAAACCCCGCATTTTGCCAATACAATGTTAGCTGTAGTTACTTATTTTGACCTGATTTTGGAATTTTTAACGATTCAAAATTTGCTAATTCATAAGAATTTTTATCATTACAAATTGTTTTTCCATTTTCATCTTTTTTTGCATCATATCTCCAAATATTTGTGGAATAGAATTTTAGAGGTATAACTCTTGAAAATTGCGCATTAAGTTCTGGAATATTTTCAAAAATATTTTTTAAATTTCCATAACAGATGATGAAGTCATTAATCTTATAATTATTTGAAATAGAATCTAATTTTGATTGATATGAAAGCGGATATTTTTTAGTAAAATAAAATTCACCTTCTCCTTTTCCTGATAAAAATATTTTTTCATCTTGAATACTAAAATCTTCTATAAAATCCCAATATTTATGATCTACGGTAATTGTAAATTTTAGAGAATCCGCAACGTTTTCAGTTTTTACATTCTTAATAATTCCTGTCCAGTTTAATAACTTATTTTTATTGATTTCGCTTTTAAAATTTTTAGCATCATTGGGAAGAAAGCATCTTGTGGATTGAGTATAGTATGTTTGTTCTATATTTATTGGTTTATACATTCTTGAACTAGGAGCCATCGGACAAGCACACAATATAAGTAAAATTGGTGACAAAAAAACTAATTTAATATATTTCATATTTTGGAAAATGTTTGTGATGTAATTACAGCTAACGAAAAAGTATTGGCGAAGTGCGGGCTTAATTTGAACGAAAGTTCAAGTTCAGACCAATCGTAGCCAATATTTTTTCAATGGAACTAAGTTAAACAAAAAAGTGGAATTGGAAAATATTGGCGGATAAATATTACAAACAGTTAAATTTAGCCTTAAACCCCGCATTTTGCCAATACAATGTTAGCTGCAGTTTTTTTTATTCTAGAGGTTTTATTAACGTAAAGGATTTTTTTGAGAATTTAAAAAACGTTCCATTATCTGTCCCATTCAAATTTTTTTCATTTGATTCAATCTTTCTTAATTCATT
>NZ_JBSSMA010000039.1:0-3382 GCF_053891095.1 Soonwooa purpurea
CCAATCGTTTGACTTCCTTCAGTCGTTGGGCTGTATCATAGATGTAAATTTCTCGCAGACCAGAAGGTGGTGTAACACTTCTAACGCCTACCAAAGGGTCATAACTATAAGTAGTGATTTGATAATCACTAAGGCCAGAATCTTTTCTTAGAGCATCTAAAGTGTTTATTAAATCTGTTTCTGTTTGATCAGCATTAGACAGTGTGGCATTAAAATCTGAATCGGAGGCATTAATTGCAGCTATAACAACAGACTTGCTTTTTATATCCTCATATTTTGCACCTTCAATCTTAGCAATCGGCTTGGTCTTGTCATAACCCCAAATAATACTAACTGGAATACCAGATTCCAAGGTGTACTCTGTCAGATTTCCTCGATCATCATAACCGCCGAAGGAAACTTTTAGATCCGATGCCGAGATGCTTTCTCCTTTTTTATAGTATACATATTTTGGTAAAACATTATTTCCAAAAACAAAAAAATCCGTACGTTGCTCTGAAGTAGGTAATGTATTATTAAAGGTCTTAGTCAATATAGCTTCTGATAACTGATTTCTATTTTTAAGCTCTTGTATTGCATCATACTGTGATTGTCCTCCAGCCTCCTGCACAGTTATATCTTGAGGGTATTTTAGAACGGATCGCAAGGTTTCTCCCTGACTCCCCGTAGTAACAAATTCAACAGGATAGGTGTGTTTATAGTCTGGTACAGAATAATTTTGTGTGATAACTTTTTCTACTAAACTAGTCGGACTTACATAATCCCTTGTCGTCGTTTTCGATTCCTGAATCCAATAATTATTTAGTGGAAAAATACTATATTTAAATGCAAAATTACCCAAAACCTGTTTTTGCACCTTTATCATAATACCTAGTCCCATAGAACTAGGAGTATTGGAAATTGTATTACTATATTTATAATTGAAATATTTATCATAAGCATAATCTTTTATACTCTCCCTTACTTTATTATTTTTGGAATCAAATAGAATCTCTGATTTTAATAGTCCTCTTTCTAGTCCATCAATTGGCCAGGCAATAGATAAGCCATATGGATCAACAGCTGTCCCATAATATGAAGGTTCATTCAAAAAGCTATATTCTTTACGATAGGAATTAGACGAAACGTTTTCATCTATAAAATATTCTTGAACATTAGTATAACCTATCGACTTTCCTCTCACAGTTGAGGTTTGCCAACCTGGGTTATTAGACACACTATGCTCTTCTACATAATGCCCTTCAAATCCTAATGGAATCATATTAGTTGTATAGGCTCCAAAAGTCTGTTCTCCCTGATTAACACCACTGCTTTGTGTATAAGGTAACGAATTATTAGAAGTGGGTACCTTGTATGTATACTGACGGGTTATTTTCTTTCCATTATTATCTATAGATTCTATTTTTTTCACTCTAATAGTCCCTACACTCAGAGCCGTTATGGTATTAATTGGAGTTTTAACAATATTTTTCCATGAATAACTTGCAGTACAAGTCGTTGGATAAGCACTCGTATCAGGTGTTATGATTAATTCGTAAGTACCAACAGGATCATGTCTTTCCATAGTTTTTGACCCTTTAAATATTTCTACTGATCCATTAGGTTTTTTTAAAGTTAAATAGCAAGCACCAAGTGGAAGCGGACTTATAGAATTTCCAATAAAATCCAAATTTTGGGTAATTGGATCTTCATTTGTGATTGTAAAAACAGTATGATATTCATTCGAGTCTGAAGATCTAACATCGTGTGATACTTCATCAATATCATATTCATACTCAATAATAGGAAACTCTGAAATATCAGCCTCATCAGATTCATATTCAACACTTGTATAACCTCCTGTTGGATAAATTATTTTTTTTAGATTACCCAATTTTCCATAATTAATATCTGGAGACTTGTCAGCATTCAAATATGGAGAGTTAATATTAGAGTTTGAAAATGCTATCGCCTTTTCTCCATTATCTTTCCCATTGTAAATCCCCCAATAATCTTGGTTATTGGATATTCTGTTAGGTAAATTTTTATTGTTATAACTTTCATAATATTCTAAATTGTAAGTTCCATTTGTCAGATTATCGTGAACATTTATTAGTTTTAGACGTTTATCGGCTCCTACTAATGCGTTAGCATAATTTTGTAGACGGGGTATCATTAATACTTTTTCTTGTGATACAAAATAATCATAGTTTAATGTGAAATTTTTAATTATTTCATTGTTTCTATTTCTGACAATAATTTGTTTTAGGGATAAATCTCCTGGTATATCCTGTCTAGGAATTACATCATTATATATAAACTCTATCATTCCTTCTTTAAATTGGATCTCTGTCAAAGGTTTACTTTTTAATGTTGTTATATTAACACATTTATTAGCAAATGGTCCCATAGCACTCGGTATATATCCTGGAGGGATATAACCTATAGTGGCTATTCTTTCCCGAGTGGTTACAGAATTTACATATTTAGCATTTACATTTAGTGAATTATTAGGGTCATATAAAAATTTAATTTCTTGATTTTTCGGTGAGTTAATTTTTTCTATTCTAAAATTAGGATCTTCTGATTTATCTAAACTAGGCATGCAATCGTTATAGGTTGATAAAGAGGACATAGGACTTGAAAAATAATATGTAAATCCTTTTTCATCTATCATTTTAATATCGTTGTACCCACCATTTATTGTTATTTTTGTTTGGCTATACGGCATAGTAACTCCCTCGCTACCTGCAGCATTAAAAATAAATTTCCCATTACTTGTTAATAAATTATATGTAAAAACATCGGGAATAATATCGATCGGAGCTTCGCCCTGGATAGCTCCTGCTAAAAGAGTAGCCAATTGCTGGTCGGAATTGGAATATTCGGGATTAAAATTAGGGGGCAGAATAAATCTTGGGAAATTTTTATCCTGTACACCAATTACTTGCTGAGACAAAGAAGGACCTGTACTAAGAACCCAGCCTAAACCAACTCTAGTAGCAACTTGTCCTACAGTAATACCCGTAGTTGTATATCGTAACTCAATAGGGATTTTTTCACCGTCAAATTCGATAGTGTACAAAGGGATTGAAAAATCAGCAACTCCAGTATAATTACCTGCGGGAATATCTACAAATTTAGATAAAGCAGCTGCTTCTGGAGATTTTGGAAACATATCTGTTGTTACTGCTTCTTTATAATTTCCTATTGTAACCTGTGCTAAACTTCCTACATAGAAGGTAGAGAACATTATAATAAAAAATAACTTTTTTATCATTCCTTAATAATTTTAGTTGAATATTCTTGATTTTGTTGATTGTTGGTTTGTGCTTTGATGATATAAGTTCCTTGCGGAAGATTGCTTGTATTAATCTTTGTAACTCTATTTTTTGTTTTTATC
>NZ_JBSSMA010000040.1:0-3376 GCF_053891095.1 Soonwooa purpurea
AGTTTCGTTTTATTCTTTTGATTTGTTTGTGATTTAATTGCTCATAATTTTTTAGAACTATTTTTCAGCGTTGAAAAGTTCTCATTTTCTACTGCGCGTAACAGTGTATTGGCAAAATGCGGGGTTTTGGGAACGTTGAAATTTTGTAAAAATATTTCGCCGATTGCTTTTCAATTCCGTATTTTTTTGTAAGTTTACTTCATTGAAAAAGCATCGGCTTCGCTTCTGAATTCTTGAACTTTCAGTCCTTCGAATTCCCGCACTTCGCCAATACTTTTTCCGTTGTGTGCAAGCTTTCCAAAAATGCGTTTAATAAAATTCAGTTACATATTTTTAATAATAATATTCAATTCTTGCTGCGATACTTTTTGCGAGCGTGAAAAATATGCAATCACTTTAATTGAAAAAATCGAAAATTATAAAACTAAGTTTGGTAAATATCCAGAAAGTTTAGAAGTTTTTAATATCAAAGAAAATGAAGATTCTCCAGCATTTTATTCAAAAACTTCTGATTCAACTTATATCATTTGGTATGGATTAGGCTTTGAAAGTAAAGTATATAATTCTAAAACAAAAAAATGGACAACCGAAGGTTAATATTATTATTTGTATTTTCTATTTTTTGTTTCTCTTGCAACAATAAAGAAATTCCTTTCGATTCTAAAAAATGGAATGAAAAAACTGATGGTTTCTATAAATATCGAGAACAGATGGTAAATGACATAATTACTAACCATCTAAATACGGAATCAACATATAATCAAATAGTTGAAAAAATAGGTAAACCAAATTATATTGAAGATTCAATAAATATATCTATTGCATACTTTATATCTGAAAAATATGGATTGGATATAGATCCAAAAGAAAGTAAAACTTTGATTATTTCTTTCACAAAAGACTCAATATTTAAAAAGGCAGAATTAAAACATTATAAAAAATAAGCCAGCACACAACATCGGTTTTGCGAAATGGCGGTTTAAGGGAAATATAGAAAGTTTGTGCATTTTTATCCGCAACAGCTTTTTATATTTCCTTTTTTCTTATTTTAGTAAATATAAAAAAGCTGTTGCTCAAGTTAGTGCAAAATTGAAAGTTTAGGCTTTCTAATCCGCCACTATCGCAAAGCCGCGGCTCGTTACCTGTAATGTTATGGAAGAGACCTTCAAAAAAATAACTGAACTATCATCAATACAATCTCCAGAATTAACTAAATTTAATGATGTAAAAGAATATGAAATATGTCTTCTGCATATAGAGAAACATATTAATGCAGCAATATTATTATTCAATAATGGTTTTTTCGAACAATCGACTTTTTTAATTATAACAGTTTTGGAAGAAATTTCTAAAGCTGAAATATGTATTTATCGTGGATTAGGAGGAAATAAAGAAGCTGTAAACAGAAACAAAGACGGTTTATTTAATCATAAATCTAAACATCTTGCAATCGCAAATGACATTACCTTTAAGTTCTTAAAAACCAAGGAAATTTATGGCGAAGAATTGATTAATTGTATCCTTAAGAATCTGAAAAATGGCTATTATATAACTATAAGAGAAAACTCACTATATTTTAAAAATATTAATGGAAAATGTATTGTGTCCGATAAAACTATAACTAAAGATTCTACTAAAATTTTATTATTGATATGTTTAGAAATTTTTGAAGATAGACTATTTGGTTTCTCAAATCTAACAGATATTATAACAGACAGAGTATTATCAAAATACAATGATATAAAATAAAAAAAGGAGTTTATAAAACTCCTTTAAATGTGGTGAGTCTCGGCATCGAACCGAGTTCCCTATTTAATTCTATGATACAATCATCCTAACAGATTATTTCGGTTAACTCACCTCCGATACCGAAACTCACCATTACAAGTAGATTTCCTAAAAGAGTCAATGTAGAGCCTAACGAAAGGCTAATGAAAATTGATTTTATTGTATCCATACATTTTAAATTTTTATTATTCAACCATCTGTCAGCGACAACCACTAAAACATCTTTTAAATGAATCATACCAAAGAACTCAACAGGAATTTCCAGCTTTTTATATCTTAATTTAGATAATTCGAATTCCTAAAGCAAATATACAAAAAAAATAACACTACAGGTAACATGGTATTGCCAAAAGCGGGGCTAAAGTGGTAAATTCAAGGTTCTACCCTACTATTCCGCCAAAAACGAATTTTATTCGTTTTTTATTTTTAAATTTATCTCATAAAAATTCGTTTAGGCTCGCCTCGGTGCAAAATCGAAACTTAAAGCTTCGATTTCCCCGCCTTCGGCAATACCCAAAACGTTATGTGCAATGCGACAAAAAGACCGCTATGAAACAATTTCTAATAACTATTAGTCTTTTTCTTTTACAAAATTGTGTGAAAACGAAAACCACAGAAATTAGTGAAGATTTTTACGACCAAAATGATTTACAATTTACTTTTCTAGTGTTTGACAGCCAAAAACTTGATGACTTTTTTCAAAACTATCAATCATTTGATTTTCAAAATGAAAAATTAAAAAATGACTTGAAAAAATTGTCAAAAATAGAGCTTAACACTCAAAAATCTTTACCCAAAAATTACTTGAAAAATACAAAAAAGATAGAAACGACTGACTACGAGTTGGCAAAAGAAGTAATCGAATCCACTTTGAATGGAAATGAAAAGTATTTGAATGGAAGTTTAGATTATCTTTTTTTTAAAGAAACATTACCTGAAAAATTTAAACAAAAATGGGTTCAAACACACTTAGGAAACTTTGAATTTAACATCAGCTTTTTGTCACTATTACGAGAGAAAAATAAACTTTTTGATGATTTAATTTATGGAAATATTTATAATAATGATAAGAGATTAAAACGATTTAATTCTGAATGTATTACAAATGAAATAACTCCAGAAATCGCTAAAAATATAAAATATACTCTTGAAACTGATAAAATTTTTCAAGATGTTAGATTTCAAAATGATAAGAAAATATTTATCGAATTCTTGGATAAAACAATTCAAAAAGAATGGAAAATGTTCTTATTAGATTGGAACTAAAATGCACTGCACATAACATTGTATTGGCAAAATGCGGGGAGAAGTGTAAAATTGAAAAGCAGAAAAAATAATCCGCTCATGCTTTTCAATTCTGCATTTTTTTGTAAGTTAGCAGTATTGAAAAAGCATTCGCTACGTTTGGTTTTTCTAGAACTTTCAGTTCTTCGAAAGCCCGCACTTCGCCAATACTTTTTCCGTTATCTGCAATGCTATGAAAACCCCAATAATAAAAAGACTTTACAGAGATTTTTGTATAATTAAATATCGAAAATTACCTTTAACATTTTACGATAAAGAAATTGATGAAGACATTTATTCACAT
>NZ_JBSSMA010000041.1:0-3034 GCF_053891095.1 Soonwooa purpurea
CCCCATCGTCCAATATCCGGCATATAGAATCTTGCACCGTAGTCGTACATACCACTTTCTTGCAGCTCCATACCATTGTATTTGTAATTGTATGGTATAGAGAGCGGATCAAATACAGGAAGATTTCCGTCTCTTTTAATAAAGCTTAAGCCAAAGGGATAGTAGTCATTGGTATCTACAATCTTGGTTGTGCCACCATCTTTGGTATAACTTAGTCTTACGTTTCCTAAGTGATCTTTGTATTGGTAAATATAACGAAGATTTTCGTAATCGTAATAGCCTTCTGCTGTCGGGAAGAAAGACAAGACAACGTCATCTGCGGATCCGCCACCTGGATCTATAGGTACCAAAACACGTTCGGTATCTAGAGCGAAGGTCTCAGGTTGTCCTGCAGTAGTAGCAAGTAGTGTTGCTGTATCCGTTTCTTCCAATGCCCGACGTATCGGCATTGTATTAGGAGTTGAGTACTGGAAGCCATCAAGATACTCTGTATTGATTATTTTGGTTCCTGTGGCATTGACTAGGTTGTATTGTTTTTTTATTTTGGTCCCATCCGCACGGTAGTAATAATTGGTTTTATTGTTATTCTGTAGAATCTCTGTAGGAAGGTTTAGGTAATTATAATCAATCTTACTGATGCCTTTATCAGGCATACTTGTCATATTGCCATTATTGTCATACGATATGGTTTGGCCTCCTCCTGGATAGCCCAGACTGTTGGCGGATGCATCTTGTATGTTGGTCACCTTGTTGCCTGAATAATTGTATGTAAGGTCATCTATAAGCAAAGGCGTATTTCCTTTGATAGGAGATGTTGTTCTTTGTAGGTTAATAATATTGCCATTCAGATCATATGTTATATATTCATCATTAGTTAGAGCTACAGGAACAGTAAGATCAGGGCGTTGATAATTACCTGATATTAGACGACTGCTTTTATCATAAGCATAGCTATATCTGTGTAACATATCACTGCCGTTGTTGTATATCCAATCAACTTCCGAAATATTGCCATTAAAACTTCCTGGGGATAACGAGCTTTCGGGATTATTATATTTAATGTTATAACCAAAAAGCTTTCCATTTGTAAGACCCGATGGAATATAACTTGCTTCGTTTCCGACAATAATATTGTCTTTATTGATACCTGTTAACCAGCCTCGCACATTATAGGAATATTTTACGTTCTGTAAATTCTGTCCCAAAACACCTCCTACATCTTTGTTGTCAAGCTGACCTATCTCATTATAATGGTTAAATACTAAAAGCTCTTTCAGGGACTTACCAACTACCCAGTGATACTGCTTTTCTAGTCTATTTTGAAGATCATATTCAAAATCTTGTTCTACAATTAGTTCTACATCTGTATTTCTTCTTTTATGATAGGTTTTGGTTTTTACAGGAGAGCCCGTAAAGTCTAGTTTACTCTCGGTAATGGTGTAACCTCCAAGATGATTTAAAGTATGGTTTTTTACTAATTGTCCTTTGGTATCATAACGCATATAGTTTTTAGTCCAGCCATTGGCTTCTACATTATTTACAAAGTTAGCTGTTGGTAATGATTTGGTACTAATTATATTAGTCTGCGCGTCTTGTGTTAATAGTGCCTGATCCAATACCGTGGTACCATGGTCGGGAGTACCTAGAGGATAGGTATCATAATAGTTAACACTAAGCAATTTTGTAATAGCATTGGGGTAGTTTTTACTGGCATCATTATCATAATAGACAGACAGACCTGGTTGTGTAAAGGCAGAGGCTTTTCTTTCAACATTATTAGAGCCTTTTGTATTAACTACATTTTGTTCAGCATTTCTGCCAGCACTGGAATAGACCGAGGAACTGGTATATAGCCCTGTATAGGTAATTCTTCCATATTTATCATATTTATTAAAAAGCCACTGTTGTTTGCTTCCCATATTAACATCCTGGGATAATACCAACCTATCTTGGTTATCATAGACAAAATACTCCCAACCTTTTCCTGGCAGCTTTTTTTCAGCAAGCCTCCCCTTAGCATCATAATTATACTGATAGCACAAGTCATCTAAATCTGCTTGCAGAACGACTCCTTTCGCTACTGCATTGGGGGTAATAACGTAGACAAGTTGTTGATATTCATTATAGACATAATAAGTGTCTGCAGCACTAACTTTATTAACATAACGCTTTACTAAAATAACTTTCCCTTGTTTATCTTTAAATTCGGTAACAACATTGCCATCCTCATCTGTGGTTATGGTTTTATATAACTGGTTAGCAGCATAACTAGCATTATGGGTTAACTGAGAATTAGTAACCCCATTACTCCAAGATATTGTAGTCGCTGAGTATTTCCTAACTTCTGAACTGGTATTGGCCGAATAGTTAAAACTAATCTTTTTATTACTGTTTGCCCATGCACCAGGAGCTGTTGTAGACAAAGGTCGTTCTAATGGAGATTTTTCAATTTCTTTTTGAGCATAAAAAGGGGCTACACCTCCATACAAAGGAGAACCTACTATCTCCGAAACACCACCATAAAAGGCTCCATTTGTACTAGATTGCTGTGGCATCGGAAGATAGTCTTTATCTTGTCTTCCTAGATTATCGTAGGTTATTTGCGTTACGATATCATTCTGAGATGGGGAAGCTTTTACATTTATAATTTGTTTGGGCCTACCCAAGCCATCCATATATTGGATTGTTTCCTGCTTTTTAGTTTTATTTTCATCCAGAAAAACCGTAGAAAAAACATAATTTTGATCAGCACTTGGTATGGTCTGAGCTTTAGAGGCTACCGAGCCAAACAATAATGCAAAAAGAATAAATCTATTTTTTTTCATAATTTTTAATATTATTGTTTGTAATGGTATTCATTTTCCTTAAGTGTGCGATAGATCATAGAACCAGTAGTACCATCTTTCTCCAATCGTTTGACTTCCTTCAGTCGTTGGGCTGTATCATAGATGTAAATTTCTCGCAGACCAGAAGGTGGTGTAACACTTCTAACGCCTACCAAAGGGTCATAACTATAAGTAGTGATTTGATAATC
>NZ_JBSSMA010000042.1:0-2871 GCF_053891095.1 Soonwooa purpurea
CCGCAAATTGGCTTTTCATCTTGATTTTTTTATTAATTTAACAATCTGAAAAAGCCATTTGCTTCGTTTCTGAATTCTTGAACTTTTCGTTCTTCGAATTCCCGCACTTCGCAAAGCCTTTTTCGTTGTAGGAAATTCTATAAAAAACCACGATCATAAAATATTAAAACAAAAAATTAATGAAAAAAATAGTATATTTCTTTCCTCTACTTCTTATGACTAGTTGCGTTACAACTTCTATAAATAACTCTTCAAAAAAAATAATAAAAGATTATCAATCCGCAATAAATAAAAATGATTATAATTTAATAAAACCACATTTAGATAACTCTTTATTGGTTGACAAAATGGATTATAATTCAACATGGATAATGTTTTATTCTTATGTTAATTTTGGGCAAAATGAGAAAATTAGAAATATTGAAATCGACAAAATTGAACCAAAATCAGACAGTATTAAAATTTTGCATCTAAGTCAAATTTATAACAATGGACAGAAGCAAACTATGGAAATGAATTTATTAAAAAGGAATAATTTGTGGAAAATCGGTCGAGTAAGCAGTTTTCAACCAAATAATTTTACTTTAACAACTCGAGCTTCTTTTGTTAATGAGGACGTTTTTGGAAACGACAGAGTTAACAATATTGCCAATTTGAAAATATTTGACAAATCAAAAGCGGACTCTTTAGTTGACAATTATAGAGTTTATTATGACGCAAAGGATTTAATGCAAAACGCTGACTTCACTTTAAATAGATTAAAAGATTTTGATGATTTTTTATTAAACAGGTTTAAATTCAATACTATTCATCGCGAAGATATATTATTATCTAACATAAACTCGAGAAACACAATAACAATCGGAAAAGGTCTTGATATTCCTTGGGTTATTTCATTAACAAATAATGCATCCGAAAACAATAAAAAAATTAACAAATTAATCGCAAATACCTATTCACATGAAATTGTAGAAGGAACACTTCTAAATCAGTATAATCTAAAAGATATAAAATTCAGATGGTTTAGAGATGGACTTTCCGAATATATTGCTTATAAATATAGTTCAATCATTGATTTAGAAACTGCTGAAACATATTTTATTAAAAATAGGCAGTCAGATTATTTAAAAAATAAACAAAATGGTAATTTATTGGATTGGCGAGGACCAAGTGCAAATCCTTCTATAGACAAAGGAAAATTATATGGATCTAAGTATATTTATGAAAACGACAATGGACAATATGGAAGAGCCTTTATGTTTTTCAAAAACTCATTCGAAAACAAAGAAGAAATTCTGTCTAACATTTTATCGTCCATTTACAATAAGAGACAAAATATATCGGTTGAAGAATTATTAGAAATAATGGGTAAAGAAATGAATGAAGATGTAATAAAAAAAATATCAGAATATTAAAAGAACTTCCTACAACAGTGTATTGGCAAAATGCGGGGTTAAATCCTAAATTGAAATATTTGTAGCATTTATCCGCCGATTGCTTTTTCGTATTGATTTTTTTCTTAATTTAACAATCCGAAAAAAGCATCGGCTACGTTTCTGAATTCTTGAACTTTCAGTCCTTCGAATTCCCGCACTTCGCCAATACTTTTTCGTTAGCTGTAATAGCAGAACCAATCTCACGTAAAAAATATGAGTTACGATTTATACTTTTATAAAAAGAAATCAAGTAATCAATCTGAAAAAGATATTATTAATTATCTAAATAATTCTGAATATTTAACTGCCGAAGAAAATGAAACACAATGGAGTTATTTCAATGAAGAAACAGGTGTTTACTTTGGTATTGACTTGAACGAACCAAATACTGAAACCGAAGATCTTGAAATTTGGGATAATTTTAGTGAATATGAAAATTTAAACATAAATTTTACCATTAATTTCATTCGTCCTAATTTTTTTGGATATGAAAGTTTTCCGATTTTGGAAAAAATTATTGAAGATTTAGATATTTTTTTATTGAATCCACAAGACGAAATTGATCCAGACAATCCTCAAAAATTTGAAAAAGGATATCTAGAAAACCAATGGATTAGACATAATGAACAACTAATAATTCAGCATTTCTCAGAATTTCAAGTCGAATATTTTGATAAAGAAAAATCAGATTATATCTGGAATTATTCGTTGATAAGAAATGAATTACAAGAAAATCTCCAAGAAGATATTTTTGTTCCAGGTTACTTTCTTTTGAAAAGTAAAATAGACAATCAAATTTATAGAGTTTGCGTCTGGCCAAAACATATTCCGATAATACTTCCTCCAGTTGATTTTGTTATTGTACAAAAAGAATATTGGAAATTATTTAAAAAAGTTGAAGAAAGTGGTTTAGTATCGATTAAACAAATAAATGAAAAGTTTGGAAATTATTTCGAGAATTTCGAATACGAAAATCTAAAATTGCGTGTTATTAAACAGCAAAATGCAGATAAAATCGTAAAAGAATTCAACAAACTGATAATAGAATCACAAGTTAAAGATTTTGGCGAGTCCATTTCATTTGACAGCTTTGTAAATGTAAAACCTTAAAAATGCTACTACAGCTAACATCGGCTTGGCAAAATGCGGGGTTAAGTACAAAATTGAACTTCTCACCTTTTTAGCCGCCAAAAGCTGTTTGCTTTTGTTTTTTCATTAAATTTACCAAAAGGCTCACAGCTTTGGCTACGTCTCGGACTGAATTGAACTTTCGCTCAATTCAAGCCCGCACTTCGCCAAGCCGCGGCCCGTTAGCCGCAATTTTATGACAACCACTCTTATCGAACTAAATTTGACTCAAGAAAATATTAGAAATATTTTTGTCGACAGTTTTGGAAATTATGTTGCAATAACTTCACAAAATAATATTATTGGA
>NZ_JBSSMA010000043.1:0-2862 GCF_053891095.1 Soonwooa purpurea
TAATTTTATCAGAGAGATAATTATCACAAATTTTCACTAAATCTTCTGTGTTAACTTTCATTGCGTGGTTTTGGGAGAATTGCACATAACGGAAAAAGTATTGGCGAAGTGCGGGCTTTCGAAGAACGAAAAATTCAAGAAAGACCAAACGTAGCGAATGCTTTTTCAATACTACTAACTTACAAAAAATTGCAGAATTGAAAAGCATGAGCGTATTATTTTTTCTGCTTTTCAATTTTGCACTTCCTCCCGCATTTTGCCAATACAATGTTACCTGCAGTGCTTTTTTTAGTCCCACCAAAGATATATTCCGTTAATTTTTTGCATTTCCTCAGTTAATTTTTCTAAATCACCTGTTCCTTGATCGACAACATCTGGACAAAATTCATAAATTTCTTTTGAGAACTCGTTAAAATTGGGTGTTTTAGCAGTAAATTTCACTTGCAACCAATCCATTCCACATCCTAAAAGAATGAAATCATGTTTGTTTTTCCATTCAGTTAGTTTTGAAATTATTTTTTGATTGTCAATATCGTGATTTACTCCATTAGTTTGTCTCCATTCTAAAATTTGGAAATCTGTTTTATTCTTAACTATTGTTAGAAATTTTTGCGAGTTATCATCTTCAAACAAAAATAAATTATATCCTTTTTGTTTATATTTTTCTTTGTTTGAAGAAATAAAGTTGAACGCTTTATTTTCGTCTTCTATTTTCGTGGAAAGTCCATTGTCTTTTTCATTTAAAACTTCTCCATATTCATTTATTTTTGGAATTTGCACAATAGTATTTTTTGCTTCATTCTTAATTTCTTCGGCAAATTGTTTTTCATAGCCAATTGAATTTATCAGATTTATTTCTGAATTATTTAATTTGGTTTGACCACAACCAAAAAGTGAATTTAAAAATCCCATAATTATCAAAAGTTTCGAAAATTTCATTGTTAAACGGTTTTTGTAGCATTGCAGGTAACGGAAAAAGTATTGGCGAAGTGCGGGCTAAAAATGAACGAATGTTCAATTTTCGACCAAACGGAGCCGATGCTTTTTCTATTGCACTAAATTAAGAAAAAAAGTGGAATTGAAAAGCAGCGGCGGATAAATTTTTCAAATCTTTCAACTTTGTACTTCACCCCGCATTTCGCCAATACAATGTTAGCTGTAGTTTTTATTTTTTCACTTTATTTAATTCTTCAATATTCATTTTTCTCATAAAATACAAGTTCATACCATTACTTTCCATATAATTTATCGTATTAAACATTGTCGAACCCTTTAATGTGTCATTTCTAAAAGCAAAACTTATGGTTAAAGGATAAGAATTGTATGTGTGAATAATAGAATCTTTATATTTTGTCAAAATTTTAATTATTTCATTATTATTTATGAGCTTTGCGTGATTTATTTTTTCAATATTTCTTTTAATAAGCAAAATTGAATCATTACTAATGGATTTTTTATCCGTATTCTCCCATCCACACCAATTTTTCAAAAATGGCGATAAATCATTAATGATGTAATATGATTCTTTTTGGTCTACTATTAAAAAATGGATTGCTCCCATTGAATAATTTGGATTGAAATATTTATCCTCATCAAACTTTAGTATTTGTATTGAATCAGTTTTAGAATATACATTTTCAAGACTATCAAAATGCTTTTCGTAGCTCGAAAGTATAAAAATATTTTCTTTTAGATAATTTTGCGATTTACTATTTTCTTCGCTTTTTTTACTGCAATTCATTAACAAGAGAATAATCGAAAAATAAAATAGTTGCTTCATTTATTCGTGGTTTTTTATAAAATTACAGCTAACGAAAAAGTATTGGCGAAGTGCGGGCTTTCGAAGAACTAAAAGTTCAAGAACGACCAAACGTAGCGAATGCTTTTTCAAGTACACTAAAATAAGAAAAAAAAGTGGAATTGAAAAGCATGAGCGGATTATTTTTTCTGCTTTTCAATTCTTCCCTAAATCCCGCATTTTGCCAATACAATGTTAGCGGAAGTGTTTATTATTCTTTAATTTTTAATAAAGTATATCCTAAATTTTTGTCGAACTTATAAAATAGTTCATAAGTTACGACAGAAACAATTCCATAATCTTTCACTCCTTCTTGACTTTCATTTCTTCCCCAACCATCTGTATTTAGAAAAAATGATTTAAAATTTTTCGTTGCTTTAAAAATTGCAGGTTGTGACATAAAATCCTTTTTAGCAATTTTTAATGTAGAACCTAAATCATAATTTATTGTCTCAAATCCATTAATCGGAAGTGTTTTTAATTTACCATTTAGTTTATAGTTGCGTTTCTTTTTTTCCTTCAAATTATCGCTTCCGAAAATATAAATTTTATTTTCTTCTTCGTTTTTTCTATTTTGAATTAAATTTTGCTCATCAGACGAATAAATATCCAAATAGATCTTTAGTAAATCTCCATTTTCTTCTTTCTTAATATATTTGAAAGAGTTTGCACCCAAATTTTGTGATTGAAATTTTGCGATTTCAAAAATGTTTGAAAAAGAAGATTCATCTCCTTCGCAACTTATTGTTGCTACAAATTTCAAGTTTTCTGTTGGTGTTTTATCATTAATGAATTCAAATATTTGGTAGTCTTTATTTTGGGGTATTGAATCCTTTAAAGTAATTATTTTAAATTCTTGAGCTTTAAAAAAAGATGAAAATAAAATTAGCAATATTATAAAATTTGCTTTCATACGTGAGTTTGTTTAACATTTCCGCTAACGGAAAAAGTATTGGCGAAGTGCGGGCTTTCGGAGAACTGAAAGTTCAAGAAAGAACAAACGTAGCGAATGCTTTTTCAATACTGCTAACTTACAAAAATTTGCAGAATTGAAAAGCATGAGC
>NZ_JBSSMA010000044.1:0-2707 GCF_053891095.1 Soonwooa purpurea
TCAGGATTTTCTAATTTTATTTTTTCTGTTTTTTGTGCGAAAATATTTAATGAAAATGTAAAAATAATCAGAAATAAAATTTGGTGTTTCATTTATAGAGTACTGTTTGGTAAGTCTTTCTGCTAACTGAAAAAGGCTTTGCGAAGTGCGGGCTTAATTTGAACGAAAGTTCAAGTTCAGACCAATCGTAGCCAATATTTTTTCAATGGAACTAAGTTAAACAAAAATGTGGAATTGGAAAATATTGGTGGCTAAATATTACAAAAAGTTCAATTTCGCCTTAAATCCCGCATTTTGCCAATACAATGTTAGGCGTAGTTTTTTATTCTTTAATTCTATTTTTCAAATCCATTTCTGCTCCAAGAATTCTTTCAATTTCAATTTCATTTTGATTTATAATTCTATAAAAAATGATGTGTTTGTGTGCCAGAAATCCAAAGAAATCAGAATCAATTTCAGCATAATTCTTTCCTATATTTGGATTTTCAGCAATTAATAGACAAAAATTAATTAGCTCTTCATAGTATTTATCAGCTTGATTCTCCGACCAAAATTCATAGGTGTATTCATAGATTTTAGAAAGATCTTCAACAGCTTTATTTGTTAAAAAATATTTAGCCATTACTTTTCATTTTGGCTTTTAAAGATTCTAGATGCTTTTTTGGATTAAAATCTTTTGCAATTCCGCTATTAATTCCTTCTTGAATTGCATTTTTTAGAATTTGAATTTTATTTTCTTCCTCTTCTAAAAGTCTCAATCCTGCTCGAATTACTTCACTTGCATTTTTATATCTTCCTTGAGTAACTTTTGTATCAACAAAATCCTCAAAATAATTTCCTAAAGAAACAGATGTATTTCGTCCCATTTTTACTTAATTTAAAATTCAATAATCAAAGTTACCAAATTTTGGTAATTTATACAAATTTTTCTTTGGGAACTGCGCTTGTAAAATTACGTCTAACGAAAAAGTATTTGCGAAGTGCGGGCTGAATTTAACTGAAAGTTCAATTCAGATCGAAGCGGAGCAAAATGCTTTTTCAGATTGTTAAATTACAAATAAAATCAAGATGAAAAGCATTTTTGCGTGTAAATTGTTGATGCTTTTCAACTATGATTTAAATCCCGCATTTTGCAAATACACTGTTATCTGCAGGCGTTGTTAATAAATCAGTTTTTTCACTTTGCAGATGTAATAAGGAACAGGTTCAAAATAATCTTCATTTCGTAAAAAATTTCGTAGTTCTTCTGATTCAGGAATATTTTCAAACAAACCATTGTCGTTGAGTTGTAAACCAAATTTTTCTATCAATTATTCACTTGCATCATTACAAATAAAACTATGGAATGAACCATCACATTCAACTCCGATTATGTCAAAACCTAAAAATGTTTCATTTGGATTTTCTAGAAATTTATTCAATAAATTTTTTCTTAAAACAAAATCACCATTGTTATAATTATAATTTTCTGTTCCAATTCCTTCTCCGAACTCTTTAATTAACAAGTTCGCATCTGTTTCAGAAAAATTAATGCTATAAATCTCTAAATCACAAATGTCTTTTAAAAATAAATTTTTAAATTCTTTGGCATCCTCAAATGTTGTAAAAAGATTTGCTAAACTATCAAATTTTGATTCTGTCCATTTCTGTATTTTCTCGATTTTTTCATCGTTAAGATTTAATTCCTTTTTTTCATTTTCGTCCAAACCTTGTTTTACCCAACTTTGAGTCCACGTATCGAAAATTGAAAAGTTGATACAACTTGAACAAGTATGAGATATTTTACCATTTAAAATTCCAAAATCTATTGGTTTTAATTTAATGATATTATATCCTCCTAAGTAATACGGAATGTTGGTCATACGCTTGCAGATAACGGAAAAAGTATTGGCGAAGTGCGGGCTTTCGAAGAACAGAAAGTTCAAGAAAGAACAAACGTAGCGAATGCTTTTTCGATTGTGCTAACTTACAAAAATTTGCAGAATTGAAAAGCATGAGCGGATTATTTTTTCTGCTTTTCAATTCAACACCTAAACCCCGCATTTTGCCAATACAATGTTAGCTGTAGTGTTTTTTTGTACAACAAATTTCTTATTCTTTAATTTGTGTTTTTGTTAAATTTAAATTATTTATATCTGTCATTCCTTCTTCAACATCATAACTTCTCCAATAGCTTGGACCAACATCATTTATATTCATTATAATTTCGCTTTCATTTTTGCATATGATTTTAATTTTACCATATGTGAAATTACATTTTTCGCAATAAGATAAAGTAGCTTTTTTAATTTCTATTTCAATTTCTCCAACTTTATTCTCAGAAATTAAACCTTCCAAAACATTGAATTTTTGATTTTGAAAATTAATAAAAGTAATTAATGGTTTATCATCATTTATATTTGCAGTTACTTTATATCCTTCGAATGAACCTTTCCAAGTTCCTTTCAAATTTTTCAAATCATTGATTTTATTTTGAGAAAAAACAAAATAAGGCATAAAAACAATCAAGAAAAGTATATTTTTTTTCATTTAGATTTATTTCTTCTGTTAATTAACAGTGCGTTTTTCAAACATTACAGCTAACGAAAAAGGCTTTGCGAAGTGCGGGAATTCGAAGAACGAAAAGTTCAAGGATTCACAAACGTAGCAAATGGCTTTTTCAGATTGTTAAGTTAATAAAAAAAGCAATATGAAAAGCCAATTTGCG
>NZ_JBSSMA010000045.1:0-2426 GCF_053891095.1 Soonwooa purpurea
CTAATAGCTAAGTTTTCGTTGCGTGCGCAGCACGAACAATGAAAACCCTGTTGAACGGAACCTTCGGCAGCTTTTGGTTGGGTATTTTCCCACACTATGGGTTTATCGACAAAAGATTTTTAGAGATACAAGAGACTTTGAGAAGAGTCTCTTTTTTTGTGGGTGATTTTGGCGAGTTTTTCTTGGTTTTATCGTGCTTTCCTTCACGTTAGGTTAACATTTCCCTTACCCAAATCCGCTAAAATGCAGATTTAGGAGCAGGTAAATTTCGGCTCATCTCCAAAAACCAACTTGGCGGACCTCGTAGATCGAACGTGGCAATCGTCACAAGATTTCCATCTTTACAACACGTACATTTCGGCTGAAAAGCTTTTGGCGGAAGCTTTTCTTTGGGCTGGATGCCTAAATTTTGTTGTAGATTTTTAAGTTTGATACGCTTCCAGGTGCTGCTCAAAAAACCATAATGACGGATTTTTACAAATCTTTTCGGTAAAATATGCATCACAAAACGGCGGATAAACTCTTCATGGCTCAAAACCATCTGCTTTTTGATGCCTTTTTGGCGGTAATCTTTGTAAGAAAAAGTTACCGTTTCCGCGTCAATTTTCCTGATTCTCTGGTTGCTGATGGCGATTTTATGCGTGTATCTGCCCAAATATTCTACCACAGATTTTGGGCTTCCAAAAGGCTTTTTGGCGTAAACAACCCAAGACTTTTCCCACAGATTTTGCCTGATTTTGGTATACTCTTCAAAGTTTTTATCTTTTAATTTCTCACAAAATTTAGCCCTGAAAACTTTACTCAAAGCCTTTACCGGAAACAAAAATTTGCCGTCTGAACGTAGATTTTTCCAAGCTCCGCTTTCATCCACTCCACCGCCCGGAACAATGCAGTGCAAATGCGGATGAAGGCTCAGATTCTGCCCCCAAGTGTGCAAAACAGCAATCATTCCCATTTTTAAACCTCGATTTTCACCAAACGTTTGAAGCGTTTCCCAGGCAGATTCAAATAAAAAATCGTACAACATTTTGGGCTCGTGAAGCGCGGTTTTGTTCAATACATCAGGAAGCGTAAAAACCACGTGGAAATAAGGTACCGGAAGCAGTTCGGTTTCCCGATTTTCAATCCATTGCTCTCGGTTTTTGCTCTGACATTTTGGGCAATGACGGTTTCGGCAGGAGTTGTAACTGATGCTTACATTTCCACATTCATCACAAGCGTCAATATGACCACCCAAAGCAGAGGTACGGCATTTTTTCAACGCTGAAAGTGTTCGTAATTGCCAAGAATTAAGTCCTAAATCTTCCAATTTTGAACCTAATTTGTTTAAAACATCGGCGACTTCGTATTGAGGTTGAGATTGAGGTTGAACTGACTGTTTTTTTGAGGTTTTTAAACCGCTCATTTTTTCCCAAATTCTGAAAAAAGGGTATCGAGCGGTGAAAAGAGTTTTTGGGTTGAAAGCTGGGCAATTTGAAGATAAACCAGCGTGGTATCGATACTTTCGTGACCGAGAAGATTTTTGATGCTCAAAATATCCATCCCATCTTCCAGAAGATGCGTCGCAAAACTGTGCCGAAGCGTATGGACACTCACTTCTTTCAGGATATTTGCCGTTTTTGATGCCTGCTTTACCGCCCACTGAACGCCGCGCTGGGAGTAACGGGAATCGAAATCGCCACCAGCACGCCCTCCACGAGGTTCTCCAAAGAGATAATCTTCCGGTTTTTCCGCTTCGATATACTTTTTGAGCCCACGAATCAGATGTTCGGAAAGTGGTAAATAGCGGTCTTTTTTGCCTTTTCCCTGAACCACTTTGAGTTGTTTTCGACCAAAATCTAAGTCGCACAAACGGAGATTTCGAACTTCCATACAGCGCAATCCGCAGCCGTAAAGAATGCCGATCAAAATTTTATGTTTTAAAAGTTTACAGCCGGACAACATCTGCCAAACCTCCTGTTTACTAAGCACTACAGGCAGTTTTTTCTCTCTTTTAATTTCCGGAAGACTCAAATAATCATAGCTCAAACCTTCCGATTTAAGCAGAAATCGAAGTCCGTAAACGGTGTGTTTAAAATACGACTGTGAAGGTGATTTTGATTTTTTCTGAAGGTAAAAAAGGTAATCGTGAATTTGCTCGGGATCCAATTCTGTAGGAATTTTTCCGAAATGTAGCGACACCGCAGCGACGTGTCTGGAGTAATTTTGAAAGGTACTTTGGCTTCTTCCCAATACAGAAACCGTACGTTCAAACCTATGCAAAAGCTCCGCAAATCCCGGAACTTCGCGCTTTGCCTGATTGATGATCTTGTTTTCTCTAAGCTCTTCTACACTCTTTTTTTTGTTGCCATTTTACTGATTTTTAATTAGTTTTACAAAGTAACTAAATATAGCGCTGAGAAAGCTACCGAAGGTTTAGTTCAACA
>NZ_JBSSMA010000046.1:0-2308 GCF_053891095.1 Soonwooa purpurea
GACTCGAAATATTATAGGACAATAGCATGTCTGTCCACCACATATAAATTAGTAACCTCTATCCTGACGAACCGCACGTACTCCTTTCTCGAAGAAAACAACATCCTTCCATTGGAACAGAAGGGGTGCAGGAGAGGCTCCTATGGCTGCAAGGATCAGCTGCTCATAAATAAAATGATACTTGAAAATTGCACGAGACGGCGTAGAAATCTGAGCGCAGCATGGATAGACTACCGTAAAGCCTTTGATAGTTTACCACACTCTTGGATCCTTAAGACCTTGGAGATCTACAGAGTCTCGCCTGTGATAGTAAAGTTTCTTAAACACAGCATGGGAATGTGGAACACAACACTGTGCCTAAATCACACCAGAGGCACTGACATCTCAAATCGCCTCAATATCCGACGAGGAATTTTCCAGGGAGACTCCCTGTCACCCCTTCTGTTTTGTATGTCCTTAATCCCTCTTACAAATGAACTAAAAAGAAATAGCTACGGTTACAAGATAAACAAGAAAATTTTCAATCACTTACTTTACATGGATGATCTCAAACTCTTTGCCAAAGATGACAATGAGTTGAAAGGCCTCCTCAACATTGTAAAGTGTTTTAGTGACGATATATGTATGAACTTTGGATTAGATAAGTGCGCAAAAGTAGCTTTCAAGAAAGGTAGAATTATAGAATCACACCCAATAGATCTAGATTTTGCCACAAAAATTAGGGAACTAGAACAAGAAGAAGCATATAAGTATTTAGGCGTTAGCGAACGAAACGGAGTAAATCATACCCAAATGAAGGAGAAAGTAAGAAAGGAATACTACAGGCGTGTGCACTTGGTATTGAATACCGAGTTGAATTCCAAAAATAGAATATCAGCCATAAACACTTTAGCTGTCCCTGTGGTTCAATACAGCTTCAACATCCTTAACTGGACCATAGCTGACATCAAAAGAATGGACACCAAAACAAGAAAGCTCCTCACTTGCCACCGCATGCATCATCCCAAAGCTGATGTAGACCGCTTATATGTACCCAGACCCGAAGGAGGCAGAGGACTAGTTCAACTAGAACTGTCCTACAAAATTACAACAATCGGCCTCCAAAGATACCTGGAAACTGCAGAAGACTGGATGATGATATGCGTCAAAGAACATGAAAGTGGTAAGCGACTGTACTCAGTTATAAAGGAGGCTAACAAATTCAAAATGGACATCCACATGGATAAAGAAGAAATGCAAGTAAACCCCAATACACCGACTGAAGCTGCAAAATGCTTAAAAAAGAAAGCAAAGGCAATGGCAACTGACCAGGCACAGAAAAGATGGCAAGATAAACCACTTCACGGTCAATACCCTGCCCGAACCAAACAAGCTGATGTAGACAAACCCCGTACCCATCAGTGGCTACGAAGTGCAGGGTTAAAAGCTGAAACTGAAGGATTTATTCTTGCTGCACAGGACCAATGCTTGCTAACTAGAAATTATCAATCACACATACTGAAACAATCTGTTAGCCCCAAATGCAGATTCTGTGATAAATATCCAGAAACAATTGACCATCTTATTTCAGGCTGCACGGTACTGGCACCCACTGAATATAAAACTCGGCATGACAGAGTGGGCCAATATCTGCATTGGAAAATCTGCAACTTCTACGGAAAAGAAACTGCAAGAAATTGGTATGAACACCACCCGGATCCTGTTACCGAGATAGGACCTGTAACAATTTTATGGGACTTCACGATACACACAGACAGAACAATCAAAGCTAATCGCCCGGACATCGTGATTAGAGACCGCAAAGAAAAAAAGTGCCTCCTTATTGATATGGCAGTACCTGCAGACTGTAATGTATCTTTGAAGATCTTCAAAAAACTATCAAAATACAAGGACCTTGAAATAGAAATCTCAAAAATGTGGCACACGAGAACCTCAACAATCCCAGTTGTAGTTGGAGCTCTCGGATTGATTGGTAAAGACTCTAATAGACTCATTGAAGGGATCCCTGGGGGACCGTGCCTTAGAGAAATGCAAAAGATTGTTCTCACGAGTACAGCTCACACCTTACGAAGAGCTTTATCTATGTAAAATAACCCAAATGTTTCATTTTTTTTTGTACGGTGAAAATTGTCATGATGCCATTTCTGACCTTAGGTCTCTGGTCGGGACCCGGAAAGGAATGAGTATATACAGGAAATCAAAGGAAATAAATAAATAATAATAATAATAATAATAATAATAATAATAATAATAATAATAATAATAATAATAATAATAATAATAATAATAATAATAATAATAATGATAA
>NZ_JBSSMA010000047.1:0-2278 GCF_053891095.1 Soonwooa purpurea
GTAATTATCCAAAGGTACCAATCGATCCAAACTTAAATCGTAAAATAATTGGGGTGTAAATTCTTTTTTGCCTTGCATAATAACAAGTTAAGAAATTTTACGTTATTCTAGTTGTGCAACAGGCACATAGGTTTTGCAAAATGCGGGGTTTAATCATTGATTGAAATTTCTTCAAAATATTCCGCAACTGCTTTTCATATTGTTTTTTTTGACTAAATTAGACAATCTGAAAAAGCATTTGCTTCGTTTCTGAATTCTTGAACTTCCTGTTCTTCGAATTCCCGCACTTCGCAAAGCCTTTTTCGTTAGCTGAAAGTTTTACCAAGATTCCGTATGAAATTAAAAGACAAAATTTATTGCAATAATATTGGTGTATATGAAGGTCAATTATCAAAACGTAAATCATATATTGTAGAAGAAATTAACTCTGAAAATATTAGAATCAAAAATGATGAAAACAAATTAAAATGGTATTCAAAGTTTTATTTTGAATTTGAAAAACAAGCAGAGATAAATTCAATCACTATAGATGATAAAATTCAAAATATAGATTGTGATTGTATTGAAGTAACAATTAAATTTGAAAATAATCTAAAATACTGGACAAGATTTATAACACCTAAATATTTATCTAAAATTCTTGAAAATCAAAATTATATTACAGGCAACAAATTGATAATTATAGAAAAGCTAACTAATGAAAATATTATCGAAATAATATATAATCTGGATTCAATTAATGAATTGATTGAAAATTGTAATATATATTAAAAAAACCTTCAGCTAACAAGGGTTTGGCGCAATGGCGGGTTAAGTGATTAATGAAAGTTTCGGCTTTCTATTCCGCAAAAAGCCAATTATATTGACTTTTTTCTTAAATTTATTCAATAAATTGGCTTTTGCTTACAGTGTCGCTAAATTGAAACTTTTCGCTTCAATTTCCGCCACTGTCGCCAAGCCCCGAAACGTTATGCGACATTTTACAAAAAGTACGTCTATGAAAAAAAAATTCAACATTTTTTTTATTTTTTTTATTTTTATAGGATGTAAACAAAATGAAAATAAAAATACTGAGATTTATAATAAAGAAAATAAAATCGTTGAAAATAATTTTGTTCCTAAATATGGAGATTCGTTTTTTCAGTTTGATGAAATTGAATATTATCACAATGAAATTTCTGAAGATGAAGCAATGGATTTATTTGATACACAAAATAAATCACAAATTGATAAATTAAAATTTGATATTATTATTGGTGAAAAACCTGAAAGTTTAAATAATTTAGAATTTATAAATTCATTAAGCCAAATTGGATTTACAAGATCTCAAATTAATCAATCTAAATTTAAAGAAATTAATCAAATTTTTACCGAAAAAACAGTTTATGAAAATTATGCAGCAGCTTGTGTTGCAGTTTATCGTGACATTCTTGTATTTAAAAATAATAAGAAAATTGTAGGATTTTGTAAATTATGTTTTGATTGCCGTTTATTCAGAATGATAGGAACAAATGCAAATACAGAAAACTTTGGTCAAGATGGAGATTTTGAGAAACTTTCCAACTTATTAAAAAATTAAAAAAAACGTCGCATAACATTGTATTGGCAAAATGCGGGGGAAAGTCTAAGTTGAGATATTCGATATATTTAGCCGCCGCTGCTTTTCATATTGTTTTTTTTACTAATTTTAACAAGATGAAAAAGCATCGGCTTCACGCAGTCTGAATTGAACTTTCAGTTAAATCCAGCCCGCACTTCGCCAATACTTTTTCCGTTACACGCAATAGATTAGCGCGTTTTCGGATAATAATTTCTCTTTTTTTAACATTGATATTTTAGGTTTTTATAAGAAAAAATTCAGTAGAAATATTGGGTTTAAAAAGTTCTTAAATTTTCGTGAAAACACTTTTCTCGACAAATATTTTTGCTTAAAATTTCTTAACGTTTTAAGCTTCTTCTATTCTTTTTTTTTATAATTGAAATTTTTCCCATTTGAAAAATTAAAAAATATCGAATTCAGAAACCATCATTGAAAGATTTGTCATTGTTTAATATTTTCATAAAAATAATTTCATTTTTTACGAATTTCCAATTTTACTTTGCGCAACAACAATCGAGAGAAATTTCAGATAATTGAGTTTTAAATTTTGTTGGAAAAATGCAGTTTGAAAACTGGTTAAGTTTCGTTTTATTCATCTGATTTATTTGTGATTTAATTGCTCATAATTTTTTAGAACTATTTTTCAGCGTTGAAAAGTTCTCATTTTCTACTGCGCGT
>NZ_JBSSMA010000048.1:0-2254 GCF_053891095.1 Soonwooa purpurea
ATTTATTTGAAATTTACGAATTTTTGTTTCTTTGAGAAAAAAGTGTGACTTGAGCCAATTTGTCTAGAATGTTCTATTTCTGTGTGTTTGCTGATTGGCTAAAAAATATATAGTTGTAAATTATAAGTGTGTGAGATTTGAATCCTCTTTTTCTGGAATGTTCTTTGTACTGTTTTTAGTTAATTATGAAAAAGAGTGTGTACCCTATAAACCCCCCCGCAGATTGATAAATATTGAAAATATTTTTCAATATGTAAATCGTTGAGAAAAATCAGGGGTTTGGTTGAGATGAAGGTTGGGTATATGCGAACAATGCTTGGTGTGAGTGTCAGTTGGTCTTGTAGATAATGAAGCAATCTGTGAGTCGTAATTGGTAGTAACTTGTGTCAAACTTCATGGTTTGTCGAGCTTGATGGTGCAGATGAATGTGATCGTGCTTAATGTGAGTCGTAAGCCATGATCGAACTTGAAGTGAGTGGTAAGCTATAGTTGAACTTACGATGTGCTGAGGGCTGTGATTGAGCTCCATATGTACGATAAGCTATAGTCGAACTTATGTGTACGGTAATTGTGATCGAACTTACGATGTGCGGTAAGCTGTGGTTGAGCTTACGATGTGCGGTAAGCTGTGGTTGAGCTTATGATGTGCGGTAAGCTGTGGTTGAGCTTATGATGTGCGGTAAGCTGTGGTTGAGCTTATGATGTGCGGTAAGCTGTGGTTGAGCTTACGATGTGCGGTAAGCTGTGGTTGAGCTTAAACCGTGAAAATTGATGCATGAATGTCTGTACATATTCCTGGTGATGAGAAAAATGTCCGACGAGAAATAATGGCGATTTCTCGGAATGTCGTTTAAAATGTTCAGCGTAATGTTACTGTGTTCTTCCAAACGTTCCACGTTGAAGTAATTGGCCGAATTGTGTGTGGATGTGTAATTTGGCGTACAGTGTACCAATACGTTGCTGATGAATTTTAAAGTCAAGCGATGTCGGAGAGGAGTTGGGCGCTCGCTAATGCGTAGCGAGTTATGTCGCGACGAAAAATATACCAGGTGGAATCTCTGCTTCGTAAAATATGTTGATAGGTCGTATTTCTGCATTTTTGCGTTTTACCGGTGTGTTGAGGTTTTTCGCGTATAAGTATGCAGTAAATACTCAACAGAAAAAGCAAGAGTGAGTACAGTGTTTGTAATGATGTTATTCATGAATTAAGCAATCGACAAGTGGAAGATATGTAAGAAGGTATACCAATTATACAGACGATTTGAATCAAGAGAATTAAATGAGCGACACGTGGATTAATGTCCAGTTACTCTTAATGTGAGTGTAAAAAGTTCTCTCAAACATCGGAGGTTAACGCTTGTTGAAATGTGATTGTTTAACGTTGTTTAGCGGAGTCACCGTTTGTGGTGGGAGTTATTTATCGCAGAGGTTGCGGGTTCAAATCACGTCGGTTGTCACCATTTGTGGTGGATGAGATGATACTCGAAGTTTGGCGGAATGAAAAACCAAACTCCGAGTGTAATTCCACAATCACAATAAAAAACAATTTTTATACAACAACGCAGACAAAGAAATAGATGAAGAAAACGAATGTAAAAACAAACAATTTGTATTTCAACAAACGACGAAAACAGTGTTACAATTGTGTATAAAGTTTTAAAGTTCGCTGCTACTTACAATTCTATGTGTGTGTGTGTGGTGTGGTGTGTTTGTGTGAAACGCGAATGTCTTTCAATTAGGTATCAGCCATATGAGACCCGGAGAACAGCGGTTTTCTCATCTATGTGCGAAAATCCGGTTTTAAGTTCTGTCCTTGGTCGCTGACTTGGTCAGATCCGGGTGCGGCGGTCTTTAACTTGAGAATCCTTTTGTGCCGACTTTGACGCGTTTGAAATTCAAGTCTTCCGACTGTCGTTGAATGGTCCAGTGTGACCCGGCTGGCGTCGAAACGCACAGTCGAGTGATGTTAGAAATAATTTTGGTGTTTTTATATATTTCGGGTCGGCTCCAAATGGCTAAAACTTAATATTTTTTCTTACGGGTCAAATGAGTACAAAAACATTGCCGACGTAGTAGACGACATACCATGTGATGTGAATAAGCCAATGAAAAAAATAGAAATTATTTATTTATTTGAAATTTACGAATTTTTGTTTCTTTGAGAAAAAAGTGTGACTTGAGCCAATTTGTCTAGAATGTTCTATTTCTGTGTGTTTGCTGATTGGCTAAAAAATATATAGTTGTAAATTATAAG
>NZ_JBSSMA010000049.1:0-2037 GCF_053891095.1 Soonwooa purpurea
CAAAAGGAAATACTTACAGTTGTATCTCAACGAGTTTATTTACAAATTAAACAGACGGTATTTTGGAGACAAACTCTTTGACAGACTAGTAATTGCGAATATAACAGGTGCATAAACGGATAATCAGAAAAATCTATATGAACATTATAATTTAAAACCATATGTCATAAGTTATATTGACACAATGTTATTTGCAGATAAACTTGGGATGCCTAAAAAAATAAAAGATTTAGCAGAGAGTTTGGACTTAGAAGTAACAAATCATCACGACCCAGAATTCGATGCAAAACTTTGTGCTTTAATATTTGGCGAATTGACTGACAAGTATCCAAGTTATCAAGAACTAATAAGAAAAATTGATGACCAGCCTAAAACAAATAATAATTATTTCAATCAACCAAGTGAAGATGTTTTAGAAGAAAATGAAGAGCATTTATCAAATTATCAAATAACTCAAAACGAACTTGAAAACATTGATTTAATAGGAAAAGGAATAGTTATTACGGGCAACTTTTCAATAGAAAGAGAAGAAATAAAAACTTTTCTAATGAAAATTGGTGGACAAATAAAATCAGGAATAACAGGTAAAGTAGATTTTGTTTTTGCAGGTGAAGATTGTGGTTGGTCAAAAATCCAAAAAATAAACGACTTAAACCAATCAAAAAAAGCAAACATTAGAATTTTAAACGAAGCTGACTTAAATTATCTTATCAAAAAATACGGCATATAACATCGCATTGGCAAAATGGCGGGTTAAGTGCCAAACTCAACTTTTGTGCATTTTATTCCGCCGAATGTGTTCCACATTCAGCTTTTTTTAATAATTTAGCTTCTGTGGAAACACATCGGCTACGTCACTGCTAAATTGAACTTTTTGTCCAATTTATCCGCCACTTCGCCAATGCGTTTCCCGTTAGTGGCAACAAAAACAAACGATAATTAGACAATAAATGAAAAATATTTTATTTGTAGTTTTTATTTCAATGATATTTTTATTTGTTTGCTGTAACACAACAACGAATAAAAACATAATTGAAACAGAAATTTCTGATTTTGACAAAATTTTAGATAGTTTTCAAGTAAATGGTTCAATTCTAATTTATGATAACGACAAGAATACTTTTTACTCAAATGACTTTGATTGGGCTAAAAACGGAAAATTACCTGCATCAACATTCAAAATTCCAAATTCTATAATTGCTGTTGAATTAGGCATTATTGAAAATGATACAACTATTTTAAAATGGAATGGCGAGCAGAGAAAAATGGATATTTGGGAAAAAGATTTATCATTTAAAGATGCTTTTAGAATTTCCTGTGTTCCTTGCTATCAGGAAATTGCAAGGAAAATCGGAACAATTAAAATGAAAGAATATTTAGAAAAATTTGAGTATAAAAATATGATTTTTGACAGTTTAACGATTGACAATTTTTGGCTTGAAGGAAATTCAAAAATATCTCAAAAACAACAAATCGACTTTTTAAGGAAATTCTATTTTTCAAAATTTCCAATTTCTGATAGGACAATAAAGATTGTCAAAAATATTATGGAAATTGAGCGAACTGAAAATTACATTTTAAGCGGTAAGACTGGATTAAGTTCGATAGAAGAAAAATATAATGGTTGGTTTGTTGGTTATGTTGAAACAAAATCTAATGTTTATTTTTTTGCAACAAATGTAATTCCGACAGACGGATTGAATGTTGATGATTTTATTTCATCGAGAATTAATGTAACAAAAAATGCGTTAAAGCAAATGAATATAATGAAATGATAAATGCCACTAACATATGGTAGCCGATAATTGCCGGCTTTCGTGCCAACTTGATACTTTGGTGCTTTTAACGAACCGAAGTGCTAAATTGATACGAAAGTGCTGTAAATCCGGCAACTACGGCTACCATTTTTCGTTAGCGGGCATTGTGAAAGATACCAGCATAACAGTTAAACATTGATAAATGAAAAAAAAACTACTTTGGATATTAATTTTAGGACTGATAATAATCAGTTGCAAACAAAGGAAAACAGAAATGAAA
>NZ_JBSSMA010000050.1:0-1984 GCF_053891095.1 Soonwooa purpurea
CCTCACGTTTGTTCTTTACTAATTTCCTCGCCGCCAGTGTTGTAGACCCGTGCTAGGGGTCACAAAGAAATCAACCACAAAGAGTGACAGGGTTAAAATATAACAATGTATTTATATTAAAGTAATACAGAACGCCACTAATGTGGTAGGAGATGAACGGGTTCATAACATGCGGTAAAACATGGTATGAAGGTCTCCCTCGAGTCTCTGCAACCAGTGGTATTTATTATACCTGGTTGATTCCATTAGTTCTCGAACAGGGGTGATTTGTACCCCACAACAATAACGAACGGGGTGATTTGTACCCCACAACACCCCCCTCCCGAGCTTTTCATTCCCCTGGAATGATCGTATAGCTCTTTTTTCTGGGATTGATCTCTATGGGATCGATCATTTTTCTTTTTCTGGAGGACCGGCGTTGTCCGGCTGCTTGTGGTGTTACCAGGTCGAACGTGTCATATATATGGTCCATTACTTCTTCTTGTTCAACAGGAGGTTGTCTGTCGTCATCTGTGATACGTTTCCGAATTTGGTTCAAATGCTTCTTGTGAGTAAATTTCGGACCTTCGATTATGTAAACCATCCGCCCGATCCTCTGCTTGACCTTTCCTAGTTCCCACATCGTAGTATTATTTTTATGTACCTGGAAAAATACCTTTTCCCCAGGTAAGTACCTCTTTTTAGGAACTGCAGTATTCGGCGGTTTTACCTGCTTCGGCAAAAGTTTCTCGAAGACCGGCCTAATTTTCCTCGCAAACATTAACTCTGCCGGCGACATCTTCGATGGAGCGCTTTCATTTGGCGTAATTCGGTACACCTGTAAAAACTGTTGTAACGCCTTTCCTGAGGGCGTTCCTTTAGCTTTCTTCAGGGCTCTTTTTAACGTGTCCACGAACCTCTCTGCCTGACCGTTCGATCGGGGATGATAGGTTGGCGTTGTTATGTGGTTGACCTGGAAATCCTCGCAGAAACTTTTAAAATCTGCTGACGTGAATTGCGTGCCATTGTCCGACACTAAACAGTCGACCACACCAAACCTAGCATACAATTCGTGAAGAGCACTGATTGTAAAATCCGTCGTTGGATTTTTACATCGAAATACCTCAGGCCATTTTGAAAAACTATCTACCACTATTAAGTAATAGTTTCCCTCCAATGGACCTGCGAAGTCCACGTGTATCCTTGACCATGGATGGTCAGCTTTAGGCCACGGGCTAAATTGTATTGGGGGCGCTTTTGCAGCCAATGCGCATCCCTTACACGACTTTACCATGCTTTCTATATCAGTGTCCATGCTCTTCCAGTAAACGTAGGACCTCATGAGGCTCTTCATTCTAGTAGCCCCAGGGTGCCCCGTATGAAAATCCTTTAGAATTTTTTTTCTCAGCGTGGCTGGGATTACCACCCTTTCTCGGTACAACAGTACCTCATTGCACATAGAATAAACTTCCGCCGCCGATTCATCTGATTGAATTTTTTGTTTCGTTTCTTTGATGAAACTATCTTCTTCAGCCTCCCTTATTATATCTTTCAAAGTCACTGGTAATTCCTTGATCGTATTGCACAGTATTTGTGTATAGTCCTTTTCACTTTGTAGTGACGCTATTACTGTGTCCTCCAGCGGTTCCCTTGATTTCGGGATTAATCGCGACAATCCGTCAGCGTGACCTAACTTCGCAGATGTAAGAAATTCCATACTAAAATCGTAGTTTAGCAGGATAGTCCCCCATCTTTGCAGTCTGTTGGCTGAGTACGTTGGTATCCCTTTTTTTGAACCAAAAATGGATATAAGCGGCTTGTGATCAGTTTGTAATTTGAATTTTCGACCGTGTAAAAAACGGTGGAATTTTGTAACCCCGAATATGATCCCCAGTGCTTCCTTCTCTATTTGGGAATAATTCTTCTCGGCTGGCAGTAAGGTTCTCGACGCATGGGCGATCGGTTTAGTGGACCCATCTGGCATTTTATGTAGAATGCATGCCCC
>NZ_JBSSMA010000051.1:0-1795 GCF_053891095.1 Soonwooa purpurea
GCGGGAATTCGAAGGACTGAAAGTTCAAGAATTCAGAAACGTAGCCGATGCTTTTTCACTTCTGCTAACTTACAAAAAATTGCAGAATTGAAAAGCATTCGGCGGAATATTTTTACAAAATTTCAACGTTCCCAAAACCCCGCATTTTGCCAATACACTGTTAGCTGCAGGAAAAATTAGAGGTTTTTTAATTCGATGTTAACAGTTTCAAATATTATTTTAACAGCATCATAAAAAGTTTTGTGGTATTCTTTGCTAAAACCTTTTGTTGAATATACTTTTTTTACTTCATTTTCAGAAATTGTTGTCGAATTGCTTCCACCATCAGCAATTCCAACAAAATATTCATTTGTCTTTCCCTTATTTACAATTCTTGGCATTTCTAAATCTTCCACATTAATTTGATTAATGATTTTTTTTATTTTTTCATAGTCAGATTTGGAAATTCTTTTATTGTCTAGCTTTTCACCTTGATAAATTATTTTAACAGAAACGTATTCTTTATCTCTGAAATTTTTTGGAATTAATTTTATATTTATTTGATCATCATTAATTACCATATAATTTTTGTGATTAAACTCTATAAAATCAGTATTCAAAATCTGTCTTGAACTTGAACATGAGAATAAAAATAGTAGGTAAACTATGTAGATAATTTTCTTCATTTGTCTTTATGCGGAATGTTTTGATTTTCTTGCAGCTAACGGAAAAAGTATTGGCGAAGTGCGGGCTTAATTTGAACGAAGGTTCAAGTTCAGACCAATCGTAGCCAATATTTTTTCAATGGAACTAAGTTAAACAAAAATGTGGAATAGGAAAATATTGGCGGCTAAATATTACAAAAAGCTCAATTTTGCACTTCTCCCCGCATTTTGCCAATACAATGTTATGTGCAGTATTATTTTGACTTTTTTATTTCTCTAAATATTCCTATTTCAGAAATTTCAGTATCTATAAGTTTATTTTTCGGAGTCAAATGAATATGTCTAATTTGTTCAATAGAATTGGTTTTTGGATTCAGAGCTACATCATCAACAAATATTTTTTCTATTTCTTTGTTAGCATTTGAGGAAAGATATACTTCACCTTTTTTTACTTTCAATTCATCTAAATGAATTCCATCCATACTTTCAACATCGTCTAAATTATAAAAGTATAAGCTGTCTCTAGTTTCTTTATATTTTTCAAAAACATATCGTTCTAGCCCTCTATCATGTTCTGAATATCCTTTATACTGATAAATTCTTGTCGTTATTTTTATTCCATTTTCAAAATCAGATTTAACTTCCATTGGTTTAAAAATCGGCAAACTCTTGTAGTAAGGTTCTCCACAAGTTCCGTAACATTCATGTGTTACACCTTCAACATTTTTTTTATTTGGAATTTGAGAAAGATAGTAAAAAGGCAATTCTTTATTCATGTCAATTTTAAACTTTTCTGTCGAATCCATAATTACAAATCCATTTGCATTTGAATCACGTCCTCCCCAAGCATTATATTTGTAAATTACTTTAGATGTACCTTCAATTTTCTGTACATATAATTCTGAAATATTCCATTCTCCAATTTTTTCAAAACCGCAACTATTCAAGAAAATTATTATAATTAAAAAGATGATTTGATTGGTTCTCATTTTTTAGCGTGAGTTTTGGAAATATTGCACATAACGAAAAAGTATTGGCGAAGTGCGGGAATTCGAAGGACTGAAAGTTCAAGAATTCAGAAACGTAGCCGATGCTTTTTCACTTCTGCTAACTTACAAAAAATTGCAGAATTGAAAAGCATTCGGCGGAAT
>NZ_JBSSMA010000052.1:0-1737 GCF_053891095.1 Soonwooa purpurea
AGCTCATATATAGAAATGGACACCAACAAGAACGGAGGTCAAACGCTTACTTAGCGATATTCACGACACGACAATGGCGTCGCCGATATTACAATCTCTGGTCCTTGAAGACCCAGAATTCGTAGATACATGGATTCGTTGTTTTTCTGCGAATGCACGAGGCAAAAAATTGAAAGACAACAAAAACGGAGGAGGGGAAAATGAAATCACCGACTTGTTCATGGCTACCGCTGGTTGTGAAGCGATTATGAAGGTTGCTACAATGGTTTACCCTCGAGAACTAGAAGAAATGACTTTTGAAGAAATAAGTCAAGTTATCAAGGGAAACATGAAGCCAAAGAAAAGACTGGTGATTGCTGAAAGGACCAAATTTATGGCAATGAAGCAAGAAATAAATGAACCGATAGTAAAATATTTACACCGGTTAAAAAGTGCTAGTAAATACTGCGAATTTGAAAAATTAGGAACAAGAGAGCAGACAACGGAAGAAGAATTGATCCAACTAAGATTAATTGAAGGTATGCATAATTCAGCACATAGATATAAGTTAATGGAACAGTTACAACTTATAAACATGCCCTTGAATATGTGCATAGATTTCATCCAACAGCAAGAATTAATTCATACCTACAATCAAAGTAAATCCCACGAAGAAATAATGGCTGAGACATATACGATACAAACAAAAAGAAAAAATTGTACGTATTGTGGAAAAATTCATGAAATGAAAAAAGAAAAATGTCCAGCTTATGGAAAAATATGTTCAAAGTGTTTAAAAAAGAATCACTTCAAAGAAGTATGTAAAACGAAAAATGTGGAAAGAATAGAGAATGAAAAGAGACAGATTTTTAATGTAAAAAAGGAGAATATACAAAATACGGGATCTAAGAACGAGGATACAAAAATAAAGGCGAAAATCAACGACTGTATTGTTGAAATGCAAATTGACACAGGTAGTGAAGTCACGATAATACCCAGAAATCTGTGGGAAAAAATGGGAAAACCATTGTTAAAAAAAAGTAACATACAGTTACGTCAGTTTGATGGCTCGATTATAGCAATTATGGGTTACTTTGAAGGTTCAATAGAACTAAAAGAAAAATATGAAATAGTACCCATTATAGTTACAAATTGCAGAAAAACGCATGGATTACTGGGGAATGATGTGTTAAAATTAAATTCAACGAAGTTGATTAATGAGATGGAAATGGAAAAAACAGGAAAGCTAAAAAATTACGAAGCTAGCCTGAAATTAAAAGAAAATGTTTCCCCCTCATACTACGAAGCGAGAAAAATACCTGTGCATTTGTTACCGTTGGTAATAGCGAAGTTGCGAAAATTAATACAGGAAGACTTGTTAGAACCTGCCCCTCCAGGGGGAAGTAAATGGGCATCACCCATCGTGGTATTGAAAAAAAAAGATCACGATTTGAGAATTTGTGGAGATTATAAAATAGGGGTGAACCATAAAGTTTGTGCTGACTCTTACCCTATTCCGAATGTGGAAGTAGCTTTACATAAACTTGCTGGAATGAAAGTATTTTCGAAAATAGACCTAAAATCAGCTTACCACCAAATACCGATAAATGAACATTTTAAAGAAGTGACGACCATAAACACGCCCATAGGCCTGTTAAGGTGGAAAAGGATGCCGTATGGCATAAAAACGGCAAGTGCAATTTTTCAAAGAGCTATTGAAAAAGTAATAGGAGAGGTTGAAAATACCATCTGTTATCA
>NZ_JBSSMA010000053.1:0-1705 GCF_053891095.1 Soonwooa purpurea
GGTAACCGTTGCACAACTCAAAACTCAACAAAATAAAATTATATATGACCTCGTTTAAGCCTTTTTAAGCGAGGTTTATTTTTGGAGTATATTCAAAATAATTAAAAATAAAGTGGTTGAAAAAAGCAAATCTTCAAGCCCAATATGACCTGCTTTTAGAGTGCCATACTTTACCTTTGGTAAGGCACAGATTTGGGCAAGTAATTTGGACTTTTTAGGCGTAAATTTCAGGTATTTCTTCAGGTTATAGCAAAGAGCAGCTAAGAGAACATGTTTGTTCGCTTGGGCCATTCCTCGGCTATTGATACGTTTCATATTGTGATGGTTGATTAAAGTACCTAAAACTGGTTCTACCGTTGCACTTCGTCTCTTGACCATCTGTTTAAAATACCGTCTATTCTTGGTAATTTTCTCGTGCATCTTATCGTACAAGGGCTTGTGAATGCTGTCATCTAACTTCTTAAACTTGCTCACTTTACCACAGCATTGGGCTCGAAGGGGGCAATCTTTACAATCCCTTTCACTGCTTCGGTAACTTTTCTTTTGGTAACCTTTACTATCGGTTAAAATACGTTTAAATGGTAAAATCGCTCCATTTCCTCCTTCTTGAATGCATTGATATTGGTCTTTTTCTGCTAGGTAAATAAAGCCTTCACGTTCGGGTTTGTATTGACCAAAATTGGGTATCCAAGCGTCAATATTGTTGTCCTCGCAATACTGCAAACTATCGCCACTACTGTAACCTGCATCGGCTAATACTTGATCGATTTGCATCTCATTACCCTTAAAATTTGCCAAGGTTTGATTCATGATTTCTGAAAAAATCGCACTGTCCTTGCTCCCTGCTGTACTGGCACAGGCGCCCGTTATGACATGGTGTTTATCATCTACGGCTAATTGACCTGCATAATTTAATTGCCTCGGTTTTCCTGGTTTGGTAGAGATTTTTGCATCCGGATCCGTTGGACTATAATGGGTGTGATTACTTAAGAATTTTGGCCGAATTTCTTCGCCATCTTCATTGATTTGGACACTTTTTCGGGCGGCAGGCATCGCTTTAAATTCTTCTTTTTTCCAATTATGGTGTTGTTCAACTAACTTTTTACGTGTTGAAGTGACTTTATATTCACTATTTTCTTCTAATTCGTTGACATATGCAGAAGCATCTTCTAAAACTTCTTTTTCAACCAAACTATCCATGCTGGCATTGGCCTTGATAAATGCACTATCAACCGCTTGACGACGACCTTGCACCATCCCTTTTTTAACGCAAAGACTTAACACTTGACGGAATAGTTCTAAGAAAACTTCTTCTCCTAATAATTGACGTGTTCGGCTAATGGTTGAGTGCCAAGGTAAATCTTCATTTAAATCATATCCTAAAAATAAACGTACATCTAAACAATTGCTACAGTAGCGAATCAATGCCCGATCGCTATTGATGTTGTTGAGATACCCCACCAATAATATCTTGAAAAAGACCACAGGATCAATACTTTTTTGACCTTCTTTTCCATAATATTTTGAGGTCGCTTGATAAAGAAAATCAAATGATAATTCTCGCTGTATTATTCGATAGTAATTATCCAAAGGTACCAATCGATCCAAACTTAAATCGTAAAATAATTGGGGTGTAAATTCTTTTTTGCCTTGCATAATAACAAGTTAAGAAATTTTACGTTATTCTAGTTGTGCAACAGGCACA
>NZ_JBSSMA010000054.1:0-1683 GCF_053891095.1 Soonwooa purpurea
AGCCGCCGTTGCTTTTCATATTGTTTTTTTCTTTAATTTAGACAATCTGAAAAAGCATCGGCTACGTTTAGTCTAAATTGAACTTTTCGTCCAATTTAGCCCGCACTTCGCCAATACTTTTTCCGTTAGTGGCAAGGCTATGACGACACAACCCGTCAGACAAAATCGGGTTCTTTTTGACATTTTATATTTTAGCAGTTGCTTAAATAAACAAATTGACTACCTTTGTGCTATGGACAACAATTCTTGTATAAGACAACAAGCGGACATTAAACAAATAAACCGCTGTAAAGACCGAGTTTCAGAACTCAACGGCTCGTTTGACTATTTATCGAACGGACTTGAATTGGCAGGAAACAACGTAAGACTGAAAATTCTATTTCTGCTCTATGAAGAAAAACGACTTTGTGTTTGTGATATAAGCGACATTCTCGGTATGACAATTTCAGCAGTTTCACAACACTTGAGAAAACTCAAAGACAGAAAACTTATTGAAACCGAACGAGAAGCACAAACCATTTTTTACTCGTTGACAAAAGAGTATGAAAAAATGCTGAAACCGTTTTTCAAAATACTTGACGAAAACAAAATATTAGAAACATTATGAAAACAGACAACAAACTAATCGGAGCAGGACTTTTAACAGCAATTGCAGCTTCATTGTGTTGCATTACACCTGTCTTGGCTCTCATTGCAGGAACAAGCGGACTTGCTTCTACTTTTTCTTGGCTCGAACCTTTCAGACCGTATTTTATCGGTTTGACAATTTTGGTTCTTGGTTTTGCTTGGTATCAAAAGTTGAAACCTAAAAAGCAAATTGACTGCAACTGTGAGACAGAAGAAAAACCAAAATTCATTCAGTCAAAAATGTTTTTAGGAATTGTAACAGCATTTGCAATCGTTATGCTTGCCTTTCCATACTATTCAAGCATTTTCTACCCAAAGAAAGAAAAGCAAATCATAGTAGTGGACAAATCCAATATTCAAAAAGTAAAATTTACGATTAGCGGAATGACTTGTGCGAGTTGCGAAGAACACGTAAATCACGAAGTAAATAAATTGACAGGAATAATAAGTTCAAACGCTTCATATGAAAATGGAAATGCAATCATAGAATTTGACAACTCAAAAACAAATATTTCTGAAATCGAAAAAGCAATAAACTCAACAGGATATTCTGTAACCGACAAAAAAGAAAATTAAAATGGAAATCAAATTACAATCAACAATAACTTGCCCCAACTGCGGACATAAGAAAGAAGAAACAATGCCGACAGACGCTTGCCAATATTTTTACGAATGTGAAAAATGCAAACAAGTTCTAAAACCAAAACAAGGCGACTGCTGTGTTTATTGTAGCTACGGAAGTGTTGCTTGTCCACCAATTCAGCAGGACAAAAAATGTTGCTGACAGACGGAAAACAAAGAAGCCCAGCCACTAACAGCGGTTTGGCAAAAGTGGCGGTTCAGTGCTTCGTATGACAGTTTTTCGTAAATTTGAAGTGTGTGCTTCGTATGAACATTTGTGGTTAAATCGCCACCTTCGCCAAGCCGCAAAACGTTAGCAGAAAGTCTTCACAAACAGAACTTATGAAAGAACTACTTGAAAGTATTTCAACTAGAGAAACTTCTATTATATTTTGGTCAATTTTAATCTTCTCAATTTTAATATTTATTGCTCGA
>NZ_JBSSMA010000055.1:0-1477 GCF_053891095.1 Soonwooa purpurea
GGAATTTTTTTATATTCATCTCCAACAATTATTTGAGAAAATAAGAGTTTTGAAAAAATCAATATAATTACAAAGATTACTTTTTGGAATGTGTTTCTCATAAAATGTCGCCTAACGAAAAAGTATTGGCGAAGTGCGGGCTGGATTTAACTGAAAGTTCAATTCAGACTGAGCGAAGCCGATGCTTTTTCAGATTGTCTAATTTAAGAAAAAAAAACAATATGAAAAGCAGCGGCGTATAAATTTGAAAAAGATTTCAATTTAGCCTTAAACCCCGCATTTTGCCAATACAATGTTAGGCGACGTTTTTTTATTCATTTTCGAAAATCATTCCGCTTTTTTTGTCCATTTCTTCTCGCTCTTTTTGCGTCATACGTTTTCTTAAAACTTTTGTAGTATAAGCACCTTTAACAATGTTTTTGTCAAAATACATCCAATCAGTTATATTTTCATAATTTACTTGAATTGTATCGCCTAATTTCACTTCTGTAGTTGAAATTGGTTTATCATCTACAATTCCATAAAATTTATTATCAAAATATTGAACTTCACTAATCCAAATATGTTCACCTCCTTTATCAGTATTAAATCTTTCTTTTAGAGCAAAGTTGTAAAAATCAGGATTTTGGCTGTTTATTGCTTCTTTAAATTTGTAAATTGTATTTTGTGCAGTTTCAATAGCATTATTCATTTCGACATCTTCTCCTTCCAAAAGATGAACGTCTGGTTCATTAATTCTTTTTACAACTTCATCTTTTTTCTGACACCCAATTATTATCAAATTCAATATAAAACAGATTATTATTTTAGTTTTCATAGTTTATTTTGATAGAATAGGTTGAAGTTTATTATTTAAATTTTCACGACTTATATTTTCAAAGATTTGATTTTCTCTATTCTGATATTCAATTTCTAAAAAATAGTAATCTTCTTTTTTGTTGTAAGTTGAAACGTAAATTAAAATTGTTTTCTCATAATTATAAATTCCAAAAGCGCAATTATCAGCATTCCAAAAATCCACGATTTGTGAATTCTTAATCTTAAATTCTGAAATTATAAAGTCGAAAATTTCTTTTGTTTGCGTAGTTTTCATAAAATGTCGCCTAACGGAAAAAGTATTGCTGAAGTGCGGGCTAAATTTAACTGAAAGTTCAATTTCGACAAAACGAAGCATATGCTTTTTCAATGGAACTAAATTACACTTTTTTGTGGAATTGAAAAGCATATGCGGATAAATATTTCTGCTTTTCAATTCAAACCTTCACCCCGCATTTTAGCAATACAATGTTATGCGACGTTTTTTTAGTCATTATAAAATGAAAAATTTGGATTTATTCTGAATGTATAATCCATCTTCATTTATTTCGAGAAAACCAATTTTTGATAAATCCTTTAATAGATTTGAAAGTAGTTCACTTTTTTCATTATTTGACCAATAAAACCGTTTGTGTTTTGGAAAATCATCTTCGGGTATCAA
>NZ_JBSSMA010000056.1:0-1393 GCF_053891095.1 Soonwooa purpurea
CTGAGTAATTCATTTAGTGGTGCACGCAATGTGTGCATATTCGGAATGAACGATTGATAGTAATTTGCTAAGCCCAAAAAACTCTGTAATGTTGTTATATTATGTGGCTCAGGCATATTTTTTATTGCTATGGACCTTTCTGGATCGGGTCGTCTACCGTTTCTGTCGATTATCTGCCCTAGGTATTTTATTTTGTCGAGGAAAAATTCACATTTAGTATCTTTAAGTGTGAAGCCGTACTCCTTTATTCTTTCGAATACTTGAAAAACGTGTTTTCTATGTTGTTCTATAGATTCGCTTTTCATCAGAATATCATCTAAGTATCCAATCGAAAAATCAAGGCCGCTCAACAACGTATCGATTATCTGTTGAAATATTGCTGGTGCGACTTTGATCCCGAAAGCTAATCTATTGAACTTAAATAGTCCCTTGTGAGTGGTAATACACAAAAGTTTTGAGCTTTCTTCTTCCACGGGAATTTGTAAGTAGGCTTCACTTAGATCTATCTTCGAGAATATTCTCCCACCATTTAGTTTCGTAAAAACTTCTTCGGGGCTAGGTAGCGGGTAATGATGATCCTTTAGTGCTGCATTCAACCCAGTCGAGAAGTCGGCACAGACTCTGATATCCTTTGACTTTTTCTTTACATAGACGGTGGGGGCGGCCCACTCGCTGTAGTCGATAGGGGTCAAAATTCCAGTTTTGACGAGTCTGTCCAGTTCTTCGTCGATTTTCTGTATGGAGGCGAATGGTACGCTTCGTTTTTTTTTGAAGACTGGAGTGACATTCTCCTTCAATTTGAACTTCGCCTCCATTTTTGTGCAGCAGCCTAGTTTTTCTGAAAAAACCTTGGGGAACGACTCTCTCAGGTCTTTCTTTAGTTTTTCAGCTTCAGTTCTAAAGCTCTCTACTTTTTGACAAAAATCGCTAATGGGCGAGTCCCAGAGTTCAAATTTTTGGATCCAGTCCGTACCAAAAAGATTATTAGTGTTTCTTAACACAAACATCTTCAGTTTCAATGTTTTTCCCTTCAACGTTACGTTAGTAATAACCTCACCTTCGAATTTTATTCTTTCTCCAGTTACTGAACGAGCAACTTTCTTTGTTCTCATCAACGTCGGTTTTCCAATTTTGCACCAAGTATGGTGGTTTATTATGGACAAATCCGACCCGCTGTCCAATTGAAGTTTAACATTCTTGTTCCCGATTTTTACTGTAACGTACTTCCGTACATTCTCGTCCTCCGCTTGAGTCTTCGCTGTTTTTACGTAGCTCCTGCGGGGGCCTTTTGTCCTGCAATGTGAGGCTTTGTGTCCGATGCGTCTGCACAGATCACATTTTCGGTATCGGTATGGACAATTGTTCTGCCAGTGACGTTCTCCGCATCTTTGGC
>NZ_JBSSMA010000057.1:0-1364 GCF_053891095.1 Soonwooa purpurea
GGTAGTATCCCACTAACTGTGTAAGTTAAAAAGTTATTCTGATAAATTTTGAGCCCTTAATGCTCAAAAAATTTATTGGCAATAACTTTTTATTATTTTTAAACATTATACAGTTATGACTAACAAAGAAGATTTATTAAACAACAAGGATTTTTTTAAATCCTTTAAGAATGGTGAAGATTTAACATCTTTCTTCAAAGAACTCCACAAGAAGGCCGTAGAACACATGCTTGATGCAGAACTGGATAGCCATCTGGACAACGAAAAACATGATAAAAGCATCGATGGTAATTATCGAAACGGACATGGAACCAAAAAGATAAAATCCTCATTCGGTGAATCCGAGATTAAAGTTCCAAGAGATCGTGAAGGTAGTTTTGAGCCTGCATTAGTTCCCAAAAGGCACAACATCATTGATGGTTTAGAAAACATCATCATCTCGTTTTATGCCAAAGGAATGAGTGTTTCGGACATTGAAGAGCAGATTAAAGAAATGTATGATTTTGATGTTTCCACTTCGACAATTTCCAGAATAACAAACGCAGTAGCCAGTGAAGTTGTAGCTTGGCAGAATCGACCCTTAGACGATGTTTATCTAATTGTTTGGATGGATGGGATTGTTTTTAAGGTTCGCGAGAACTCAAAAGTCATTAACAAAACCATTTATTTAGCTGTTGGACTCAACCGTGAAGGTAAAAAAGAAGTCCTCGGAATGTGGCTTGGAAAGAACGAAAGCTCCAGCTTTTGGATGAGCGTTCTCACGGATTTAAAAGCTCGTGGCGTAGAAGATATTTTGATTACTGCTACTGATAATTTGAACGGATTTACAGACACCATCCGATCGGTTTTTCCTGAATCTCAGACCCAAATATGTGTGGTTCATCAGATTAGAAACGCTTGTAAATACGTGGTTTGGAAGGATAGAAAAGAGTTTTCTGCCGATATGAAACATATTTATACTGCACCCAACAAAGACGCTGCCAAAGCCGCTTTAGAAGATTTTGCCACAAAATGGGAAGGGAAATATCTTTACGCAATCCAATCCTGGAGAAACAACTGGGACGAATTAACTGTGTTTTTTGACTTCCCAATCGAAATCCGTAAAATCATTTATACGACTAATCTCATTGAAAATCTGAACGGAAAAATCAGAAAATACACCAAAAACAAAATGTCTTTTCCTACTGACGATGCGGTATTAAAGTCTGTTTATTTAGCACTCAAGGAATCAACTAAAAAATGGACAATGCCTATTCATAATTGGGGTATTGTTCTTAACCAATTTATGCTTATTTTTGAAAAAAGGCTCAGATTATAAAATCTAAGCCCAACTTTTTAACTTACACACTTTATAGGATAGTGTC
>NZ_JBSSMA010000058.1:0-1363 GCF_053891095.1 Soonwooa purpurea
CAATTTATCCGCCACTTCGCCAATGCGTTTCCCGTTATGTGCCATTTTTGAATGACAATGCGAATAGATACAGACAAACAAATGAATTTACTTAGTGATAAGAACGTTGCAATAATTGGTGGTGGACCCGTTGGACTGACTATGGCAAAATTATTACAGCAAAACGGCATAGACGTTTCAGTTTACGAAAGAGACAACGACCGAGAGGCAAGAATTTTTGGTGGAACCCTTGACCTACACAAAGGTTCAGGTCAGGAAGCAATGAAAAAAGCGGGATTGTTACAAACTTATTATGACTTAGCCTTACCAATGGGTGTAAATATTGCTGATGAAAAAGGCAATATTTTATCCACAAAAAATGTAAAGCCCGAAAATCGATTTGACAATCCTGAAATAAACAGAAATGACTTAAGGGCTATCTTGTTGAATAGTTTAGAAAACGACACGGTTATTTGGGATAGAAAACTTGTTATGCTTGAACCTGGTAAGAAGAAGTGGACACTAACTTTTGAGAATAAACCGAGTGAAACAGCAGATTTGGTTATTCTTGCCAATGGCGGGATGTCCAAGGTAAGAAAATTTGTTACCGACACGGAAGTTGAAGAAACAGGTACTTTCAATATACAAGCCGATATTCATCAACCAGAGATAAACTGTCCTGGATTTTTTCAGCTATGCAATGGAAACCGGCTAATGGCATCTCACCAAGGTAATTTATTATTTGCTAACCCCAATAATAATGGTGCATTGCATTTTGGAATAAGTTTTAAAACACCTGATGAATGGAAAAACCAAACGCAGGTAGATTTTCAAAACAGAAATAGTGTCGTTGATTTTCTTCTGAAAGAATTTTCCGATTGGGACGAACGCTACAAAGAATTGATTCATACGACGTTGTCATTTGTAGGATTGGCTACACGGATATTTCCTTTAGAAAAGCCTTGGAAAAGCAAGCGCCCATTACCCATAACAATGATTGGGGATGCCGCACATTTGATGCCGCCTTTTGCAGGGCAGGGAGTAAATAGTGGGTTGGTGGATGCCTTGATATTGTCTGATAATCTAGCCGATGGAAAATTTAATAGCATTGAAGAGGCTGTTAAAAATTATGAACAGCAAATGTTTATCTATGGCAAAGAAGCACAAGAAGAATCAACTCAAAACGAAATTGAAATGTTTAAACCCGACTTTACGTTTCAGCAATTGTTAAATGTATAAAATGGAATAAAACGGCACATAACAAACAAATTGGCAATAGAGCCGGTGAAGTACTTCTATTGAACTTTTGTGCAATGTTGAAGATTAGTAATTCTATTCAACATTTGTGCTAAAAGTCGGCTCCATCGCCAATTTGCCAAACGTT
>NZ_JBSSMA010000059.1:0-1326 GCF_053891095.1 Soonwooa purpurea
TTTTTGCCCGTTTCGATATCTTCCAACGGGGTGCTTTCGGCCATCACCGCAACGTTCTGCTTTCCCTCGGCTCCCCGGCCACGTGTACCCTTGCCTCGCTCGATTTCCTTACTGGCCACCGAAAAGTAACCCTCATCCAGTTCTATCATCCCTTCCAGTGTATACCTTGCATCCCGGTTGCCCATCGCCCTGCGGAGTTTGTGTACCATCGCCCATACCGGTTCGTAACGCTTCAATCCTAATTGCTTCTGGAGTTCGTTGGTGGAGAATCCCTTTTTTGTGCAACTCATCAGGAACATCGTTTTGTACCACACCAGAAACGGCAGCTTGGAGCTCTCCATGATCGTACCGCTGCGCAACGAGGTGCGGAAACGGCAACCTTTGCATTCATAACTCCATTTACCCTGTAACCAATAATGGGAAGTGCCCCCGCATCGCTTGCAGACAACCCCTTCCTTATCACGCTGCTCCTTGAAATGCAAACGACAATCTTCCTCCGAACCGAAATGAGCCGTAAAACTGAATATGTTCATAATCCCTGCTTTTTGAGCGCTAATATACTAAAAATATTAGGTGTGTTTGCGGAGAATCAGATAGATTTTTCAAAACACTCAAGTCCATACTCGCATTATGAAAAATTAATAAATTAGATGAAAGATATTTAGAAAGTTCGTCTTCCCATAATTCTTGAAAATTAAGGGAAAATTCTACATCTTCATATGAAATTCCGTGTATTGAAGTATGAGTTTTTAAAAACTTTTCTGATTTTGGTGGATTTATATAGTGTTTTGTCGAATAAACTATTGTGTCATTTTTCACGAAGCATAATCCGATTGCACAAGCACTTAATCTACTGTTATTTGCTGTCTCAAAGTCAATAGCAATAAAATCAAATTTATTTTCAAAGTACTCAGGGAATGTATGAGGATTTTTAAATTGATTGAATTTCAATTTTTGCAAAATCGCTTGTTCGTATTGAGGTTTTACTTTATAACCAACTTGTTTTGCTTTTTTTAGCCAAGGTTCAAGAATATAGTTTGGTGTATTTTCGATAAAATTATAGAATAGAAATTCATTGTTTGTTTCAGGATTTATTCCCGAAACTTCCATTTCAATTTGATTTTTTGGTTTAGGTTTAAAAAAGTTAAACATAGTTCATTTTGTATAATTCAGACGAGTTTTGGTGTAATATGGCATATAACGTTTGGCAAATTGGCGATGGAGCCGACTTTTAGCACAAATGTTGAATAGAATTACTAATCTTCAACATTGCACAAAAGTTCAATAGAAGTACTTCACCGGCTCTATTGCCAATTTGTTTGTTAT
>NZ_JBSSMA010000060.1:0-1250 GCF_053891095.1 Soonwooa purpurea
ACAGTGTATTGGCAAAATGCGGGGTTTAAGGCTAAATTGAACTTTTTGTAATATTTATCCGCCAATATTTTCCAATTCCACATTTTTTATTAATTTAGTTCCATTGAAAAAATATTGGCTACGATTGGTCTGAACTTGAACTTTCGTTCAAATTAAGCCCGCACTTCGCCAATACTTTTTCGTTAGCTGCAATTACAGAAGAGCGGTTATAAAATTGAATTTCCGTATAAATTTTGTATATTTGTCCGTATAAAATATTAATATGGACTCAAAACTAACTTTGAAATTAAACGAAAGCGTTATTGAAAGAGCCAAACAGTACGCTTCAAATAAAAAATTAAGTTTATCAAGATTGATTGAAAATTATCTTGATTCTTTAACACGTGAACAAACTGACGAGTTTGAGATTTCTCCTTTTGTAAAAAGTATTTCAAGTGGGAAAAGTATTCCTATTGATGCTGATTGGAAAAATATGCGGGAAGATTATACGGATCATTTAACTGAAAAATATCAATAAAATGCAAAAGATATTTTTGGATACAAATATTATTTTGGACTTTTTGGGAGAAAGAGAAAGATTTTATGAACCTTCAGCTAAAGTATTAACTCTTGCAGATAAAAAGAAAATAAAAATTTTTACTTCACCAACTTCTATCACAAATGCGTATTATGTTCTTTCAAAGTACGAAAATTCAAAAATTGCACTTGAAAAAATCAGAAAATTTAAACTTCTTTGTTCAATGTCGATAATGAATGATGAAGTTGTGGAGAAAGCAATTAATTCTGATTTTAAAGATTTTGAAGATGCGATGCAGTATTTTAGTTCAATTGCATCAAATTGTGACATTATTGTTACAAGAAATGAGAAGGATTATAAAAATGCACTGATTCCAGTAATGAATGCTGAAAGTTATCTTCAAACACTCAAAAAGTAACTGCAGCTAACATTGTATTGGCAAAATGCGGGGATTTTGGAAAGTAGAAATTTTGTAAAAATATTTCGCCGATTGCTTTTCAATTCTGCAATTTTTTGTAAGTTAGCAGAAGTGAAAAAGCATCGGCTACGTTTCTGAATTCTTGAACTTTCAGTCCTTCGAATTCCCGCACTTCGCCAATACTTTTTCGTTGTACGTAATGTTCCCAGATTCACCATATCATTCAAATATGAAAAAAATATTATCTTTTATTTTTGCCTTTTTATTAACAAATTTAATCTTTGCTCAAAAGAATTTTATAGATCAACCTTACAT
>NZ_JBSSMA010000061.1:0-1246 GCF_053891095.1 Soonwooa purpurea
TTAATAATTTGAAACCACCAACAATAATTCCTTCGAAAATTATTTCAACAAAAACCTGTACTATAAATTCAAATATTATTGTCATTTTTTAAGCGGTCAGTTTGGCAAAATTGCGTACAACGGAAAAGTATTGGCGAAGTGCGGGCTGGATTGGACAAAAAGTTCAATTCAGAACCGAGCGTAGCCGATGCTTTTTTCGGATTGTTAAATTACAAAAATAATCAATACGGAAAAACAATCGGCGGAGTAATTTTACAAAATTTCAACGTTTACAAAACCCCGCATTTTGCCAATACACTGTTGTCTGCAGTAAGAATTCTAATCGTAATGAAATCTACATTTAGCAATAAGAATTTCATTTTCTTGATATTGGTAAATTAATCTATGCTCATCGTCAATTCTTCGCGACCAAAATCCAGAATATTTATGTTTCAGAGGTTCTGGTTTTCCAATTCCATCAAAAGGATTTCTAGAAATATCTTTTAACAAATCATTTATTCTTTTTAATTTCTTTTTGTCAGTTTTCTGCCAGTATAAATAATCTTCCCAAGATTCATCAACAAAAGTATATTTCATCTTATTCTTCTATTAAATCTTTAGAAAATGATTTATTACTTTTTAATTTTTCAATTGCTGAATCTAGACGCATTTCGTTTTTTCGTGAAGAAAGTTCATAATTTGTTGCCATCAATGAATTATATTCTTCTAATGACATTACCACAATACCTGAATCTTTTCCACGATTAATAATCAAAGTTTCGAAGTTTTTCGCAACTCTATCTAAATATGATTTAATATCTTTTCTGAAATCTGAAACACTTGCAATTAACATTATTTGTATTTTAATTAGTACAAATATACGTACAAAAATTCAATTAACAAAATTATGCAGTATTTTGGACTTATTGCAGACAACGAAAAAGTATTTGCGAAGTGCGGGCTGGATTTAACTGAAAGTTCAATTCAGACTAAGCGAAGCAAAATGCTTTTTCAGATTGTTAAATTACAAATAAAATCAAGATGAAAAGCATTTTTGCGAATAAATGATTTATGCTTTTCAACTTTGATTTAAACCCCGCATTTTGCAAATACACTGTTAGCTGTAGTGCGATTAAAATATTTTTTTATTATATCTAGCAAACTCATAAATATATTTTCATTTCCATAATTTTTAAGATCGTTCATTCCTTGTTTTTTCTGAGATAATTTTTTGCTTTTTAGTTTGCGTCCAATTTTTAGCCAATCA
>NZ_JBSSMA010000062.1:0-1191 GCF_053891095.1 Soonwooa purpurea
AATATTCCTAAACAGAACTATTTTTGATATGAAAATCAAAACAATCCTCAAATAAAAGAAATCTGCACTATATAAGACAATATTCCTAAACAGAACTATTTTTGATATGAAAATCAAAACAATCCTCGAATAAAAGAAATCTGCACTATATAAGACAATATTCCTAAACAGAACTATTTTTGATATGAAAATCAAAACAATCCTCGAATAAAAGAAATCTGCACTATATAAAACAATATTCCTAAACAGAACTATTTTTGATATGAAAATCAAAACAATCCTCAAATAAAAGAAATCTGCACTATATAAGACAATATTCCTAAACAGAACTATTTTTGATATGAAAATCAAAACAATCCTCAAATAAAAGAAATCTGCACTATATAAGACAATATTCCTAAACAGAACTATTTTTGATATGAAAATCAAAACAATCCTCAAATAAAAGAAATCTGCACTATATAAGACAATATTCCTAAACAGAACTATTTTTGATATGAAAATCAAAACAATCCTCGAATAAAAGAAATCTGCACTATATAAGACAATATTCCTAAACAGAACTATTTTTGATATGAAAATCAAAACAATCCTCAAATAAAAGAAATCTGCACTATATAAGACAATATTCCTAAACAGAACTATTTTTGATATGAAAATCAAAACAATCCTCGAATAAAAGAAATCTGCACTATATAAGACAATATTCCTAAACAGAACTATTTTTGATATGAAAATCAAAACAATCCTCGAATAAAAGAAATCTGCACTATATAAGACAATATTCCTAAACAGAACTATTTTTGATATGAAAATCAAAACAATCCTCGAATAAAAGAAATCTGCACTATATAAGACAATATTCCTAAACAGAACTATTTTTGATATGAAAATCAAAACAATCCTCAAATAAAAGAAATCTGCACTATATAAGACAATATTCCTAAACAGAACTATTTTTGATATGAAAATCAAAACAATCCTCAAATAAAAGAAATCTGCACTATATAAGACAATATTCCTAAACAGAACTATTTTTGATATGAAAATCAAAACAATCCTCAAATAAAAGAAATCTGCACTATATAAGACAATATTCCTAAACAGAACTATTTTTGATATGAAAATCAAAACAATCCTCGAATAAAAGAAATCTGCACTATATAAGACAATATTCCTAAACAGAACTAT
>NZ_JBSSMA010000063.1:0-1188 GCF_053891095.1 Soonwooa purpurea
TATTTTTATCTTATTTAATGTTATTTTTTAATTACTTATTTTCTAATTATTTATTTAAGTGTCATTAACTTTTTAAATAGAACTTATATTTTTTTTATATAACTCTGAATATCCCAAATTTATTTTCTTTGATTTATGACTAGATTCAACATACACGTATATATACACACACATTTAATTTTTAATTTCTTATTTGTTCCTTAGTCTAGACAATTTGTTGCATTGTTTCGTTACATGTTAACCACGTGAAATAACTCAACTCCCTGCCAATGACTCGAACTGTCTATTGACGTAGAACATTTCCTCTCTCCTCCTCCTCCGTCTCTCTTTAAACCCAACTTCCATGTGGGGGTGGGGATTATATGTTATTATACCAACCGTCCTTAACTGTTTTAAAGATGAAATTTTTGAATTCTAATATAGCTAACCAATTAATTTGATAGAAAAAATACACACCCACTCTTTCTTAAAGCGGTATACAAAAAATATCCGTAAAAAATATTTCGCATTTTCAGTTTTCGTATGGATATTAACGCCTGAAGAAGTGCTCTTAAGCGCTGAAACTTAATTATATTTAAGTCGCGTTTTTGTAAAATGTTATAACATCTAACATTTATTTTATTATCTACCAGCTCTTCTTATTATTGAGCCCTATTTTACTTTAAATGTTGTGAACTTTGGATTTACTCCTTTTGTTCTTGCATTCACATAATTATATATATATATATATTCCATTGAAAGGTAAAATCAATCTGTAGTAAGAACTCAATATTCAGGAAAAAGAATTCATCATGTAGAGATCAAAATCCTCGGAGAATATCCAGGAAAAGAAAACATGTAGATCCAAATCCTCGTAGAATAGAGTAAATATAACAAATAAATAGTACAATGAAATCAATTAAAAACACATTTTCTTGTTGAAAAAATCAAACTTGTCAGTCGACGAACGTTTCTGGGAATCGAAGGATAATCCACGAATATCCGTGAAATTATCCGACGATTGCTTTCATCAGGACCTGGACAAGAATATGTTTTATTCAAATAAGAATCGGCGTTCGTAGAACAACGGAAAATTTTGAAAAAATGAAATATGCGTTCGAAAATCACGTTGACGTCATTGTTGATATTGGCAATACTTTTTATAAAAAATAATAAATAATAAATAATAAAATGTATTAATAATCCTAA
>NZ_JBSSMA010000064.1:0-1161 GCF_053891095.1 Soonwooa purpurea
TCGAGCAATAAATATTAAAATTGAGAAGATTAAAATTGACCAAAATATAATAGAAGTTTCTCTAGTTGAAATACTTTCAAGTAGTTCTTTCATAAGTTCTGTTTGTGAAGACTTTCTGCTAACGTTTCGGGGCTTGGCGTCAGTGGCGGAAATTGAAGCGAAAAGTTTCAATTTAGCGACACAGTAAGCAAAAGCCAATTAATTGAATAAATTTATAAAAAAATCAATATAATTGGCTTTTTGCGGAATAGAAAGCCGAAACTTTCAATAATCACTTAACCCGCCATTGCGCCAAACCCTTGTTACCTGCTGGCTTTAATTACGATTTGTTTATTTAAATATGCAACAACTTTATTAAGTGTTTCATTCCAAGATTCGCTTTTGATTGTCATTGCTATCTCAATGTTTTCTTTTAAATTTTTAAGTTGCTCTATATTCCAATCTTTTAACTTCTCAATTGTATCATAAGGAGGACGAATAAAAGGAATATCATTTTCTACCAAAAGTTCCAAGTATTCAATATTTTTAATTTTACAAAAAATATTGATATACATTTCCGTAATGTCTAAAAATATATTTGTCACATCAAATAATGATAATGTAATCAAGTATAAAATCTCATCATCCCATTCTAAAGCACAATTAGAAAATTCATTTATTTCAGTTTGATTTAAAGAATTTATAAGCTTTGTTACTTGCGGTGAAATTTCAAATTCCCAAACTTCTGGACTTTCGATATGTATATGTTCTAAAATATAGTTTTTTATTTCATTTACAGTATTCATTTTCAACTTCTATTTTAATGCTTCAGTTTTGTAAGCTTGCAGGTAACGAAAAAGTATTGGCGAAGTGCGGGCTGGATTTAACTGAAAGTTCAATTCAGACAGAGCGAAGCCGATGCTTTTTCAGATTGTCTAAATTAAGAAAAAAAACAATATGAAAAGCAGCGGCGTATAAATTTGAAAAATAGTTCAATTTAGCCTTAAACCCCGCATTTTGCCAATACACTGTTAGCTGTAGTGCGATTAAAATATTTTTTTTATTATATCTAGCAAACTCATAAATATATTTTCATTTCCATAATTTTTAAGATCGTTCATTCCTTGTTTTTTCTGAGATAATTTTTTGCTTTTTAGTTTGCGTCCAATTTTTAGCCAATCA
>NZ_JBSSMA010000065.1:0-1128 GCF_053891095.1 Soonwooa purpurea
CAAAAGGAAATACTTACAGTTGTATCTCAACGAGTTTATTTACAAATTAAACAGACGGTATTTTGGAGACAAACTCTTTGACAGACTAGTAATTGCGAATATAACAGGTGCATAAACGGATAATCAGAATCTTTAAACATCCTAATTAACTACCTGCGGATTTTAGGTATTATTATAGAAGCCCCCATGAATAAATCGCTCATCATTTTCGGCATCGTCAACATAACCTCGGACAGTTTCTCCGATGGAGGCCGGTATCTGGCGCCAGACGCAGCCATTGCGCAGGCGCGTAAGCTGATGGCCGAGGGGGCAGATGTGATCGACCTCGGTCCGGCATCCAGCAATCCCGACGCCGCGCCTGTTTCGTCCGACACAGAAATCGCGCGTATCGCGCCGGTGCTGGACGCGCTCAAGGCAGATGGCATTCCCGTCTCGCTCGACAGTTATCAACCCGCGACGCAAGCCTATGCCTTGTCGCGTGGTGTGGCCTATCTCAATGATATTCGCGGTTTTCCAGACGCTGCGTTCTATCCGCAATTGGCGAAATCATCTGCCAAACTCGTCGTTATGCATTCGGTGCAAGACGGGCAGGCAGATCGGCGCGAGGCACCCGCTGGCGACATCATGGATCACATTGCGGCGTTCTTTGACGCGCGCATCGCGGCGCTGACGGGTGCCGGTATCAAACGCAACCGCCTTGTCCTTGATCCCGGCATGGGGTTTTTTCTGGGGGCTGCTCCCGAAACCTCGCTCTCGGTGCTGGCGCGGTTCGATGAATTGCGGCTGCGCTTCGATTTGCCGGTGCTTCTGTCTGTTTCGCGCAAATCCTTTCTGCGCGCGCTCACAGGCCGTGGTCCGGGGGATGTCGGGGCCGCGACACTCGCTGCAGAGCTTGCCGCCGCCGCAGGTGGAGCTGACTTCATCCGCACACACGAGCCGCGCCCCTTGCGCGACGGGCTGGCGGTATTGGCGGCGCTGAAAGAAACCGCAAGAATTCGTTAACTTTTCGGTGGCCAGTAAGGAAATCGAGCGAGGCAAGGGTACACGTGGCCGGGGAGCCGAGGGAAAGCAGAACGTTGCGGTGATGGCCGAAAGCACCCCGTTGGAAGATATCGAAACGGGCAAAAA
>NZ_JBSSMA010000066.1:0-1101 GCF_053891095.1 Soonwooa purpurea
GAACTTCGTTCTTTTCGCATAAATCAGCATACTGTTTCTGTCATCTGTCTGCCGATTTGCGAGTGCAAAAGTAAAAACTTTTTCCAAACTGACCAAATGTTTTTGAAAGTTTTTTTTAAAAAAATTTCAAAACCTATAATCAATCTCTAAATTTATTTCTATCCTCTTCTGCGCTGCTTTTTGTTTCAAAAGTGTGGCAAAGATAAAAACTTTATCCTATTAAATCCAAATTAAATCTTAATTCTTTTTAAACTTAATTTCTAAAAGCAGCTTCTCTACCATTTTTTGGTTCTGCAAATGTAGGGCGTTTTATTAATCGCATCCAAATTTTGTTAATATATAGTTTACAATGTGGATAAATATATTCATAAATCACTGATTACATACATTTTACGACTCTCAACTATTTACTAACATCTAGTCTTTCAAAAAGATTAGTGACTAATATCCATACATAAAACTAAGGAACTTCGAGTTTACAATAACGACATTAGCACATAACATAAAAACTTTAAAGCTATAGACAATGGTTTACGACTGTCATCTTCCAGTAGTCAATGCTAAGTTCTAAATAAAACTTACGATAATTTATAGTACTAAAAATTAAAAGAAAAGTAAATATTTATTATAAAACAAAAAATTCAGCAAATGAGCTTGATTAAATTTGCTGGCAGTATGAGCTAAAATATTATTTTTTATTAGCATTTTCCCGCTTTCACTACTCGCTTTTTTATGCCAAGTTGTTTTCCAGCAACATACAAAAAGAGCTCAAACACGCCGATCAATCGGGGCTAGGTTAGGAGTTGAGAGTTGATATCTCAGGGGTTAGAGTTTAAGGTTTAGAGTTTAAAGTTTAGATGTTAGAATAACACTAAAAAAGTAGAAGGAGTTGTAGCTTATTGCTTGTAGCTTATTGCTAGTGCTTATAGCTATTGCTTTTTGGTTATTGCTTTTTGGTTATTGCTTATAGCATAAAAACAAAAAAAGCTCATCAACAATGTTGATGAGCTTTCAAATAAAAACTGGCGGCGACCTACTCTCCCGCGTTAGCAGTACCATCGGCGCTAGAGGGCTTAACTTCTGTGTTCGGAATGGGAACAG
>NZ_JBSSMA010000067.1:0-1101 GCF_053891095.1 Soonwooa purpurea
ACTTTCGGACCATCCTGTAGATTATACTACAGGGTGGTCTGAAAGTCTTGTCACCCCTACATCTCTACCTATATAAAGTTGTAGTCTCTGTCATTCTGTTTTTCTGTCTTTCTGTCTGTTTCCATTACTTGTTCTTCTATTTGGTTGGGGTGACAAGACTTTCGGACCATCCTGTAGATTATACTACAGGGTGGTCTGAAAGTCTTGTCACCCCTACATCTCTACCTATATAAAGTTGTAGTCTCTGTCATTCTGTTTTTCTGTCTTTCTGTCTGTTTCCATTAAACTCCTCCTAGACGCTTTGTTCGATTTTGCTCAAATTTTACACATAGTATCCTTACCTCTTAGCGCACCCAATATAGAGGGTCCCATTACGATGCGATCAATAATGCGGCCCCTGTGGCCCAAAACCCCCCCTGGCTAACCCATTGGCCACTACGGTTACTAAGTACTAAACGCAGTGGCGTTTGCAAGATTGTCAAGCAATTCCGATGAAAATCGACAAGACCATTACTTATGGCTATCTTTTTAACCTTATTGGTTCGATTGTTGTATTAGCACCGCCAAATACCCAAAATTCGATAAATATTTAAACAAAAGGCATTTATCACAAAAACACAATAAAACAGATATTTATAGATATCTTTCGTAATTTTCAACGGATTTCGACCAAATTTACACCACGCGTTGCTCACACCCAAAGCATTAAAGAACCACCCTAAGATTGCAAATGGGGGCCCGCATTGTATCGAAAATCGATAAATTGATAAATTCTCTGGAGTGGTTAAATGGAATCCTAACCAACGTATTTCCAGTGAGATGTTCATGGGTTTGGAAGGAATTCTATCACATCTGCATCATGTATCCCTGTTACCCGCGACATTGATAAACTGCCCTTATATTGACCGCCAGGGCCCCATATAAACACAAACAGCGATATGGTTGCCCTTAATTCACTGCTAAATGTCTTCAATACCCGAGTGAAACCGGGTCAGACCGCTAGTATATCGAATGATCTAATAAATCTTATTCATTGAGCGGCCTTTTTCATAATCTTTGACAATTTTTGTACAGTTTTTACTTATAGAATACATTAAAATA
>NZ_JBSSMA010000068.1:0-1084 GCF_053891095.1 Soonwooa purpurea
CTAACGGAAAAAGTATTGGCGAAGTGCGGGCTTTCGGAGAACTGAAAGTTCAAGAAAGAACAAACGTAGCGAATGCTTTTTCAATACTGCTAACTTACAAAAATTTGCAGAATTGAAAAGCATGAGCGGATTATTTTTTCTGCTTTTCAATTTTGCACTTTCCCCCGCATTTTGCCAATACAATGTTAGCAGAAGGTCTTATTTTTTTATTGTCTTAATATAACTTGAAATATTATTTGTATAAATCTCACTTTTAACAATATTCTTTTTTATGTTACTTAGATAATTTAGATTAAAATTAGCATTTACTAGAATTTGTTTTTTTAATTCTTTCTTTATTTTCTGATCATTAAACATAAAATCAATTCTTATAAAAAACTCTTCATAAATCATATATAAAGCCAGTAAATAATAAAATGGAATAGTCAAAATAGTTAATATAATTGGTAAATATATTGACTTGAGATTGTCTATTGTAAAGAGATTTTTATAATCACCAATTGATTTATTTAAAACAGAAGCTAACATAATAAAGCCAAATATTGATAATACAGACTTCAAAAATTTATTTACTTTGATATGTTCCGGATTCTTCAACATTGTATGTTTAGAATATTCATATAGTATTGTTATGCAAGTTAAAATAGGTATTAAAATAAATTCAGTTATTAAACTGAAAGTGTAGAAGTTCAATACAAATTCTAAAAAAATAATTATTTTTAAATTATCTTTTAATATTTCAATAAAATAGTTTGTGTTACTTATTTTGTTAGAGTTGAAGAATACGATTACTCCAGCAGTAAAAAACCAAATTAAAGTATCCTTCAAAAGTTTTACATCCCAAAGGTGAAAAACAGATAAAATGTATATGATTATTGTACAATAAATTGCAAAACCTATTAAAGGTAGAATAATTTTATAATTAAAAAACGCTTTTAATACATTTAAGAACTCTTTTCGAGCAATAAATATTAAAATTGAGAAGATTAAAATTGACCAAAATATAATAGAAGTTTCTCTAGTTGAAATACTTTCAAGTAGTTCTTTCATAAGTTCTGTTTGTGAAGACTTTCTGCTAACGTTT